>DAIQNY010000047.1:0-14949 GCA_036788155.1 Actinomycetota bacterium | reverse complement strand
CCACTTCTGGCGGCGGAACCAGATGACCATGCCGACGACGACGACGATCTCGAGCGCCGCTGCCAGCCAGAAGAACGGCCAGAAGCCGGCGATGCTCCTGATCATCCAGGGGAAGTTCATGCCGAAGAACCCTCCGATGAACGTGAGCGGCATGAAGATGGTCGCCACGATCGTCAGCCGCTTCATGATCTCGTTCAGCCGGTTGGAGACGGTCGAGAGGTACACGTCCATGGCGCCGGTCAGCAGATCGCGGTAGCTGTCGATGAGGTCGCTGATGCGGATGAGATGGTCGTAGACGTCGCGGAAGTACCGCTCCGTGTCCTCAGTCATCCCCGGCAGACCCACCACGCCGGTCGCCAGCCGCGCGAGCATGTCCCGCTGAGGGCTCACGACCTTGCGCCACGTGACGAGGCGGCGCTTGAGCTGGAAGAGGAGCTGCAACTGCGTGTCGTCCGGACGCTGAAGGACGGAGTCCTCAAGCTCGTCGATCCTGTCGTCGAGGGCGCTCAGCCCGGGGAAGAAGCTGTCGGTGAGGGCGTCGAGGACGAGATGGAGCAGCCTGACGCCGCGAGCAGGCGGCGCGGTGTCCACCGTCGCGCGCCGCCGCAGCTCGTCGAACGGCGGGCACGAGTCCCGGTGCACGGTGACCAGGAAGCGCTCGCTGAAGAAGCAATGGACCTCCACGAGCCCGTCCTGGTCCTCGTTGGCGCCGTAGGCGACGATGAGCGCGAAGTCGCCGAAGGGCTCGACCTTGGGCCGCTGGCCGAAGTGGTCCACGTCCTCCAGGGCCAGCGGGTGGAAGTGGAACACGTCGGCGAGCAGGGCGAGCTCCTGGGGGGTCGGCCGGTACAGGTCCAGCCAGAAGAACTCGCCGTCCTCGAGGTGGCCGGCCAGCAGGTCGCGGCCGACCTCGTCGTGCACCCCGTGGGCGTCCACCATGAACGACGCTGGCTCAGGCGCTGCGGCTGCCATCGGTCCTCTCCTGCTGCCGGGGACGAGACGCGGCGCGATCGCGCCGGTCGTTCCTGCATTCGCGGCGCGGACGGCGGTTCCTAGGTCCGCGCCGCCCCGCCGTCTTTCGCTCGCGGTCCACTCGAGCCCGGGGGACGGCGGGCAGGTGACGCGTGCGGGGATTCCGTGTATACTGCCCTGCGCCAGAAGAGGGAGCTTGCGAGCACCCCACCCTGCGCCCACTGGTAGGTCGACAGGGTCCACTCACGAGAAAGGAGATCGTGAGGGCTCGCCGTTGGCGAGCCTTTTTTCGTCTATGGGCAGACCATTTTCTCCAAGAGACAGGTTCATGAGGGATCGGGCCAACGAGCCCAGGATCCGCATCAACGACGGCATCACGGTGCCGCAGGTGCGCCTCATCAGCGAGACCGGTGAGCAGCTGGGCGTCAAGCCCATCCGGTTCGCCCAGGACTACGCCGCCGACAAGAACCTCGACCTCGTCGAGGTCGCGCCGAACGCGGACCCGCCCGTGTGCCGGGTCATGAACTACAGCAAGTACCGCTACGAGCAGGAGCTCAAGGCTAAGCAGGCGCGCAAACACCAGAGCCAGATCACCATCAAGGAGATCAAGTTCCGGCCCAAGGTCGGCCAGCACGACTACGAGACCAAGAAGGGTCACGTCGTGCGCTTTCTCGAGCACAAGGACAAAGTGAAGGTGACGATCATGTTCCGGGGCCGCGAGATGGTCCATCCGGAGCGCGGCGAGAAGCTGCTTCTGCGGCTCGCCGAAGACGTCAAGGACCTCGGCGTCATCGAGTCCATGCCCGTCCAGGACGGGCGCAATATGGTCATGATGCTCGCGCCGGTGAAGTAGCTGGGAGGAGGTACGGATGCCGAAGACCAAGACTCACAGCGCCTCCAAGAAGCGCTTCCGTCTCACCGCCAAGGGCAAGCTGGTCCGTCGCCACGGGATGAAGAGCCACATCCTGGAGCACAAGACCGCGAAGCGTAAGCGGGGCTTCCGCAAGATGTACGACGTCAGCCAGGCCGATTCCAAGGGGATCAAGCGCCTGCTCGGGCTCCGCTGAGCTTGGGAGAAGACCCACGATCTTGACCCGTTCGGGCCGCGTCTGCCCGTCCGGTGTTGTTTCAAGGAGTACGGACCATGTCTCGTGTCAAACGAAGCGTCACCGCGCGCAAGAAGCGCCGCAAGGTACTGGATCAGGCCAAGGGCTACCGCGCGACCAAGAACTCCAGCTACAAGAGGGCCAAGGAGCAGGTCCAGCGCAGCGGCCAGTACGCCTATCGCGACCGCCGCGTGCGCAAGCGCGAGTTCCGCAAGCTGTGGATCGTGCGCATCAACGCCGGTGCGCGCGAGAACGGCATGTCCTACAACCAGTTCATGCACGGCCTGCAGCTCGCGCAGATCGAGCTCGACCGCAAGATCCTCGCCGAGCTCGCCGTGAGCGACCCGACCTACTTCGCCTCGCTCGTCGAGCAGGCCCGCGCGGCCATCGACGCGAGCAAGGCCGCCTGAGGCGGGGGGCGAGTCGCTTGGGGTTTTCGGCGCACCACTGAGCAGCACGCAGAACGCCCTCGTCAAGCGAGCGGCGTCGCTGCGCCGGCGCAAGTTCCGCGACCGCGAAGGCGCCTTCCTGGCGGAGGGCGCCGACGTGGTCGCGGCCGCGTTGGGGGCCGGCTGGCGGCCGCAGGCCGTGTTCCTCAGGGAGGAGGCCGCGGACGAGCTCGGCGAGCGCCTCGGCCTTGCGCCGCCCGCCGAGCCGCCCACCGGCGCGCAGCCGCCCGCCGCGGGTCCGCCTCCCGGCGTGTTCGTGGTGAGCGAGCGGGTCGCGGCGCGCATCTCCACGCTCGACACGCCAGCCGACGTGGTGGCCGTGCTGCCGCTGCCGGAGCGTCGTTCGCTCGCGTCGGTGCTGCCGACGCCGGCCGGCGACACTCTCGTCGTGTACGTGGACGGCGTGCAGGACCCCGGCAACGTGGGCACGCTCATCCGGGCGGCGGCCGCCTTCGGCGCCTCCGCCCTCATCGCATCGCCGGCGTCGGCCGACCCGTATGCGCCCAAGACGGTGCGGGCGAGCATGGGCGCTCTCTTCGCCCTGCCCGTGCTCGCCGGCCTGCAGCCGGCGGACGTCGCCGGCCGGCTTCCGGACGCGACGGTGTATGGGCTCGCCGCCCACGGCGGCGAGCCTCTGACCGCCGCCTCTCTGACCCGGCCGGCCGTGCTCGTGGTCGGCGCGGAGCGCGCCGGTGTCTCCGAGGCCGCGGCGGCGCTCGTCGACCGCCTGGTGACCATCCCGCTTGCACCGGGAGCCTCCGACGCTGTCGAGAGCCTCAACGCCGGGGTCGCGGGCGCGATCGCGCTCTACGAGCTCTCGCGCCGGGCCGCCGGCGCTTTCGAAGACCCGTCACGCCGCTCCACGGCGGCGCAGGAAGGATGACCAGATGGACGACGCACACCTGCAGGAGCTGAAGCAACGAGCACTCGGCCTCGCGGCCATCTACCACACCGGCCGCGACACCATCCTGCGCTCCCACGACCTGGCCGCGCTGGAGCAGGCGCGCATCCAGGTCCTGGGCCGCAAGAGCGCGCTCACGGAGTTCCTCCGCGCCATCCCGGGTCTGCCCGCGGACGAGCGTCCGCTGGTCGGCAAGGGCGGCAACCTCATCCGCAAGGAGCTCGAGGCGCTCGTGGAGGGGCGCGAGGCCGAGCTCAAGCGCGAAGCGCTCTCGACCTCGCTCGCCACCGAGCGCATCGACGTCACGCTGCCCGGCCAGCCGTTCCCGCAGGGGCACGAGCACCTCATCAGCCAGACCATGCGCGAGGTCGAGGACATCTTCATCGGCTTGGGCTACAGCATCGCCGAGGGTCCCGAGGTCGAGCTGGACTATTACAACTTCACGGCCCTCAACACGCCGCCGAGCCACCCCGCGCGCTCCGCCCACGACACCTTCTGGGTCGTCGAGCAGCGCGAGACCATGCCCGAGGCGGTCGTGGACGCCGACCGGGGCGTCCTGCTGCGCACCCACACCTCTCCCGTCCAGGTGCGCGTGATGGAGCAGCAGCAGCCGCCGGTGTACGTCCTCAGCCCCGGCAAGGTCTACCGGCGCGACTCAGACGCTACGCACACGCCGATGTTCCATCAGGTCGAGGGCCTCGTCGTCGACGAGGGCATCACCCTGGCCGACCTCAAGGGCACCATCGCCCACTTCACGCACGCGTTCTTCGGGCCGGACCGGAGCATCAGGGTCCGGCCGCACTTCTTCCCGTTCACCGAGCCCAGCATCGAGATCGACGTGGACTGCGGGCTCTGCGGCGGCGCGGGCTGCCGCAGCTGCAAGCACAGCGGCTGGCTCGAGATCATGGGCGCCGGCATGGTCGACCCTGCGGTGTACGGCTTCGTCGGCTACGACCCGGAGCGGGTCAGCGGGTTCGCCTTCGGCGGCGGCATCGAGCGGATGGCCATGCTCAAGCACGGCATCCCGGACCTGCGCCTGTTCTACGACAACGACGTCCGCTTCCTGCGGCAGTTCTGAGGAGGCGGTCACGATGAGAATCCCATTCAGATGGATCAAGGAGTACGTCGCCTGGGAGGGCACCGTCGAGGAGATGGCCGAGGTCCTCACCATGAGCGGCACCGAGGTCGAGGGCATCGACTGGGTCGGTGCGCCGCGAGACCCGGAGAACCTTGCCCGCTTCGTGGTCGGCAAGGTGCTGACCAAGGAGAAGCACCCCAATGCCGACAAGCTCAACCTCTGCACGGTCGAGGTAGGGGAGCGCAACGGCGGGGTGCGGCAGATCGTCTGCGGCGCGCACAACTTCGAGGCCGGGGCCACGGTGCCGGTCTCGCTCAGCGGCGCCGTGCTCGAGAACGGCCTCAAGCTGAAGAAGGCCAACCTGCGCGGCATCGAGAGCGACGGCATGATCATGAGCGAGCAGGAGCTCGGCTATGAGGAGGAGAGCCCGGGTATCGCCGTGCTGCCGGACGAGTGGACCGTCGGGGCGCCGCTGCAGGACTACCTGCCGGTGAGCGAGGCGGTGCTCGAGCTCGAGCTGACATCCAACCGGCCCGACTGCTTCAGCATCTACGGCATCGCTCGGGAGGTCGCGGCGGCGGCCCGTCTGGAGCTGGCGCCGCCGCCCATCGCGCCTCCGGCGGCGTTCGGCGGCGCTGCTGCGGCGGAGGCCGTGCAGGTCGAGATCGCCGACCCGGACCTGTGCCCGCGGTACGGGGCCACCGTCATCCGCGGGGTGACGATCCAGGATTCGCCGGCGTGGCTCAAGGCGCGCCTCACCCACGCCGGCATGCGGCCCATCAACAACGTCGTCGACGTGACCAACTACGTCATGCTGGCCTACGGCCAGCCCCTGCATGCGTTCGACGCCGGCAAGATCCGCGGCGGCAAGCTGATCGCCCGCCGCGCCTCGGCCGGCGAGCAGATCATCACTCTCGACGGCGTGCAGCGCACGCTCGACGACCAGATGCTGGTCATCGCCGACGCCGAGCGGGCGCTGGTCATCGCCGGCGTGTTCGGCAGCCAGGACGCCGAGATCGACGAGCACACCACCGACCTGGTGCTCGAGGCAGCCAACTTCGCCGGCCCGAGCATCCTGCGCACGGAGATGCACACCGGCATCCGCAGCGAGGCCAGCAACCGGTTCGAGAAAGGCATCGACGCCAATCTCGTGCCCGGCGCACTCGACTTCGCCGACCGGCTGTTCGCCGAGGTCTGCGGCGGCACGGTCGCGCCCGGCATCGTCGACGCCGGGGGCGTGCCGCCGGCGCCCGCTCCGCTGAGCTTCCGTCCGGCCAGGACGGACGCACTGCTCGGCTACGAGGTCCCGGCGGCCGAGCAGACCGGCATCCTGCGCCGGCTGGAGTGCGGCGTGGATGAGGCCGGCGCGCCGGCAGCGCGCGACGCCGCCTCCGGCGATGTGTGGGCCGTCACGCCGCCGACCTTCAGGCCGGACCTCGTCCGCGAGGTGGACTTCATCGAGGAGGTCGGGCGCATCGCCGGCTACGGCGGCGCTCCGGAGACCCTGCCGCGGCACGCCACCGCCGGCGGGCTCACACCAGCGCAGAAGGTCCGGCGGACGGTGCGGCGGGCCCTGGCCGCCTGCGGACTCGACGAGGTCATCACCTACAGCTTCATCGCCGCCGACGCCGTGGCCCCGCTCGGCCTGCCGGAGGGCGACATCCGCCTCGACCCGGTGCGGCTCACCAATCCCATGAGCGCCGACCAGGCCGTGATGCGCACGATGCTGCTGCCCGGGCTGCTCAAGGCGGTCAAGGACAACGTCGACCGGCAGAACGACCCGCCCAACCTCTTCGAGATCGGCAAGGTCTACCTGTGGGACCTTCCAGTCCCGGCGCCGGCGCACGCGGCCGAGCCCGGCGCCGTGCTGCCGCACGAACCCGAGGCCGTCGGCATCGTCCTCTCCGGCCCGCTGGAGGTCGAGAACTGGACGGGGGCGGGCAGGCCGACCGACTTCTACGCTCTCAAGGGCTGCGTGGACGCGCTGCTCGCCGCGGTCGGCCTCACCGCCGAGTACGGCCCGATGGGCGAGATGGCCGAGCACTTCCCGTACCTGCACCCCGGCAAGTCGGCGGCGGTGAGCGTCAAGGGACCGGGCGGCACGGGCGTCCTCGGCCAGCTCCGGCCCGACGTTGGCGCCGCCTACGGGCTCGACGACCTCGCCGTCTACGTGGCCACGCTCAACGGCCGTTTCGTCGAGGCCGCCCTGGGCACCAGAGCGTTCACCGACCTCGGCCAGTACCCGCCGGCCGCCCAGGACCTCGCCGTGGTCGTGAGCCGCGATGTGCCGGCGGCGGCCGTGGTCGAGCAGGCCCGCCGCGCCGGCGGCAAGCTGGTGCGCAGCGTCCGCGTGTTCGACGTGTACGAGGGCGACCAGGTGCCGGCGGACAAGCGCTCGCTGGCCCTCCGGGTCGTCATGCGATCGCCGGACCGCACGCTGAACGACAAGGACATCAGCGGCGTGCGCACCAAGATCATCAAGGCGCTCGAGCGGGAGTTCCAGGCGACGCTGCGGTGAACAGACGCATGCGTCCCTGAACGACGGAGGGGCGAGGGAGAGGGCCTCACGGCCGCTCCCTCGCCCCTTCAACCTTCAGGGACACGCCGCGCGTCGCCGCACCCCGGTCAGCCCTCGCGGTCCGAGTACGTGCTCCACTTGGCATCCACCCGCGCCTGCACGTCGGCGGCCTGCTCGGGCGACATGACGCGGAAGCGCACCTGCGACTTCAGGTACTCGTCCACCGGCTTGCGCGTCCCCGCCTTCAGCGTCTTCTCGGACGCGCCCGTGAGCCGGAACGCGCCCTTCTCCACCTCGTAGAGGTCCCAATAGCCGGTCTTGACCGCGAGCTCGCCGATCTTGACCGTGTAGCGCGCGTCGAAGCCCCAGCCGGGCGGGCAGGGCGTGTGGATGTGGATGTATTTGACCCCCTTCAGCGAGATCGCCTTCTTGACCTTGTCGTAGAAGTCGAGGGGGTAGGCGGCAGAGGCCGTGGCGACGTAGTCGATGCCGTGCGCGGCCATGATCGCCGCCACGTCCTTCTTCTGCTGCATCTTGCCTTTGAACGGGGTGTTGGCGGTGATCGCGCCCTGCGGCGTGGTGCCGGAGCGCTGCACGCCGGTGTTCATGTAGCCCTCGTTGTCGTAGCACATGAAGAGGAAGTCGTCGCCGCGCTCCGAGGCCCCCGAGAGCGACTGGATGCCGATGTCGGCCGTGCCGCCGTCGCCCGCCCAGGCCACCACGTTGATGTGGTCCTTGCCCTGGGCCTTCAGCGCTTCGAGCACGCCGGTGGCTGCCGCCGCGGTGCAGGCGAAGGTCGTGTTGAGGCTGGGCAGCTTGGTGGAGGCGACGGGGAAGAGGCCCTGCAGGACGGTCAGGCAGCTGGGCGGAACGATGACGATGGTATCCGGGCCCAGCGCCTTGAGGCCGATGCGGTACGCGATGCCCAGACCGCAGCCGGTGCAGGCCCTGTTGCCGGGGTGGACGTACTCTTCCTTCGGCAGCGAGAGGATCGTGGTCCTGGTGGTCATGCTGTCTCCTAGAGCTGGATCCCGATCCAGTTGGGTTCAGGGATGCTGCCGGCGAGGCCGGAGCGCAGGGCGTCGGCGAGGTCGACCGTCTTGATCTCACGGCCGCCGATGCCGGCGACCAGGCCCTTGACGAACGGCGCCGGGCCGAGGGTCGCGAGGTGATCGTACAGCGCGGACTTGACGTCCGAGCAGAGGGCGCCCTCGTACCCGTAGGAGAGCGCCTTCTCCATGACGAACACGCCGCGCGCGCCCTGCAGCGCGGCCGCGAGCGCGGCGTCCGGGAATGGCCGGTACAGCCTCACGCCGAGCACACCGATGCGGTGCCCCTCGGCGCGAAGCGTCTCGATCACGTCCCGCAACTGGTACGTGAGCGAGCCCATGCCGACGACGATGTACTCGGCGTCGTCGCAGCGGTAGGGCTCCACGAGCGGCACGCCGCCGCGACCGAAGACTTCGTGGTACGCGGCGTCCGTCTCCTCGACCACCTGCACGGCGTTCCGCAAGTCCTCCTGCAGCAGGTAGCGGATCTCCATGTAGCCGTGGGCCAGCTCGCCGTTCACGTCCAGGCGGACCTCAGGGAGCGTGACCGTGTTGAGGTTGGCCGGCGACCCCGGGTCGAGTGCGTAGGAAGGCTGGAACGGCGGCAGGAACTCCGCCACCTGGTCCTCGTCGGGGACCGCGAACGGCATGTAGGTATGCGAGAGCAGGTACCCGTCGTAGCACACCATCACCGGGATGCTGGTGGCCTCCGCCACGCGGAATGCCTTGAGGGTGTCGTCGATGATCTGCTGGTGGTCGCAGCAGTACATCTGGATCCAGCCGGTATCGCGCTGGGAGACCGAGTCCTGGTGGTCGTTCCAGATGTTCCAGGGCGCGCCCACGGCTCGGTTGGCCACGCACATGACGAGCGGCAGCCGCGCGCCGGCGGCCCAGTGCACCTGCTCGTGCATGTACAGGAGACCGTTGGCGCTGGTCGCCGTGAAGGCCCGCGCGCCCGCCGAGCTTGCGGCGATGCACACGGCCAGCGCCGAGTGCTCGCTCTCCACGGGCACGTATCGGGCGTCCATCTCTCCGGCTTCGATGTACTCGGACAGCTTCTCCGTGAGCGGGGTCTGCGGGGTGATGGGGTAGGCGGCGACGACCTGCGCGCCGGCCAGCTTGACGCCGAGCGCGGCGGCCGCGTTGCCCGTCTCGATGATATGCACGCCTCAGTCCTCCTCGTGCTCGTGGAAGACCGACTCGTCCACCATCTCGATGGCCCCGGTGGGGCACTCCTCGGCGCAGATGCCGCAGCCCTTGCAGTACTCGTAGTCGATCCGCGGCGGGATGGTGCGCGACACCACGACGTCCGGGCAGTAGAGCCAGCAGGCGAAGCACGCCTCCTTGCCCCGCTTCGCCGGCGTGCAGCGGTCCAGCTCGATGACCGGCCGCTGGACCCGCCACGACCCGGTGTTGCCGCCGTCTCCCGGACCCGGCAGGCTGTGCGACGTCTTGTAGCGATATCCTCGAGTGCCCATCACGCGACCCCCGCCGCCGTCGCCTCACGGACCGTGGTGTTCTCGTAGCAGAGACGCGCCGCCTCGGCGTTCGCTTCGGGCTTCTTGCCGACGAACTCGTTCGCGATCTCCTCGAGCACCGACTCGAACGGCACGATCTCGAACGCCCGGCACAGCACTCCGATGATGCCGGAGTTGATGCGGCCCGGCGGCAGCCCCGCCTCCACCGACAGGGCGCTGACGTCGGCCACGGCCACGCGCGCGCCGCCGAAGTCGTAGGCGGTCACCGGCTTGGGGGTGTTCAGGACGATGAGCCCGTTCTGCTTGAGTCCCTTGGCCACGTCCACCTCTTTCAGCAGCAGGTGGTCGAGCACCACGACGATGTCGGGCGTCTCGATGGGCGAGAGGTCGTAGATCTTCTCCCGGGCGATCTTGAGCGACGAGAAGATCGGCGCTCCGCGGCGTTCGGTGCCGAACGTCGGGATCATCACCGCTCCGGTGAACCCGTTGTCGAACGCCGCCGTCGCGACGATCTTCGAGGCGGTGATGGCTCCTTGCCCGCCGCGGCCGTGCCAGCGGATCTCGTTCATACGATCGCCGCCTTCGTGCTGCGCCGCCAGATCCCCATCCTCTGCGCCTCGGCGATCAGCTCGTCGCGGAACTGCGGGTGGGCGATCTCGATCACGCGCTCGGCCCGCTCCCACGTGGACCGTCCGTGCAGGTTGGCGATGCCGTACTCGGTGACGATGAAGGGCGACTGCGAGCGTGGACCGGTGACGATGCTCCCCACATCGAGAGTGGGAACCACCCGCGAGCGCATCTCGCCGGTCTTCTTGTCCGTGTACGTGGACGACATGCACACGAACGCCTTGCCGCCGCGGGACATGTAGGCACCGGTGGTGAAGTCCAGCTGGCCGCCGGTGCCGCTGATCTGGCGCAGGCCCGACGACTCGGAGTTGATCTGGCCGAAGAGGTCGACCTCGACGCAGTTGTTGATCGCCACCACGTTGTCGTTGGCGGCGATCACGGCGGGGTCGTTGGTGTAGTCCACGGGGTACGAGGCGAGGCCGGGGTTGGTGTCCGTCCACTCGTACAGGCGCTTGCCGCCGATCGCGAACGCGAAGGTCCCCTTGCCGCGGTCGATGGTCTTGCGCCGATTCGTGAGCTTGCCCGACTCGTGCAGGTCCAGGTACGCGTCCACCAGCATCTCGGTGTGCATGCCGAGGTCCTCGAGGTCCGACTCGCAGATCATGCGGCCGATGGTGTCCGGCATGCCCCCGATGCCGAACTGGAGGGTCGAGCCGTCACGCATCTGCTCCACGACCAGGCCGGCGATGGTCCTGTCCACGTCGGTCGGGGCCATGCGCGGCAGCTCCACGAGGTCTGGACTCTCGCCCTCCACCACGAAGTCCACCTCGGAGATGTGCACGCATTCCTCGCGGCCGCCAAGGCAGATGGGAAGCTTCTCGTTCACCTCGACGATCACGGTCTTGGCCTTCTCCACCATCGCGCGCGTGGATGAGTTGTAGAGCGAGAAGTTGAAGTAGCCGTGCCTGTCCATGGGCGGCGTGGCCAGCATGCAGACGTCGACGTCCAGCGATTCGCGGTAGTGCCGCGGCTTGTTGCGGTACAGCAGCGGGATGTAGTGGACGAGACCCTGGTCGCACAGGCGCCGGTCCAGGCCGCTGAAGTGCCAGCACATGAAGGTGAACGTGTCGTTCTCGGGGTCCGCGGCCACCACGGCGAGCGGCCGCAGCGCGAGCATCCAGCGGATCTTGACGTCCTGGAGGTCGTCCTTGCGCGCGGCGAGCGCCTGGTCGAGCGCCTGCGGTATCCCGTGACCGAAGGTGTACTCCACCCAGTCTCCGGAGCGGACCACCTGGACGGCCTGGTCCGCGGTCCTCTTCTTGGCGTTGTACTGGTCCATGACGTTCACCAGGGAGCATCCTCCTTCACGTGGCCTCATGTGGACGCCGTCACCGGCGACCGTGGAGCATCCTCTCGCATTCCTGGACGAAAGGGTAGCTGGAGGGCCGGAGAGGGGCGCTTGCCGCTTCGGTACCCGCGGGCGGCGCGGCGTTGTCGCGCCGCCCGCGGAGAGCTGGGCTCGGCTGCACCGGGCAGTGCCGGGTGCCGGACTGGAGTCGGCTCCGGCAGAAGGAGCCCGGCTCCGGCTGGGCTATCGGCGTGTGCATTGCATAAAGTGCATCAGAAAGGCGACGTGCTTGCATCTTCTGCACGACTCGTGTAGAGTCCGTCGCCAATGAGCAGCGCGCCGACATCCGTGTCCGTCTCGCAGGCCCGCACCGCGGGTCTCACGCGCTGTGCCGCCCTCCGAGCCCGACGTGCACGACGCGCGCCGGCCGGTGGGCGCCCTCGTCTGCTCTAGCTCGTCGAGCTGGTCGCAGTCGCAGTCAGCCTCACCTCCGCCGGCGAACGCCCGCCCTGCCCGCGTCCACCGACGTGCACCGGAGTGCCTGATGCTTTCTGCGACCTGCATGCAAGTCCCGACCACGACCACCATCACCGGCGAGAACCCGGCAGCCGACCCGTGCGTAGCCAGCGTCGGCATCGTCGGGGGCAGCGGCTACACCGGCGCGCTGCTGGCCGAGCTGCTGCTGAGACACCCCTCGGTCAAGCTCACCGCGATCAGCTCTGAGACGCTGGCGGGGGAGCAGGTGCAGCAGCACCTGCCCCGGCTGCGCACGGGCCTTGCATTCTGCAGCCAGGCCGATCTGACCGGTGTTGACGTCGCCTTCCTCTGCACGCCGCACGGCGACACGGCGCCCATCGCCAAGAAGCTGCTCGACGACGGCGTCAAGGTCATCGACCTCAGTGCCGACTTCCGACTGGACGCGGCGACCTACGTCGAGTGGTACGGCGAGCACCCGCACCCAGAGTTGCTCCCCGGCGTGTACGGACTCACAGAGCTGCACCGGGAGGAGGTGGCCGGGGCAGACCTCGTGGCCAACCCCGGCTGCTACCCCACGGCGGCGTTGCTGGCGCTGGCGCCGCTCAAGCAGATCGGCCTCGTCGATGTGATCATCGACGCCAAGTCCGGCGTGAGCGGCGCCGGCAAGACGCCCAAGGCGGCCACTCACTACTGCAGCGTCGACTCCGACCTCGTGGCCTACGGCGTCGGATCGCACCGGCACTACCCGGAGATCGCCGCCGGTCTCGCCGCCGTCACAAACACGCGCGGCTACGGGTCGATGCCGAGCGGCCCCGGGACGGCGCCGGCCGCGGCCGTCGCGCCGTCGCTCACGTTCACTCCACACCTGGTGCCGCTGCAGCGGGGCATCAGCGAGACGATCTACGTCAATCCGGCAACGTGGCCGCTGCCCACGCAGGGCGACCTCATGGCTCTGTACGAGGGGTTCTATGCGGGCGAGACCTTCGTCGAGGTGTGCGACGCGCCGCCGCAGCTCAGGGATGTGGCCGGCACCAACTACTGCCGCATCTTCCCGTATGCAGATGCGCGGGCGGGGAGGGTCCTCGTCATCAGCGTGATCGACAACCTGATGAAGGGGGCCTCCGGACAGGCCGTGCAGAACATGAACGTCATGCTGGGCCTGCCTGAGCATGAAGGACTGGTCTGACATGCTGCCGCAGAGCCGCTTCGCGCCGCTGCCGCCGTTCGCCAAGCCGGTCGGCGGCGGCCTGACTTCTCCCAAGGGGTTCAAGGTCGCCGGCGTCGCCAGCGGCGTCAAGAGAAAGGGCAAACTGGACCTGGCCATGCTGCTCAGCGAACGGCCGGCCGTCTCGGCGGCGACGTTCACCAGCAACGCCGCCGCCGCCGCGCCGGTCCGCCTCACGCGCGAGTCCAGCGATTGCGCTCACCTGCAGGCCGTCGTGGTCAACGCGGGGAACGCCAACGCCGTGACGGGCAAGCAGGGCCTGGCCGATGCCGCGCGCATGCGGCTGCTCACGGCGAACCACCTCCGGCTGCCGGTGGAGCAGGTTGCCGTGTGTTCCACCGGGCTCATCGGCGTCCACCTGCCCATGGAGAAGATCGAACGCGGCATCGCCGCCGCCGCGGCCGCGCTGCCGGCCGGCGGCGACGCCGCCGCGGCCGAGGACTTCGCGGCCGCCATCCGCACCACGGACAAGCACGCCAAGACCGGTGCGCTCGACGTCGTCCTGCCCGAAGGCACGGTCAAGCTCGGGTTCGCCGCCAAGGGGTGCGGCATGATCAGCCCCAACATGGCCACCATGCTCTGCTTCGTCACCTGTGACGCCGTGGTGAGCGGCGACGAGTGGACGACGCTCCTGCACAAGGCTGTGGACCGGTCGTTCAACCGCATCACGGTGGACGGGCAGGAGTCGACAAACGACACCGTGCTCGGATTCTGCAACGGCGCCTCGAGCGTCGAGCCCGGTGAAGAGGGGCTGGCGATGCTCGGCGAGGCGCTCGACGCCGCCCTCCTGGCCCTCGCCGTGAGCATCGTCTCCGACGGCGAGGGCTCCACCCGCACCATGAAGCTCACGGTGACGGGGGCGAGGGATCAAAAGGGCGCTGAGGCCGTGGCCCGCGCGGTCGCCAACTCGCCCCTGGTCAAGACCGCGTTCTACGGCCGCGACGCCAACTGGGGCCGCATCATGCAGGCCATCGGCCAGGCGCTCGGCCGCGAGGGTCACACACACCTGCCCGCGGGGATCGCCTACGAGGACGTGGTGATCGTCGAGCAGGGGCACCCGGCCGAACTGGACGAGGCCCGGAAGGTCCGCCTCCACGAGATCATGCACCAGCCAGAGATCGACCTCACGGTGGCGCTCAACGGCCCGGGCAAGGAGGCCACCGTCTACTTCAGCGACCTCACACACGCTTACGTCACCCTGAACGCGGAGTACTCGACATGACCGTACGGCACCAGAAGACCGTCAAGACCCTCCTCGAGGCGATGCCGTACATCCGCCGCTTCTGGGGGACGACCGTCGTCCTCAAGTATGGAGGCGCGGCGATGACATCGCCGCGCCTGCAGGAGCAGTTCGCCGAGGACGTCGTCCTGCTGCGGCTCGTCGGCATGAAGCCCATCGTCGTGCACGGCGGCGGCCCGGCCATCAGCAGCCACATGAAGAAGCTCGGCATGCAACCGGAGTTCGTCGACGGGCACCGCGTGACCGACGAGGCGACGATGGAGGTCGCCAAGATGGTGCTCGTCGGCAAGGTGAACAAGGAGATCGTCGGCCTCATCAACCGGCACGGCGGTTCGGCCGTCGGCATCTCCGGCGAGGACGGCAGGCTGCTCAAGGTGACGCCGAAGAAGCACACGGACGCGGCGGGCAACCATGTGGACCTGGGCTTCGTCGGCGAGGTCGACGAGGTGAACACCGAGGTCCTCGACCTGCTCGCCGAGGCCAACATCCCGGTGGTCGCCACGGTGGGCGCCGACACGACCGGCGAGGCCTACAACGTCAA
>DAIQNY010000046.1:0-18037 GCA_036788155.1 Actinomycetota bacterium | reverse complement strand
CCTGGACGAGCTGCGGCGCGTGGTCGGCGAAGGCGGCATCGCCGGACTCATGCTCACCAACCCGAGTACGCTGGGCCTGTTCGAGGAGAACATCGCGGAGATCGCGCGCCTGATCCACGACGCCGGCGGGCTGCTTTACTACGACGGCGCCAACGCCAACGCCATCCTGGGGGTGTCGCGGCCCGGCGACATGGGTTTCGACATCGTCCACTTCAACACGCACAAGACCTTCAGCACGCCGCACGGCGGCGGTGGTCCCGGCGCCGGCCCCATCGTGGTCCGCGACGCGTTGGCGCCGTTCCTGCCGGTGCCGCTGGTGGAGAAGGGAGCGGACGGTCGCTTCTTCTTCCAGTACGAGCGTCCGCGGTCCATCGGCAAAGTCCGTACCTTCTACGGCAACTTCGGCGTGCTGGTTCGGGCGTGGACGTACATCCGCAGTCTGGGCGCGGAAGGCCTTCGCCAGGTCAGCGAGACGGCGGTGCTCAACGCCAACTACGTGATGGAGGGCGTGCGCGACCTGCTCGACCTGCCGTATGGCGACCAGAGGTGCATGCACGAGTTCGTCGGGTCGGCGACACCGCTCAAGAGGGATGGCGTGCGCGCGCTGGACGTGGCGAAGCGGCTGCTCGACTACGGCGTGCACCCGCCCACCACGTACTTCCCGCTCATCGTCGACGAGGCGCTCATGGTGGAGCCGACGGAGACGGAGAGCAAGGATGCGCTCGACCGGCTCGTCGACGCGTTCCGCCTGGTGGCAGAGGAGGCGCGCGACCACCCGGACCTGGTGCACTCGGCGCCGGTGACGCTGCCGGTGCGACGACTTGACGAGGCCCGAGCCGCCCGTCATCCCATCCTGAAAGAGCAGTTCCCGGAGGGATCGGAGGGCGGCGCCTGAGGCCGTGCCCGGGCCGCCTGCCGGCGGTACCCGCGGCTCCGTGACCGACCGATTCGAGCACGCCATGAGCATCATCAAGATCCTTCCCGACTTGCGCGACGGAGGCGGTGCGCAGATGGCCCTGGACGAGGGTCTGCTGCGGACCGCCGACGACGTGCTGGCGCGTCGCTACACGTGGGCTCCTCCCGCGCTCAGCATCGGCAAGTTCCAGCATCTGCAGGTGGTGCCGGGGCTGCCGTTCGAGGTGGTGCGCAGACCGACGGGCGGCCGCGCCGTGCTGCACGGCGAGGCGTTCGAGTGGTCGTTCGCCGTCGTGTTCCCACCGGGCGTGCCGACGTCTGGGCCGCGGAGCGCCGTCGACGTCGGCACGCCGTACGGTCTTGTCGCGGCCGCCTTCGCGGCCGCTCTCAAGGAGCTTGGGGTGACGCTGGACGGCAGCGGCGAGGTACCCTACCAACGCAGCGCCCTCTGCTTCTCCGGCGCGCTGCGGTACGACATCTGCTCACGAGGGCAGAAGGTCGTCGCCATCGCCCAGGCGCGCACGGATGGGCGGACGCTCGTGCACGGGTCGTTTCTCATGGAGCGCCCCCCGGACGAGCTGACGCAGGCGGTCGAGGCCCTTGTCGGCGAGCTCTGGGAGAGCGACGGGCTCGCCGGGTCGGGCGTGACGCTGGCGCCCGAGACCATCTGGAACACCACGCTGCGGAAGCTCGAGGCCACGCTCCGGAGGATCGTGGCCGGCTGACGAAGAGCAGACGGCGACCCTGATGCGGCCGCCGAAGAGGAGGTACGACGCATGACCAGGATCCTGGTGCTCGGCGGAGGTCCCGCCGGCTACGTTGCCGCCGGTCGCGCCGCCCAGCTCGGCGCCGAGGTGACGCTGGTGGAGGCGCGCGAGATCGGCGGCACCTGCCTGAACCGGGGCTGCATCCCGACCAAGGCGATGGTGGCCGGGGCCGAGCGCCTGCACGAAGCTCGCCGCGCCGCCGAGTACGGCGTGCTGGTCGGGGAGGTCGGCCTCGACTTCACCGCCTTCATGGCGCGCAAGGAGGCCGCGACGGCGCAGCTGCGCGGCGGCGTCGAGCACCTGCTGAAGGCGCGCAAGGTTGCGGTGGTGGCCGGCCGCGGCACGCTCGCCGGCCCGGACCGCATCGCCCTCGCGCCCGGCGCCGTCCTCGCAGACGGCAGAGTGCTCCCCGACGGCGGCGAGCTCGAGGGCGACGCCGTCATCCTCGCGAGCGGCTCCGAGCCGGTGCGCATGGGTCTCTTCGAGTGGAGCGACCCCAGGATCATGACCAGTGACGAGCTGCTCCAGGTCGATCAGGTGCCGGCCAGCCTGGCTATTGTGGGCGGCGGCGTCATCGGCTGTGAGTTCGCCAGCGTGTTCAACCGTCTCTACGCCGAGGTGACCGTGATCGAGATGCTGCCGCAACTCCTGCCCGGCGAGGACCAACGCGTCGGCCGTAGCCTCCAGCAGGCGTTCAAGAAGGCTGGGATCGTCACGCACGTGAAGACGGCCGTCGAGAGCGCCGAGGCGGATGACGAAGGCGTCAGACTGCACCTGGCCGGCGGCACACGCGTCACCGCCGAGGCCGTGCTCGTCGCCGTCGGTCGCCGGCCGGTCAGTGCCGGCCTCGGCTACGAGGAGGCCGGCGTCGAGGTCGATCCCGGCGGCTTCGTGACCGTGGACGCGACCTGCCGTACGTCTCGCGAGGGCGTGTTCGCGGCGGGCGATGTCGCGGGCCCGCCGCTGCTCGCCCACTGGGCGTACCATCAAGGTGCCGTCGCTGCTGAGAACGCGGTGACCGGCTCGTCCCTGGAGGTCGACCGCTCGCTCGTGCCGAACTGCGTGTTCAGCTCGCCGGAGGTGGCGAGCTGCGGCCTGACCGAGGACAAGGCGAAGGCCCAAGAGGTCGAGCACGAAGTCGCGAGCGTACGCTTCAACGGCAACTCGAAGGCGGTGTGCGACGGCGACAACGAGGGGTTCGTGCGCGTCGTCTGCGAGCCGGGCGGCGGCAGGGTGCTCGGCGCCAGCCTGATCGGACCGCACGTCACCGAACTGGTGCACGAACTCGCGCTGGCGGTTCACAACGGACTCACGCTCGACGACGTGGCGGCCACGATCCACGCCCACCCGACGCTCTCCGAGGCTGTCAGCGAGGCCGCGCTGGGCGGGCTGGGCCGCGGCGTCCACAGCATCTGAGTGAACGACGGCCGCGACACTCCGGGCCGCAAGCCGGCGTGGCTCAAGCACAAGGCGCCGGCGCCGCGGCAGTACCGTGCCACCGGCGCCCTGCTCGACGAGCTCGATCTGCACACGGTGTGCCGCGAGGCTCGCTGCCCGAACAAGGGGGAGTGCTACTCGTCCGGTACGGCGACCTTCCTGATACTCGGCGACGTGTGCACGCGGGGGTGCAGGTTCTGCGTCGTGGAGGGTGAGGAGAAGGGCGGCGGCAGGCCTCAGGGCGTCCGCGTACCGGATCCGGACGAGCCGCGCCGGGTCGCGGAGGCGGCGCGGCGACTCGGACTGCGTCACGTGGTGGTGACGAGCGTGACGCGAGACGACCTGCCGGATGGCGGCTCCGCCCAGTTCGCCTCGTGCATCGCCGCCATCCGCGCGGCGGTACCCGGCGCGACGGTGGAAGTGCTCATCCCTGACCTCGGCGGCGACGAGGCAGCGCTGCGCGCCGTGCTCGCCGCCCGCCCGGACGTGCTGAACCACAATCTGGAGACGGTGCCGCGCCTGTATCCCGTGGTCCGGCCCCAGGCACGGTACGACAGGTCGCTCGACGTTCTCGCGCGCGCCGCCGTGTGGGCGCGCTCGCCGCAGCCGGCCGCCGCCGCATCCCGGCCGCTCGTCAAGACGGGTCTGATGGTCGGCCTCGGAGAGACGGCCGCCGAGGTCGACGCCGTCATGGCCGAGGCCGCATCCGTCGGCGTCGACGCGGTCACCGTCGGGCAGTACCTGCAGCCGGGCGCCGGATGCCTCCCGGTCGCTCGCTACGTGGCGCCGGAGGAGTTCGACGGGTACCGGCGCCGGGGCGAGGAGCATGGGCTCATCGTGCTGGCGGCGCCGTTCGTGCGCTCGTCTTATCGGGCCGGCGAGGTGCTGGAGCGGTACGTGTGAGCAACCAGGACACACGCTCGTCCGAGCCGCCCGCCGCCCCGCACCCGGACGAGCAGGGTGCGCTGCTGCCGCTGGCGACGCCGCAGGCCGTCGTGTTCGATCTCGACTACACGCTGCTGCGGCCGAGCGATCTGTTCGAAGCCCCAGGGTACGTCCGCACCGGGGAGCGGTTCGGACTCGCTTTGGATCCGGCGCGCTGGCCGCAGGCGGAGCGCGCCGCGTTCGAGGCGGTCGCGGCGCGCCGCGAGGAGACCGGTCTCGTCCACGACGACCACCTGCTGGACGTGATCGCACGCGCGATCATCGACGGGCTCGGCGGCGGGCCCAGAGGCGCCGTGGAGCTGACCGCCAGGGCAGTCATCAGCGCCTGGAGCGCCGCCGAGAACTTCGGCCTGTACGACGACGTGCTGCCCTGCCTGGAGACGATCAAGGCCGCCGGTGTACGCATGGCGCTGCTCTCCAATGCGCTCGGTCACGGAGTGGAGGAGATCGTCGCGCACTTCGCCCTGGACGAGTACATGTCGGCGGCGGTCTCCAGCCTCGAGACCGGCGCCGTCAAGCCGGCGCCGCGCATGTTCTCCACGCTGTTCGGACTGCTCGGCGTGGCGCCCGCGGACGCGGTCATGGTCGGCGACAGCCTGGAGGAGGATGTGGGCGGCGCCATCGCCTGCGGCTGCCCGGCCATCCTCCTGGACCGGTCCGGCCGCCGCCGCGACGTCGCCGTCCCGCGCATCGAGACACTGGCCGAGCTGCCTGCGGCGCTCGGCCTCCCCGCCTGACTCCCACGAGGTCCGCCTCATCCGTCTTCGGCTCGCCGGTGATGTAAAAGAAGATTGACATCATGTCTCGCAAACTTTACACTCCTGATGTCAAACAAATCTGACATACCGCCGGGTCCCTTGTCCGGGCGCCGGCGGCCGGGAGGCAGCCATGCCGTTCGAAGAGAAGATGACCTGGGTGAGCGGCGTCGTCGCCGTCGTCGTCCCGGTGGTGTACGTCGTCATCATGCTGGGCCGCCTGCAGGAGACGTCCGCGTCACAGATCGCCTACCAGGTGCCGCTCATCGTCGCCATCGTCGCGTCGGTGGCGCTCAACATCGTCGGAGCCATCATCATGGCGATCGGCACCGGCGTCTCCGCGGAGTTGCGCGGCAGAAGGGCGGAGGACGAGATCGACCGCAAGGACGAGCGCGACAGAAGCATCGCGCGCAGGGGTGACCTCATCGGCTTCTACGTGTCGTCGGTGGGCGTGGTCGGGGCGCTCGCCCTCACCATGCTCGAAAAGGACTACTTCTGGATCGCCAGTGTGCTCTTCCTGTCGTTCGCAGCGGGCTCGGTGGTTGCCTCGGTGGTCAAGCTGATCTCATACCGCCGGGGGTTCTGACATGGTCAGACCCACTCGCGTCACCAACCGCATCCGGGCACTGCGTTTCGCGGCCGGCGAGATGACGCAGGCCGATCTTGCCGACAGGCTGGGCGTCACGAGGCAGACGGTCATCGCGATAGAGCAGGGTCGCTACTCCCCCTCGCTCGAGATGGCGTTCAAGATCGCCCAGGTGTTCCGGGTCCCGCTCGATGAAGTGTTCCAGTACCCGAAGGGGGAGTGATGACGTCGGACTACAGAGTCCTGGTCCTCGGCGGCACCGGTCGCACGGGCGGCCGCGTGGTGCGGGGCCTGCTTGACCGCGGCGCGCACGTCAGGGTCGTGGTCCGCTCGGCACGGCGGCTGCCGGCCGGAGCGGCGGAGCACGGAGGCACGGAGGTGGTCGAGGCGGACCTGCTGTCGCTGAGAGACGAGGAGTTCGCCGGCCTCGTGGAGGAGTGCAATGCTGTGGTCTCCTGCCTCGGACACAACCTGACGGCGCAAGGACTGTTCGGCAAGCCCCGCGACCTGGTCACGCAGGCGGTACGGCGCAGCTGCCACGCCATCCGCGCCGAACGACCTGCGCACCCGGTCAGATTCGTGCTGATGAGCAGTGTCTCGGTCAACAGGCCCGGCCGGGAGGACGTGCGGCGCGGCCCGGTCGAACGGGCCGCGCTCTGGGCGCTCCGCTGCCTGCTGCCGCCGGCGCGCGACAACCAGCGCGCCGCGGACTTCCTGCAGCGCGACGTCGGGACGGCCGACCGGTACGTCGAGTGGTCGGCCGTCCGCCCCGACACGCTGTGCGAGGGCGACGTGACGCCCTACGACCTGCACGACGGTCTCGTCGACAGCCTCTTCCGCCCCGGCGCGTCGACCATGGCCAACGTGGCCGACTTCATGTGCAGCCTCGTCACCGACGACGACCTCTGGTCTCGCTGGCGAGGCCGGCTGCCCGTACTCGTCAACGCCGCGTCAACCTGATCCCGCCGGGCGCACGCGCCGTGCGGGATCAGGGAGCCGGCACGGCGGCCGGCGCCCCGTCCCCGCAGAGCACGGCGCCGTCCGCGCCGGCCAGCCACACCTCGGCCGCTTCAAGGGCGAGCGTGCGCAGTGCGACGTCCGTTCCGGCGTCGCAGGCGATCCAGGTGCTCCCGGCGTCGACCGTCCTGAGCACCAGCCCCTGCTCGCCGCACGCCCAGCCTTCGCCGTGCTGCGTCATGTCGATGGCCAGGAGTCCGGCCGCCGTGGTGTCCTGCCGCACCCAGGTTCGGCCGCCGTCCACCGTGGCGAGGATCGCGCCCTGCGGTCTGTCGCCGTCGACGCCCCAGTCCTCCACAGCCGCCCAGCCGCGCAGCGAGTCGATGAAGCAGAGGTCGTGGACCCGGCCCCACACCCCCAGATCCGCCTGCAGCCAGGTGGCGCCCCCGTCGGTCGTGCGCAGGATCTCGGCGCGCGTCTCGCCGAAGCTCGCGCCGCCGCCGGCCCAGCCGTGAAGCGTGTCGGAGAACGTGAGCGACAGCAGGTCGACGTCGGTCATGTCGTGCGCGCGCCAAGAGGCTCCAGCATCGTCGCTCACGAGGAGAGCGCCCGCTCTGCCGGCTGCCACCACCGTGCCGGCCGAGGGCGCCGCAACGGCCTCGAGGTCCTCCCCGGTGGGTGGCGTGAGGACCGACCAGGTCGCGCCGGCATCGACGGTGGTCGCCACGGCGCCGTCCTCGCCGACCACCCAGCCGCGGGGACCACGGCGGGCGATGCCGCGGAGACCGGCGTCGCCGACGCTCTGTCGCACGAGCACACCGGGGGCGGTGCGGAGGAGCGTGCCGCCGGCGCCGGCCGCCCACACCTCTCCTCCCGCGCTGAGCATGTCGTTCCATCCGTTGCGGGGTCCGCCGCTGAGCGAACGCCAGGTCTTCCCCCCGTTGGCACTCCGGCAGATGGCGCCCCCGGCGCCGCCGGCCAGCACGAGGCGGCCGCTCACGGCGGCGAGCGCACCAGTTGGCCCCGGGACGGGCAGACGGTGCGCCGTCCAGCGTCTCAACCTGCCGCTGCTGCGGAGGACGGTCCGCTGGCCCACTGCCCAGGCACGGCCGGACGCGACCAGGCGCACGGCGTGGAGCGTGTCCTTTGTCCGGGTGCGCGTCTTGCGCCAGGTCCACCCTCGATCCGTGCTCGTGACCAGCGTGCCTTCTCCCCCCGCCGCCGCCGCACGCCCGTCCTTGAGCAGCGTGACGGAGAACAGCGGCGCGCTGGAGAGCGACCGCCGCCGCTTCCACCGGTCTCCGCCGGTCCGCGTGTAGAGCAGGACGCCCTTGCCGCCGGAGACAAGCCCGTGTCGGGAGCCGGCGAAGGAGACGCCGAACAGCGGAGCGCTCGAGGTCGTGAAGCTCGGGGACCACGAGCGGCCGCCGTTCCGCGTGTGCAGGATCGTGCCACGGTCTCCCACGGCCCACACGTTGCGGGTCGACACAGCGCAGACGGCGAAGAGGTCGCGTGTGGTGCCACTGACGCAGGGCTTCCACGTTCGCCCACCGTCGGTCGTGCGCAGGATCGTGCCCCCGGCGCCGACCGCCCATACGCGGTTGCCGGCCGCGGCGACGCCGAACAGATCGGCGACGACGGGGGACGCCTGCCCCGACCACGAGAGGCCGGCGTCCTGCGTCGTCAGGATCGTGCCGTGGGTGCCGACGGCCCAGCCCCTCCTCCGCCCGGAGAACGCCATGGCGGTGAACTGGTTCCCCTGCGGCAACGGGTTGACCCAGCGCCAGGCGACGGGCGACGGGTCCGCCGCCGAGCGACCGCCGGACACGCCGACGGGCGGCGGGGCGGCGGGGCTCCCGGCGGTGCCCCGGGCGGCCGGGGCCTCGAGGTCGGCGTCCTCGGCGAACCGCCACGTCGCGCCGCCGTCGACCGAGACGAGGAGCATGCGGCCACGGTACTTGCCCGGGCGCAGCCGAGTGCGGCCAAGCACGGCCAGGGCGGCGCCGGCGGCGCGCTCCTGCTTCAACTCAGGCCCTCCCTGATAGCTGCACGAGAGGAACAGTCGATCCCTCGCGTCGAGCGCCAGCTTGTGGAAGAAGACGCTGTAGCCTGGGGCGGCGCCTGCCACGATCACCGTCGGCTCGCTCCAGGTCCCTTCCGTCGTGCAGGACTGGTGCACGAGTGCGCCGTATCCGCGGCCGTCGTGGTACGGATCCACGCCACGGCGCCACTGGCGCGTGACCAGGTGCAGGGTGTCGCGGCTGTCGCAGACGAACGCCGGATAGGTCTGGCGCCCCTCCTGCACACCGGGGTCGCTTTTCGACACCCAGCCCGTGCGCAGCACGGGGACGGGCTTCGTCCAACCGAGGTCCGCGGAGAGCGGCGCGAGGGAACACAGGTACTGCGCCGGCGCTCCGTGGCCGCCGGCGATCACGTGGAGACGACCGGAACTGTCGAGACAGATGCCGGGCTTGTTGTGAGGGTCGCTGCGGCGGGTCGTGGTCACAAGTCTGCGGCGTCCTCGCACGGCGTCCGTCGCGTGATCGTAGGTCGCGATGTACTGGGGAGTCCCGCCCTTGCCGGGAGGGGCCGTCTCCGACCACACGAACCAGGTCTTGCCTCCGCGAGTGGCGGCGAAGGAGGCGCCGCCGGAGTCGCGACTCAGTCCCAGACATCTGTTTGTGATCTTCACCAGCGGAGGGAGCACGAGCCGGTCGTCCTCCAGTCGCGGCTGCGTGACCCAGAGCGTGTTGGTCTGGCTCCCGGGGAGGTCGGGAGGGCTGGAGGTCCGCCAGAAGGCGAGGAACGGCGGCCCGTCGAGCTCGTTGTGTCCCACCCATCGCTCCGTGGTGAAGGTACCCTTGGGCAGCTTGAAGACGGCCCAGGTGCGACAGTGATCCCAGGAGACGAGGAGCGCGTTGCGGGTCGTCCCGTCCTTCACGCGGACGGTGATCGGGTTGTAGGCGCGGCCCTGCCGGTCGAAGACGAGACCGTCGTTCCGGAGTCCTCCGGCCCCGACCGTCTTGACGAACGAGGGATAGGCCGCGCGCAGCGCGGCCAGGAAGTCGAGCCGCACCCAGGCGCCGGCCTCCCGCGTATGGACGTAGGACGTCTCGGCTCCCGAAGCGGTGCGGCTGCGGAGGTAGGCCCGGCCCTGCTCGTCGAAAGCGGGCACGTTGCGTGTGTACGCGGGGGCGTACCCATACTGCTCGTAGAGGCCGGCTCCCAGGCTGAGCACGAAGGGGCTGAAGGCAACTCCGGCTCCCCCGGCGCGAGCGGCCGGGGAGGCGGTGAGCAGAAGGACGGCCGCCGCACACAGGACGGCCGCCGCATGGAGGGCGGCCGCCGCGACACGCGGCGGCCGCGCCCGTCTCGAGCCGATGCCGGCCAGGTCCTCCACCGGCTCAGGATACATGCAGGGGCGGGCTGCCGTCGCCCGGGCCCGCCCCCGCGGCGGTCCTGCCGTGGACTCAGACCAGGGTCGCCTCTACGCTCAGGTCGACGTTGCCCTTGAGCGCTCCGCTGATCGGGCAGCCGTCCTTGGCGGCCTCCGCCGCCTGTCTGAACGCATCCTCGTCGATGCCCGGCACCGATCCCTTGACCGTGATCGACGACGAGCCGACCTTCCAGCCGCCCTCGACCTCCGTGAAGGTCACGGTGGCGCTGGTCTCCAGCTTGTCGGGCGGCGTGCCGCGGTCACCGAGGATGCCGGAGAGCGCCATGTTGAAGCAGCTCGCGTGAGCGGCGGCCACGAGCTCCTCGGGGCTGGTCTTGCCGTTGGACCGTTCGGTGCGCGACGCCCAGGTCACGGGCAGCGGACCGGCCGCTCCGCTCGTCGCCAGGGTGACCTCACCTGACCCGCGAGCGAGCGTGCCCTGCCATACGGCTTCGGCACGGCGTGATGCGTCGGACATGACGGAACCTCCTTGGGGCGGGGTCGCTGGTGGCGGACGCCGCCTGGGGGTGCGGACGTCCGCCAACGTTCATGAGATGCCCGGCGCGGGCGCGACCTGAACCGCCGATGCGAGGACCGGTACGAACGGCTGCCGCCGCCGCCGCTCGCTACTCGTCACCTACGCAGTAGAGCGAGCCGTCCCGGCAGCCGATGAACACCCTTCCCTTCCACATGACCGGCGTGCTCTCGAAAGCGCCGCCGGCCGGGAAGCGGTCCTTCTCCTTGACGGAGACGGTGTACCAGGTGCCGTTCGGGCTCTTCAGGGCGCCCTCCGCCCCCTTCTCGGCCGGCTCGTACTTGATCCTGTAGAGGTGGATCGTGTTGTCGTAACCGGCGGCGACGATGGTGTCGTCGACCATGATCGGCGTACTGATGCCGGCCCCGATGGCGAACTTGGCGACGACTCGCGGCGTGGGGTAGGGACCGTCGCCGTTGGGGCCCGGCGCGCTCCCGGAGGTTCTGGCTTGCGAGATGACGTAGAGGTTGCCGTCGATGGCGATGAATGCGGCGAGGCGTGGGCGGCGGCCCCACGGGTCGTAGGTGTCGTTGACCGCCACCGACCCGATCACGCCGCCCTCCCAGTCGCCCAGCTTGCGGTCGCCGGTCGGGAAGAACCAGACGACTGCCTTGGACGGGGGTCTGGAGGGGTCGAGCATGAGGATACCGCCGTGTCCGCTGATGTACTGCTTCTCGACCGCGACGAGGAGCTTGCCGGCCGAGGTGGGCACAGGGGTCCCATCCATGTCGCTGCCCGTCTTGTAGTCCCAGACGACCTTGAGGTCGCTCCGGCGCATCCCGTACACGTGTCCCGAGCCGGAGGCCACGTAGACGACGTCGTCGAGCAGGCTGGGGGACGCCTCGAGGACGAGGTTGCCCCCGTGGGCCGAGGCGTCGCCCGGATCGCCCAGCAGCAGCCGCTCCGCAACGATCTTCGGCTTGCGGCGGCCGTTCCAGGGCTCGGTCTTGAAGGGGTCGAGCTTATAGAACCACCCGCTCTCGACCCCCGAGTACAGCCGGTTCTTGTAGAAGAAGCCGCTGCCGTCCACGTCGCGGCTGTAGCTCGAGGTGAGCGGCACCGGCAGCCGCCAGAGCTCCTTGCCGCTGCCCACCGACACCGCCCTATACGGCGCCTGTGACGGGTCGGTGTAGTTCGAGGGCCAGCCGCGCCGGGAGCCGGCCATCACGACGAACCTGTTCGCGGTGGTGTCCGGGTCCGGGTCCTCGATCACCGTCGGGCTGCTCTTGATGATGTCGTCGAAGGCGTACTCCCAGACGACCTTGCCCGTCTTGAGCTCGATCTTGTGGAGCTTGCGGTCGAACGCCCCCCACAGCAGGTAGAGTTTGCCCTTCTCGCGCACGATGACCGGCTGGCCGGTCCAGCCGCTGCCGGACCAGGGCTCGTTGGGACCCTTGCCCACGGGCGAGGTCATGCCGCCGCCGATGAACGTTTTCCAGATGAGGCGGAGCTTCCTGGGCGCCGGCCCCAGACCATAGAGCCGGCGCGTCTCGTCGCCCAGATAGGTGCCGACCTTGACGCCGTCGCCCTCGGCCACAATCGGCGGCGGGGGGTCGACGGCCACGCCTCGCGGCGCCTGTGCGATGAGCACGTCGCCGGCGCCGAGCGTGCGCTGGCCGGCGCCGCCCGTCGTTGCGGGGCCGCTCGACAGGGCCGCGCCGGTCAGTCGCGACCAGAGGTCCTGCGCCCAGCCGCCCGCCACCAGTGCGCCGGCGACGACGACGAAGGCGAGACTCGAGACGACGAGCGTCCGGAGGCGTCTCCGGCGCCGCCGGTCAAGCTCCCGGCCGCGCTCGCTCACGTACACCCGGTAAGATGCTCTGCGCTGTGGTCGTCCACCCACGGTGGTGGCAAGCCTACCAATCGTCGCCTGGCGCGCCAACGGGCACCGACGCCGTGCGACTAAGGTATCCAATGGTGAAGCCGATGCAGGGAGTGTGAACTCGTCCGTGGCAGGACCATCGCGTCGCTCTGGCTCTTCCGCGCGCGCCGCCGTCGCGGCGCTGGCGCTTCTCGTCGCTCTGGCGGCGGCCGGCGCGAGTGCCGGCGCGGCGCACGCGAGCGCGCGCACACGACCGCCGTCCGAGTCTGTCGCCCTCACGACCACAGGGCCGGTCCCGCCGAGGTCCGTTGTGCCGGCCACCGGCGCCCGCGGCGCCGTCGCGGCTCCCGGCGAAGAAGTGCTCGCCGTCCCCGCCTACCTCTGGCATGACGGCTGCGGCCCGACGTCCGCCGGCATGGTGATCGGGTACTGGGACGGGCAGGGCTTTCCCGACCTGGTCCCGGGCGACGCGAGCGGCGAGAGCGACGAGGTCTACCAGATGATCGCCTCGCACGGGACGGCTCTCGAACCTGGACACTACGAGGACTACGCGCTGCCCCTGGACGACGACGGGATCGTGATCGCCGACAGGAGCGAGGCTCCAGAGGGGGACGAGCATGAAAGCGACTCCCTCGCCGACTTCATGGGCACCTCGTTCAGCGTGAACGGTCTCTCGTACGGCTGGAGCTTCACCAGCAGGGTCGGTCCGGCGCTCGTCGGCTACACGCGGCTCAGACTCTCCGGTGTGGCGCCCGCCAGCCAGCACCTGTACTACGACTCTTCCGGCCCGCTGGCGCTCACCTTCGAGCGGCTGAGGCAGGAGATCGACGCGGCGCGGCCGCTGGTACTGTTCGTGGACTGCAGCGGCGACGGCGTCACCGACCACGCCGTGACCGGCATCGGCTACCGGGAGATTAGCGGGTACCCCGAGTACGCCTGTTGGGACACGTGGTCGAAGGCGATCCGCTGGCAGCGGTTCCGGGCCACGTCGAGCACGTACGCCTGGGGCGTCAGCAGCGCGGTGACCTTCGTGCCCGACGGGACGCAGTGGCCGCAGCCGGGGGAGGACACGACCCCGCCGGTCACCAGTGTAGACGGCGCCGGCGGCTGGAGTCGCACTCCGGTGACGCTGACGTTCACCGCGGCTGACGAGGGCTCTGGAGTGGAGTTCACCTCGGCGGGTGTGGACGATGCCGAGCTGATGCCGTTGAGCGGGCTGCCGGCCACGCTCGTGGTCGCCGCTCAAGGCGAGCACGTCGTGCGGTATCGCTCGACGGACAAGAAGGGCAACGTCGAGGCGGTGCGGACCTGCACCGTGCGCATCGACGGTCTCGGGCCGGTCACCAGGGCGCGCGCCGCACGAGTGCGGCGGGGCGCGCGCGTCACGCTTCGCTATCGCGTGGACGACATGGCTCCCAAGGCGGACGTCCGGCTTGCGGTCAGGTCTCGGGACGGGCGCATGCGCGCCCTGCTGAAGCTCGGCTGGCGCGGCACCAACACCCTCCGCTCGGCCAGGTGGCGCTGCAGGCTGCCGCGCGGCACCTATCGCATCCTGGTGCTGGCGACGGACCGGGCCGGCAATCGCCAATCCACGACGCGGGCCGCGCGACTCACGGTCCGCTGAGGGTGCGGGCGTCGACCGCAGGTTCCTCCTCCGAACGGTAGGACCGCGCGGCGGCCGGGAAGGCTGGGGGTGGCGGCCGTGGCCGCCGCCCGCACAGCTGCAAACGGATCCCCATGGCCAGCAACGTCGATATCGTGCGCACCGGGTACGACAGCTTCTGTCGCGGTGACATCCAGACGACCATAGCGATGTTCTCGGAGGACATCGAATGGCAGGAGCCCGAATGGACCTACGGGCCCGCGTCGGGCACCTTCAGAGGCCGGCAGGAGGTGCTGCGCCGGATCTTCGCGCCCATCCCCGACCTCAACGACGCCTTCGCGCTCGAGCCGCGTGAGTTCTACGGCGACGGCGACACGGTGATCGTGACCGGCGTGTTCCACCTGACGCCGCGCGGCACCGGCGCCGAGGTGCGGGTGCCGTTCGCGCATGTCTGGACCGTCCACGGCGGACGTATCGACAGCCTGCGCGCCTACAACGACGTGCGCGAGCTCGTCGCCCTGCACGCCGCCGGCGACGAACCGACGTGAAGCGCCGGTTCGCCGGGGACCCGTGACGGGGGTCGGAACGTGCCCGAAGAGGGACCTGACGACGACCTCTCCCCGAGGACCACTACGGTAAGCTTGTCGTATGACCGAGAAGATCAGGCTGACACAGTACGCGGCGAAGAGCGGTTGAGCGGCCAAGCTGGGTCCGTGCGACCTGCAGGCCATCCTCGACCATCTGCCCAGGGCCGGCGGCGAGTTCACGCGCCTCCTCGAGACGCGTGACGACGCCGCTGTGGTGCCGATCTCCGACGACCTCTGCCTGGTGCAGACGGTCGACTTCTTCACGCCCATCGTCGACTCCCCGCTCTGGTTCGGCCGCCTCGCGGCGGCCAACGCGCTGAGCGACGTGTACGCGATGGGCGCCCGACCGTTGACGGCCATGAACCTGGTCGCCTGGCCGTCGAACCTGGACTTCGCAATCCTCGGCGACGTGCTGCGCGGAGGGTTGGAGAAGGTGCTGGAGTCGGGCGCGGAGCTGGCCGGCGGACACTCCATCGACGACAAGGAGCCCAAGTACGGCCTGGCCGTCACGGGCGTGGCCAGGCCGGAGGAGATCGTCTACAACAGGGGGGCCGAGGTGGGCGACAGGCTGGTGCTCACCAAGCGCCTCGGCATCGGCGTGCTGGCCAGCGGGCTCAAGAACGGCGTCATCGCCGAGGTCGACATGCTGCCGGCCATCGAGGAGGCGGCGATCCTCAATGCCGGCGCCGCGTTGGCTATGACCCGCATCGGCGTGCACGCCTGCACGGACGTGAGCGGCTTCGGGCTCGCCGGCCACCTCGGCGAGATGCTGGACGCGAGCGGCGCCGCGGCGGTGGTGCATGTGCAGGCGCTCCCGCTGCACGACGGTGTCCTCGACCTCATCTCCCGGCAGGTCTACGCCGGCGGTCTGCGGAGCAACAGGGACTTCTTGCTGCCGCGGCTGTACGAGGAGGGGCCGGCCGGGTCGGCGGAGCACATCCCGGCAGGAGGAGCGGCGGGCGCGGCGGGCGAGCCGGCCGGCCGCTTTGCAGGCCCCGCCGCAGAGCAGGAGCCGCGCGTGCTGGCCGTGTTCGACCCGCAGACCTCCGGCGGCCTGCTGATGGCCGTCGCGCCCGAGAAGCACACGTTGCTGCTCGACGCCCTCGAGCACGCCGGCGCCGGGGCGTGGACCGTGGGTGAGGTCATCGCCGGGCCGGCCGGCGCGATCGTGCTCGAGGGCTGACGACGGTGGCCGACGAGCGTCACAGGATCGGCAGGTTCGGCGAGGACCGCCGGGTCGATCCGGACTCTCTGGCCCCGGAGGACGAAGAGAGCGCGGTCGGTCCCGGCGGACCGACGGTGGATGTGGTCCTCCGCGCTCTGTCCGTGGTCCCCTTTCTCCTCGTCGCAGCCCTCGGCCTCATCGGCGCCGTGAGCTGGGTCCTGATCATCCTCCTCGGCGTGGGCAGCTCCGAGCCCATCTGGCGCTCCGTCCGTGGAGTCTCGCTGCCCGACCTCCTGTGGCAACTGATTCTCGCCGTGCTCATCGGTCTGGTCCCGGTGCTGCTCACGCTGGCCGCCTCATGGGCGGCGGCTCACGGATTCCGCGAGAGCTCCGGACGCCCGTTCTGGACGGCCGTCGAGGGAGTATGGGGACTGGCCGGCCTCGGCCTTGTGTACGTGGACCGTGCCCGCGGGGAATGGCTGGACGAACTCGGGTTGTCCCGGCTCGACTGGTGGTTCGCGTTCGTCGTGGTAGCGTTCGCGATGATCATCGCGGGCATGCGCCTGCGGAGGGCGCCGACCGCGGCGGAGGACGAGGGCTGATGAGCGAGTCCGGGCGCAAGAAGGCAAGAGAGGGGAGCGACGAAACCCGCACGAAGCGGCTGCGCTCGCTCGCGGCGGTCGACGAGGTGATGCGCGAGCCGGGCGTCGAGGAGCTGCTCGCGCGGTACCCCCGCCCGCTCGTCGTCGACGCCGTACGGGCGGTGCTCGAACGGCTGCGCGCGGACATCCTTGCGGGTGGCGACGCCGCCGCCGCCCAGGCGACGGACCTCACGCCGGCGGCGCTGGTGCCGTGGGTGGGGCGGCTGCTCGAGGCGGCGGTGAGACCGTCGCTGCGGCGTGTCATCAACGCCACCGGCGTTGTGGTGCACACGAACCTCGGGCGTTCGCTGCTGCCGCAGGAGGCGGTCGACGCGGTCGTCACCGCCGCCGCAGGGTACACCGATCTCGAGTACAGCCTGCCGGGTGGTGAGCGAGCCTCCCGTCAGGATCACGTGCACGACGTGTTGTGCACCGTGACCGGGGCCGACGACGCGCTGGTCGTCAACAACAACGCCGCGGCGGTGTTGCTGGCGCTCGCCGCCACGGCGCGCGGCGGCGAGGTCCTCGTCTCCCGCGGCCAGCTGGTGGAGATCGGCGACGGCTTCAGGATCCCCGACATCCTCCGTGAGAGCGGCGCCGAGCTCGTGGAGGTCGGCACCACCAACCGCACGTACCTCCGGGACTTCGAGGCCGCCTGGACCGAGCGCACGCGAGCGATCCTGCGCGTGCACACGAGCAACTACCGCATCGTCGGGTTCACTGCCGAGCCCACGCTCGAAGAGCTGGCGATGCTCGCGCACGAGCGCGGCGCCGTGCTCGTCGACGATCTCGGCAGCGGAGCGTTGGCCGATCTCGAGCTGTTCGCCGAGGAGCCGGCGCTGGCAGACAGCGTCTCCGCCGGCTGCGACGTCGTCACCTTCAGCGGCGACAAACTCCTCGGGGGGCCGCAGGCGGGCGTCGCGGTCGGGACGGTCGACGCCATCCAGGCCATGCGCCGGCACCCGCTGGCGCGCGCCCTGCGCATCGACAAGCTCGATCTCGCGGCACTGGACGCCGTCCTGCGGCTGTACCTGGACCCACTCCGGGCGCAGGCACAGATCCCGACGCTGCGGGCGCTGAAGACGCCGCTCGAGGACGTCCGGGCACGGGCGGAGGCGCTGCGCGCCCTGCTGGCCGGCGCCGGCGTGCCGCCCGACGCGCTTGAGCTGGTCGACACGGTCGGCCGCGCCGGCGCCGGTGCGCTGCCGGTGACCGAGGTCCCGAGTGCGGCCGTCGCGGCCACGGTGCCCCCGGGTGAGGCCGACGCCCGGGCGGCGCTGCTTCGCACCGGCTCTCCCGCGGTGGTCTGCCGCGTGCAGGGCGACCGCCTGGTCTTCGACGTCCGCGCCGTGGCCGACGAACAGATCGAGGAGCTGGCCGGCGCGGCGCTGGTCGCGCTCGTCTGAGTCCGGGGACGGGAGAGATGCAGTCGGACAGGGCGGCGGCAGGTGGACGTCCGCCGCTGACCCTGGGCACCGCCGGCCACATCGACCACGGCAAGACCGCCCTCATCAGCCGACTGACGGGCAAGAACACGGATCGCTTGCGCGAGGAGCAGGAACGCGGCATCTCCATCGAGCTGGGCTACGCTGAGCTGGAGCTGCCGTCCGGGGCCCGGCTGAGCGTCGTCGATGTGCCGGGCCACGAGAGGTTCGTGCGTACCATGGTCGCCGGTGCGACGGGCGTCGATCTGTTCCTGCTCGTCATCGCCGCCGACGACGGCGTCATGCCGCAGACGGTGGAGCATCTGGCGATCATCGAGCTTCTCGGGGTGCGTGAAGGCGTCGTCGCGCTCACCAAGGCCGATCTGGTGGACGAGGAGTTGCTCGAATTGGCAGGGGAGGATGTGCGCGCCTTCCTGGACGACACGCCGTTCGCGGCATGTG
>DAIQNY010000045.1:0-18159 GCA_036788155.1 Actinomycetota bacterium | reverse complement strand
GGGCGTCTGGTCGCGGGATGTGTTGTCCTGTGCCAGTTCGTCCTAAAGGAGCATATAGCCCATTTCGCTCCCTTTCAAGCATCGGCACGAAGGCTCCCGCGCTTGAACGAAGTCGGCCGCGCCCTCATGGAGATTCGCGACCGGCGGCTGTACCGGGAAACGCACGCCACGTGGGAGGCGTACCTGGAGGAACGCTGGCAATGGTCGCGTTCCTACGCCCACCGGAACATCGAAGCGGCCAAGTACGCGGAGACGTTGCCCATGGGCAACAAGCCGGCGAATGAGCGCGAGGCCCGTCGCATGATGGATGCCCAGCGTCGTGAGGATGCCGAGGACGCAGCTGACGCTCTCGCGGCCCTCGAAGAGGCGGAGCGCGAGGGCACCATCGGGCTGGACGAACTCCGTGAGGAGATGGACATCCCGGCGGCCCCAAGAGAAGCCCCGGCACCGGCGGGCAACCGGTCCGGGGCGTGGCGCAGGGAGGGGACTGGAGGGTCTCTCAGCCTGCGCAGTGGCGAGTCTATCAGCGGGCGATCGCGCGGCAACAGCGTATGACGGGAGCGTGCGCCTGCGAGCCTATCCTGGCGGTCGTGCAATCGTCGTGGCGTCGCCCGCGCCTACTCAGTAGCCCCTCCTGGCGACACGCGACGCCGCGTTGCCGGCGTCCTCATAGCCGGCGAGTGCCATGTCCACGACGTCGGCGGCGTTCGCCTGTACGAACTCGGCCCACGACTCAGGCGGTGCGCCGATGAACGGGCCGTTGAGGTTCACGATGGGAGGACCTCCGGCGGAGCTGGTAGTGCCCCGCGCGCCCGTCCCTGACGGCGACGATCCCGTCCCCAGATACGGCGCCAGCATCGCCGTGAGGTCGCTGTAGAGGTCGGCCGTGCGGGCGCGGTTGTTCAGGGGGAAGAACGCGGCGATCTCGGGGCCGCCCTCGCCGGCGAGGAAGCGCGTCGCCGTGTTCAGGTAGTCGATGCCGCCGTAGGCGCGGCGCGCGTCCAGCGTGGCGGCGTGGGCGGCGCCACTGCTGGCGTTGAGCGCGCGCTGGACCGCCGCGGCGGCCTGACTTGCCGAGTAGCCGAGCGCCTGCAGCCGGTCGACGGCCTGGTTGATGGCAGCGAGCAGGCCGGAGTTATCGGGCCGCGGCATGGCGATCTTCTGCAGCAGCTTGGTGCGCATCGCCGAGTGGCGGGCCTCGACCTGGTCGGCGGCCTTGTCCATCGCCGGCGAGATGGTCTGCATGTGCTTGCGGAGCGGCGCCGCGACATCCTTGCCGAAGACGCTCTCGATCACCTGATAGGCCGTCTTTGCGTCCATGCCGAGGTCCATGAGCCGCGCCTGGATGGACTGCAGGGAGGCAAGCGGCTTCTTGGGGTCGATGGTGAAATCGATGCTCTTCGCGGCCTCGGAGCGCAGCGCGTCGATGCCCTTCAGGATCTCGGCGATGCTGCCCTTGCTCTTGGAGGCGCGCACGGACAGGTCGACGATGACTTCCTCGAGGACCTTGGTCTTCTGCGTCTGCACCGCCGCCGACATGCCGCCGGCCGCGTCCGGCTTCTTGCCACGTCCGCCCATGCCGACCGTCGCCGTGGTCGCTGTCTGACCGCCGGGCGAGCCGGCCTTCTCCTTGTACGTCGCGGCGGCGTAGGTCATGGCGCTGCCGACTGCGATGGGCGCGACGATGGCGGCGATGGTGGCGACTGTTGCCGTCGTAAGACCGATGCCGGCCAGGCCGGTGCCGCCGAGCAGGGTCTTGCCGGCGGTGCCGCCGAGCTGCGCCGCCGCGCCCTTGTTGATGAGCGCAGCGCCGCGCTGAGCGGCCGGTGAGAGCTTCGACGCCCCGCTGCCGGCCTGAGCGAAGTTGAGGGCCTCTTGGGCGGCGGCAGCGGCCGAGGTCTTGGCTGCCAGCGCCGTGTAGATGGTCGAGAGCCTCGAGGCGACGCTGAGAAGGGGCCCCACGGCCGCAATGGCCAGGCCCACCTTCACGATCCACCCCTGCGTCTCCGGACTGAGGTCGCTGAAGGCCTCGGCCACGTCGGCGACGCCGCTGGCCACATCGGCCAGGGCTGGCACCACGGAAGCGCCGGCGCGGACGCCGGCTGCCTGCAGTTCGCCCATGGCCTTGTCGAACTCCGATGCGTCGCTCTCGGCCCAGGCCTTGAACGCCTTGCTCATGTCGCCGGTGGAGCCCGCGACGTCGCGGAACACCTCGTCGACCGTCTTGGCGTCGACGCCGGTGAGGGCCAGCAGCGCCTTCAGGCCGCGCACGTTCGGCATGAGCTTCGTGATCTGCTCCATGTTGCCGTGCGTGGCCTCCTGCAGCGTGCGCAGGACCTCGATCACGCCCTCGTTCTTCAGCTGGTCGCGCAGCCCGGCGTACGAGAGGCCCAGCTGCTCGGCGAGCTCGGCGCCCGCCTTCGTCGGCTTGGTGAGCGAGAGCATCACCTGATTGAGAGCGGTGATCGCCTCGGGCGTCTTCACGCCGGCCAGGGTCATGGACGCCAGCGAGGCCGCGACCTTGTCGAACTCCACGCCCATGATCTTGGCGGTTGAGATGACGTCGCCGATGCCGGCTGCGAACTCCTCCGGCTCGGCCTTGCCGACGCGGACGGCCGCGGTGAGGACGTCGACTGCCTCGGCCGCGGTGATGTTCTCCTTGCCGTACGCCTGGACCACGCTCGTCGCCATGTCGGCGATCACTGCAGTGTCGCCGAGCCCGGCGGCGGAGGCCTCGGCGGAGACGCGCAGCACGTCCAGCGCCTCGGCTCCCTTGAAGCCTGAGCTGAGGACGAAGTACAGGGCCTCGGCCAGCTCCTTGGGCGCCTTCCCGACTGCGCCGGCCATGTCGAGAATGGAGTCCGTGTACTTCTTCATGTCCGCGGTGCTGGCGCCCGTCAGGCCGCGGACCTTGGTCATGGTGCGTTCGAAGTCGACGTTGAGCGCCGCCGCGGCGCCGGCGGCGGCGAGGGTGGGGATGGTGAAGTACTTCGTCATGGAGTCGCCGGTGCGCTTCAGCGTCGTGGCGTAGGAGCCAACGCGGCGCTCGCCATGGCTCAGGCCACGGTCCAGGCCGCGGGCGTCGGCCAGCAGGCGGACGTAGATAGTGCCAGCATCCATGGCGTCACGCTCCCATCAGCGTAGGTTGTCGTGCCGCCCCGGCAGTGAAGCTGAATCGGACTGGTCTGGTAGCGCCGTGCCATCCGCGCCGAGCCGCTGCGCGAGGGCCTGGAGGTCCTCAGCTGTGAACGCGGCGGGGACGATGTTCGGCCCAGCGCCGTCGCGCCGGGCGTCGTGACCGCGAAGCACGCGATAGCCGACGTTCACCGCGAGCGCCGCGTCTCTCGCGGTCTGGAAGGTGCCGAGGTAGACCCGGCGCCCGGCGTGCCACATCCGCGCGCTGTAGCGCCCGCTGGCGAGCCTGCGCACGCCGATGTAGCGCTCACGCCGGCGGGCCCGCTCAAGGTCGCGGCGAAGGCGCAGGTTCGCCCGGCGGCAGTCCAGCGTGTCGCCGTTCACGAAGGCCACCGGGATCCGCGGCGGCGGGTCCATGAGGAGGCGATGCAGGCGCAGCGTGTGGCCGCTCACCGCGAACCACTTGCCGTCGTAGCAGGCGGCTCGCCAGGTGCGCCCGGACGCCATGGCCTCTTCCCAGTCGGCGGCATCGATGATCGCGACCTTGCCGTGGGTGAGCGGGATCTGTCTGGCCGCGGCGGTCATGCCCTGGCAGCCCCGGCGACCGGCCTTCCGCCGCCCGGCTTCACGCGGTAGACCGCGGCGGGGTGACGGAAGGCGACCACGCGATAGCCGAGGCTCCTGTTGCCCTCGATCACGAACCCGATTCGCCTACCCCAGTCGACGGCATGCCGCACGGCCGTGCAGCGCTCATAGTCCGGCACGTGGGCCGCGTACAGGCGGCCGAGGCGGCGCCACTCGCCCCAGTGCGTGAACAGGTCGACGAGGCAGCGGTCGACAAAGTCGGGATCGTGCCGAGGATCGGCCGCCGGGCAGGGCCCGAGCGGGGCGGCCAAGGAGGGCCCACACGCGCCGCCAGGATTGGCGACGCCGCGCGCGAGCACGCCCCGCTCGGGGTCTTCAGCAGGACTCACCCTGTGCTGCCTTCGTGCAGGCTCGGATCCTCCGGTCCCGCGCCGCTGGGCTCGGAGTCCGGTGGCGCCAGGGCGGCGCGCAGCGAACGCAGCTCGGCAGTGATCGTCCTCAGCTCCATGACGATCGCCTCGTAGTAGTCATCCACTCGGGTGATCGCCGGGGGCAGGCCGTGGGGTCGCTCTGCTACCATCACGCACCGTCCTTCGTCTCGCTGTCCATGGTGCTCGGCGGCCGGCCGTTTGGTGGCGCCAGGAGCGTGACGGTCCCGGTCGGAGGCTCGCCGCTTCGCCAGGTCATGCCGGCCACGACTCTCCATCCCGAGGCGGCGAACGACTCGGCGTCGGCGGGCAGGTGATTCGAGCGCCGCGCGCCCTGCCACTCCTCGAGTGCCGCCGCGCTCGCTTCTGAGTACCACGCCTCGATCTCGTGCCACGTCGGACCTATGCGGAACGGATCTGCCCACACGGCCTCGGCCAGGGAGTCGACTCCATCGCCGCGCACGCCGCCCGACTTCGGCACGAACCCGGCGCTCGTTAGCTTGGCAGCCCTCGACTCTTTGGCCTCCGCGTCCGCGAGCAGAGCGGCGGTGATCGTCGGGCCGCCGTACGGTGCAGGTACGTATGCGACGCCCTCGTGATCTGCGAGCTTCGCCAGCAGTTCGTCCGTCAACGCGCCGCGCTCGGCGGCCTGATCGCGCAGCTGCGTCGCCTCCGCCTGCAGGTGCTGCGCCTCGGCCACGTGGCATTCGGTGATCGCCGCCTCCCGGGCAGTCCTCACGGCCGTCTCCGCCGCCTCAAGGGCTTCCACGCGCTCCTGCTGCCGCTTGGCCTTGGCGAGCACTTTCGCCTGCGCCTCCGGCGTCGGCTCGCCGGTGCCGGGGGCCAGCGTCTGCAGCTGCGCCAGCGCCTCCCGGCGCTCGAGGGAGAATGCGCGTTCCTGGTCGACGAGGCGCCGTACCTCGGCCTGGGCGCGCTCCACTGTCTCGATCGTCATCGGGCCACCTTCCCGCCGGCGACTCCCCGAGTCGCGGAGCCCTCCACACGGTGCAGGCCGGCGCCGGATCCGGCCGCGGCCAGCTTCCCGGCTTTCGCCTGCGTCGCGCGCGAACGGCGCTCGGAGGCCCGGGGCAGGGTGTCCTGCGCCGGCACCTCGGCGACGGTGGCGACGCGCGGCGCCGGCAGCGGCCCGGCGGCGGCCTCCGCCATGGTCTTGGCCTGCTCGGCGCTGCGGCCCTCCGCGAAGTAGCGCTCGCGGAACGATTCGACCACGGCCTCGTGGCGCTCGCGCAGCGCCTGCTCGTCGACCACGCTCTTGTAGCCGTGGACGTTGCGCAGGCCGTAGAGCGCGGCGTCGCCGGCGTCCGCGGCCCTGACGATCTGGATCGGGCGCCCGGCGGCATCCAGCAGTGCGTACCTGTACATGGTGGTCACTCGCCTCCTTCGCCGGCGGCGGCCGGCGGTGTCGTGTTCCTTCCGATGTGTCGCTTGAGCAGGTCCAGGGATGCCGCCTCGAACTCCTCTGGCGTCGCCTCAAGGGCCCGCGAGCCGTCCATCTGCGCGAGACGCTCGCGAAGCTCGGAGAGTGCGATGGACAGCAGGGACGGGGGTCCGTCCTGGCCGCGTGCCGAGCGCAGCGCCACGAGCGTGCCTTCGATCTCGAGCGCCTCGTCGCACATCTGCACGAGCTCGCCAATGCCGAGCATCACGGCGGATGCCAGCTCCAGCTGCCGGGCCTCGAGAGCGGCGCCCCCTTCACGGTCAGGCATGGGAGCCGCCCGAATCGAGGCTGTCTGCGGGCGGCTGCGACCCGCCGGCTATCTCGGCGTCGATCTCTGTCGCCCGCTCCGGCCACGTCAGACGCAGGATCTCGCGACCGGCCCAGCGGGCCGTGCCTTCGTCCAGCATCTTCACGGCCCCGGCCACGGGCGCCATCTCCTCTTCGCCCGGCTGCGCGTAGCTCCAGGCGACGATGCCGCACTCGAGGATCGTCACAAGGTCCTGACCATCCAGGAGGTCGGGGTCGGGGAGGTCGGGGTCGGGAAGCGCCGGCTCACCTGCCTCGGCCCGGCGCGCGTTCTCCTCCCGTCGGCGCCGTGCGTCCTCAGTCTGCATGCGCATCTGAGCGTTCATCACCGCGTCCGGCATCGCGGCCATCTCGGCGAGGAAGGCGGCCGAACTCTCGCGCCGCAGTCGGTCCTCTTCGGCGAACGACAGCGGGCGCAGCTCCATCCACTGCCCGGGCTCACCGGGGATGTCCAGGCGCTTGGCTTTGGTGTTCACGAGCATGCGGGCATACCTCCTGGCGATGACCTGTGTGGGTGGGCCGGCGAGGGGAGCGCCCCCAAGGACAGGCGCTCCCCTCTGTGCCGCGAGTCCGACGTGGATGAGGACGTCGGCGCCGGGCACGCCGGTTGCGGCATGCCGACCCGGCCGCGGCCGCCTGAGAGGGCCGGGCACTGGTTGAGAACAGCGCTGAGAGTGCACGCCGGTGCAGCATTCGAGGCTAACCGGCGTGCGCACCCCCTTCTTATGGTGTGCAGTTTGAGCGCCGGCTGAGGCCCCGGAGCGACCGAACGCGACCCGGCGGATGCCGTACCGTGCTCAGCGACGTCGCCCACAGGCAGCCGGCCGGCACGGGGGGTCCGAAGGCCGGCCGGCCACCGATGGACGGGACATCCCACAGGGACGCCGCCGGCGCCGGGGCGACGGATCGCCGGCGGCGCGCCTGTGGGATGGTGTCTGACGCTGGTCCTCATGGCTCTTCCAGGAGGTCGTCGTAGGTGGTGCGGCCGTACTCCGCGTCGACGCGCTTCATGAACTTGCGTGTCACGTGCTGCAGGCTCTTGAATCCGATCTCCTCAGATGGATCGCTCTCGAAGCCCCCCGCGACGCGCTCTTCAGCGGCGCGCGTCGTGGGGGGTTGGGGGGAGGAAGGAAAAGAAGATGAAGGCCTAAGAGATGAAGGACTAGGCGAGGCTGTAGAGTGCCCCTCCTGTCGCACCCTGGGTACGCCAGCCGTCGCACTCTGGGTGCGATTGCCGTCGCAGTCCTCCGGGTCCTGCTCGCCTTGAGTACCCCTCCCGTCGCACTCTACGGCTAGAGTGCGACCAGCGTCGCACTCTACAGGCGTGAATCGTCCCCAAGTGTCGGGGCGCGGATTCACCCTCAGGACCGCCGGACTGCGCCCGGTTGGCGGCTCCAGCTGATCAATCACGCCTTCGTCCACCAGAGGCGGCATCACCTTGTCGAGTGTCCTCTGCTTGAGCCCGGTCATCTTGGCCAGCTGCTTTCGCCGGATGCGCGCGCCGTCGCGGTTCTTGTCCGGGTAGTAGCCCCACGTGAGGCGGAGGATCGCGAACAGCACCTTGACCTGGGCGCAGGTGAGGCCTGGGGCGGCCAGAATCGCGTCGAACAGGTACCGCGGCATGTCGAAGTACCCGCCCGGAACGCGAGGACGTGGTCTGCCAGTAGTCGCCCCGGAGTCCACATCACACCCCGGGCCCGCATCGTGCGGTCCCTTCGTTCGTCGCCTCTCCCATTTCATCCAGCAGTTCGCCGGCGCGGGCGACGGGCACTCCGATTACGCGAGCCAGGCGGCGCAGTACGATGCTGTCCGCCGGCAGCTCCACGCGGCCTCGGCGGATGTTGCAGCAGAACCCCTCGCTGACGCCGGCTGCGCGGGCGAGGGCCCTCGGCGAGAGTCCCCGCTCGATCCTCAGCGCCTCGATCCTCAGCACGACCGCCTCCCGTCTCGTTGCCTCTGCATCCACCGTAGCGGCTGTCAAGGGCTGGGGTGTGGTGACATTTGCGATACCTCCACCGTAGTCGCCTGATGTGCGGAAGGTGGGGAAGATTCGCAAGGCAACTTGACGTGCGGATTCACTCGGGGTGTGCCAGCTTCTCCAGAGCCCTCACCGGCCTCTTGACAGCTGTCTGCACGCCGAGCCGGCCCCTGCGAAGCTCGGCCTCTGACCGCTCTGCCGACTCGGCGGTCACGGAGGCCACGTAGGGCCGAAGCTCGGCGACGGCGCCGAGCAGGACCTCCGATGCGAGCTCGCGCGCGTTCGGAAGGGGGACGCTCGAGTACCCGGCCTGTCTGCGCGCGGCCTGCAGCTGCCGGTCGATGTCCGCGAGGAAGTCGACGGTCGCGGCGAGCTCGTGCACCTGCGTGCAGAAGCGAGCGGCGACGGTGCGCGCCTCCTCTGCCAGGTCGGCGGCTCGAGCGGCGGCCTCGCCCGGGCAGGTGCGGCGCTCGCCCCCGTCATCGGTACTTGCTGACGGCGTCGGCTCGGAACGCTCGTTCGGCTCGATTGACTGCTCCTGAGAGCGGTGACGGTCTGCCATCAGGAACCCCGAAGTCGCGTGCGATAGCCACCCTCGGCGACGATCGCGGCGAGGTTGGCGTGCGCCTCGTCGATGTGCCGACGAACGCGCTCCAGCTCCTTCAGTGTCCCCTCCGGGCTCGCGAAATCAGTTTCGAAGTCCTCGCGGAGCTCAAAGAGGTACTCGGCTGCCAGGTCAAGCTCGGCGACGATGCCGTGCGGCGTCTTCGGGTCGGGCATGCTGTTCGTGTTCGTAGCGTTAGCGGGTGTCACTGGTCCTCCTCAAAGTAGGTGAGAAACGCTCTGGTGTTGACGAGGATGCGGCCGCCGATCCGGGTGAGGCCGGGGACCTCTCCGCGCTCCAGGGCCGCATACATCCACGATCGCGATGTGCCGGTCAGGGCAGCACACTCAGCGACGGAGAGGGTCAACAGGCCTCCTCTTCGGGGTTGTCGAAGCGGCGGATGAACGGCTGCGCAAGCACGAGGATGCGGCCCTCGACCCGCTGGATCGGGAGCCCGCCGCGCTCGGCCTCCGCGTACACCCAGGAAGGCGACGCGCCGAGCAGGTGGGCGGCTTCGGCGACGCTCAGGGTGAGGCGCTCGCGGGCCTCGGAGAGGGTGATGGGCTTGGTGCGGCTCACGGGGCCTCAACGACCTCATCAAGTCCCCAGGGGTCGAGTATGTACTGGGGCTCTCCCGGCCGAGTGGCCGTATCGCATGCAAGTAGGAACAGGGGGTTCACGCTGGCCTTCCAGACCCGGGCCGGATGCTCCGGGTGGAAGATGTTCGAGCGTTCGGCGAACCACTGCGCGACCGAGGGGTCGGTGGTCCACGACCAGCCTTCCCTACGTTCGCGCGAGGCGCCGCGGTACAGAGCCAGCGGAGCTGTCGGCCGCTCGGCCTTCCTACCGTTCACGGTGTAGTCGACCCAATCGAACAGACCGCGCCAGTACTCGTCGTCCAGGGCCGCCTCGGGCCATTCGCAGTCGACCCAGACAGCGGACAGCACCCGACGGCATGCCGGGAGGGTCAGAAGTCGCTCTTCATGAAGCATGTAGAGTAGCTCGGGCCCGCTGTTGCGGCCGACGTGGCAGAGCGCCGTCTCCAAGGCGTCGATCGTCGGCTTGCCGTGGGTCGCGAAGTAGTTCACGGTCGCGTCCACCGCGAGCGTGTGGGGCGCGATGTGGCAGTAGCCGCTCACGCCGCCGTCTGGTCGTCGACGACCGGCTTGAGCAGGTCGTCGGGGTCGCCGGCGAACTCGAGGGCGGCGGCGAGGCGCTCGAGCTGCGGGCGGTAGGGGATGAATCGGCCTGACTCGGCCTGACCTATCACGCCGGCCGGAACCCTGCTGGCGAAGGAGAGTTGCTGTTTACTCAGGCCGAGCAACTCCCGTCGCCTGGTCAACTCGATCACGATGTCCTCCTGTCCTGTGTCCGCGTTGGTGTAAGTGCGAGCTAGGACTATGGGGGCGGAGTAGTCAACGGACCCACGCAATCTGGGCAAGGTAGCGAACGATGTTTCGGTGGTGCCGTTGACGTGACTAACACTTAGGCGTTAGTCTTGCGGCATGGCAGAGAAGCCGAGGCAGGTTCTGAAGGTGGCGCGCGTCTGGAACGACCCCAAGGGCGGGCCGTGGCTCGTCGTTTACGAGCTCGCCCAGCTGGCCGGGCGCTGGGAGTGCGTCGGGATGAGCATGCGGTCCTACCTGAGGCACTTCATCAGCGGCGAGGTGACAGGCGATGGTCTTCGCGACGCGATCGTCGAACGACCAATGACGAGAGCAGACCTGGAGGCGGACATCCCTGGACCCGAGTGGCTTCCGTTGGGCGTGTGGGAGGAGTACGTCGAGCTTCAGAGTGTCGCCCTGGAGCACGACGTGCCGGCCCTCCTGATGCCGCGTGCGTTGTCCACACTCGTCTGGAGGCGATTCCCGCTGGCCGGGGAGCTGAAGAGCGCGCGCCGCGGCCTTGCGCGGGAGCAGCGAAGTGAGGCCGACTCCTGGAGGTTCATTGCTGAGTCAGTAGGAGACGACCTCTCCCGGCAATGGGCAGACGACAGCGAAGCATTGGCCAAGGAGTTTGAGAGGCCGCCGGCCAAGTCCACCGAGAGGCCACGTCGCGGACGCCCACCTGTCTACGATGACGAGTACCTCCGCCGTCTGGCCGCCCGGTACCAGAAGCTCATGACATCGGTCAGCGCCACACGGAGCCCGATCAAGGATCTGGCCGAAGAGCTTGGCGTCCCGCGTCGCACAGTTGAGAAGCTCGTGGCACGGTGCCGGCGCATGAAGCCCCCGTTGATTCCCCCGTATCGACCCTCCCGCGAGAGCGGGCAGTCAGGCAGCGACGGAAGGGAGCCGTCATGACCACACAGCCCCAGCCCACGACGAACGCGAAGAAAGGGGGTGCGAAGAAGAAGGCGATGGACGACGGGATCCGCAAGCCGCGGGGCCCGAAGGGCAAGTGGGCGTTCGTGATCGACCTCAAGCAGCAACCGGCACAGCGCTGCCGCAACGAGGCGTGCCCGTACCTGGAGCGCAGCCCGCGAAGCGCGGGCTTCCGTCACTGGACGAACGGCTACAAGCTCGAGCGCTGCCCGGAGTGCGGAGAGCCGCTCCGTGAGACGCAGGAGCGGCGCATCGTCACGCACGGCGGCTACGCGACCCGTGGCGAGGCCGTGGCGGCCCGGGACATCGAACGGGCCAAGTATCACCGGGGAGCCTCGCAGGCGCCGCTGCGCATGACGCTGGCCCAGTACCTCGGCGAGGTGTGGCTGCCGAGCCTGGAGTCGGAGGACCTGAAGACGACGACGCGCGAGAGCTACGAAGAGCACGTGCGCCGGCATCTCATCGGCCCTCCGAGCCGGCCGTTCCCGCTCGCCACGATGCAGCTCCGGGACGTGACCGGAGAGGCCATCCGGGAGCACTACGCCATGCTGGCCGAGGGCTACGACGACTGGGCCCCGAAGCGCGACCCGAAGACGCGCCGCAAGGTGCTGAGGGACGGTGAGCCGGTGATGGAGATCCGGCACCGTCCGGGGCTCGGGGTCGCGTCCATCCGTCGCATCCACGCCACGCTGCACCGCGCCCTCAACATCGCGATCGAGCGGCGCCTGCTGGAGGCGAACCCGGCCATGGGCGCCGCACGCAAGCCGCCGCGGAAGGCCAAGGCCAAGGGCAGCAAGGGCATCCAGTTCTGGAACCCGTGCGAGCTGCAGCGCTTTCTGGACTACGTGGGCGGCCTCGAGGATGAGCGGGGGGCGCTCTACCCGCTCTGGTACTTCCTCGCGGCCACGGGCATCAGGCGCGGCGAGGCGGCCGGCCTCCGGTGGGAGGACCTGGACGCCGAGGCCGGCACGATCACGATTCAGCGCAACCGCGTGCCGCTGAAGAGCGGCACCGTGGAGGAGACGACGCCGAAGACCAAGGGCAGTCTGCGCACGCTCGAGCTGGATCCGGAGACGGTGGCCGTGCTCGACAAGCGCCAGCGCAGGGCGCAGCGCCAGGCGCAGTGGCAGGCGCGCATCGGCAGGAGGCCGTGGCGGGACAGCGGCTACATCTTCACCGACGCCGCCGGCGAGCCGCTGCACCCAAACGCGATCACCTGGCAGTTCCGCTTCGCGCGGGAGCTGGCCAACGCGGACGCTGAGGCGTCGGAGCCCAAGGGGCAGAAGCTGTCACCGCTCGCGGTGCACGGCCTGCGCCACACCTTCGCGACGATCGCACTGCAGGCCGGCGTGCCGGTCACGGTCGTCTCGAAGTACCTCGGACATTCGTCCGTGACCATGACCCTCAACGTCTACTCGCACGTGCTCCGCGGGGCTCAGAAGGAGCTCGCGGCAACGGTGGCGGGGGTCATCAAGAACGGGGCCCTCTAGAGGGCTTCACAGGACCGATGATTGCACTTGTTTGCAGAACGGCATCCCTAGTAGGGATGGGGAGCGGGGAAAGTACCGCGTATGCAGGTACTTTGTGGAGCCGACGCGGGGAATCGAACCCCGGACCCCATCATTACGAGTGATGTGCTCTGCCAGCTGAGCTACGTCGGCCCAAGTGAAGCCTAGGCATTGTAGGCCACGGCGCGCGCGGGCGCAAAGCGGGCGAACAGAGGTCGGCCCACGCGGTGACGATTCTCGTGAGCGGCCGATGAAGGCCGCGGTCGATCAGGATCGGGGCGAATACCTGTGATGCAGCATCAGCGAGTTGCCGTCCGGATCGGCGAACAGCGCCATGTGGCAGACGCCGGTGTCGAAGGTGTCGCCCCGGAAGCTGATGCCCTTGGCCTCCAGGGCCTCCCTCGCCGCCGCCACGTCGTCGACGTGCAGAGCGAGATGGGCGGCGGTCTGGGGGGCGAAGGGCATGCCTACGGACTCTGGTTCCCAGATCGCGAAGCACGTGTCGCCGGCCCAGAACTCGAATGGAGCGCTTGGGTCGGGACGCAGGCCCAGCGTGTCGACGTAGAAGGCGTGGGAGCGCGCTGCGTCCCGGGACGGCACGGCGACGAAGTCAAGTGAGCGGATCAAGGGCTCCATAGGTCCTCCTGTACGACGACGAACGTATGTTCCGATACTACAGGGTGCGCCGGGTGTCGCGTACTAGGGTGAAGAGGGTACGGGACGTAGGTGGGACCCGCGTTGCCTGCGTCAGGAACAGACCCTAGAATCAAATGGACTACAGGACAGACTGGGCGGGGTGGAGCCCGCGCTCATCGTCTGTCGAGGGGTGGGTGAGCGGTGGACGGCGCTGGGGCAGAGATCCGCGTCATGCTGGTGGACGATCACGCCATCGAGCGTCAGGGCGTGCGGTCGCTGCTCGACGCGCAGCCCGACATCACGGTCGTCGCCGAGGCAGGGGACGGCCTCGAGGCGCTGCCCCTCGTCGGCCAGTGCCGCCCGGACCTCGTCGTCACCGAGACCATCATGCCGCGCATGAACGGCCTCGAGCTCACCGGGCAGCTGCTGCGCCGGTACCCGGACCTCAAGGTTCTGGTGCTCACGCGCAACGACCGTGAGGACTGCGTGCTGCGTCTCGTGCAGGCCGGAGCGAACGGATATCTGCTCAAGACGGTGGACCGCAAGGAGTTGCTCGCGGCCATCCGCGCCGTGGTGCGCGGCGGTCGGATCCTGCAGCCCGGCGCGCTGGAGGCCGTCCTGGACGACTACCTCCAGCGCGTGCGAGAGCCCACGGCGCGGCGCTTCACCGCCGAGCTCACGGCCCGCGAGCGCGAGGTCCTCAAGCTCATCGCCGAGGGCCACACCAACCAGGACATCGCCGACCTGCTGTGTCTCAGCCGCAAGACGGTCGAGACGCACCGCAGCAACATCATGGACAAGTTGGACATGCATAAGGTCACAGACCTTGTGAAGTACGCCATCCGCGACGGGCTGGTCGGCCTCGACTGATCGAATGTTCCGCATTCTCCTCTGGCTCTTGCATACACTCTTGTGAGATAATTCACCTGGCAGGCGATTTTGGCGGGCCCGCAGGGCGGGCCAGCCACGCAGGCGAGATCCGAGGAGTGGGCGTGGCCGATATCGCAAGTGCGGCTGGAGGGACCGGAGAGGCCGGGCCCACGCGCGCGGGGGTCGTCGCCTTCGTCTCGCACGGCTTGCCTGTGCTGCGCACGGTCGTGCGCGATGTCCGCGAGACGCTGCCGCCGGGCTCTGAGTTCGCGGTGGTGGCGAACGGCCTCGAGGACTACGACGCGACGTATCTGCTGCGCCAGTATCTCCGCGGGCGCATCCACGGTCTGCAGTACGAGAGCGACGGGGAGCGCGGCGGACACTGCGGGCTCGGCGTCGCGCCGCGCCTCGTCGGTGGGGAGTACCTCGCTCGCGTCGACGACACGCTTCAGTTCAAGCCCGGGTGGCTCGAGCGCTGCATCGAGGCGCTCGAGGCCGATCCTTCGCTCGGCTGTCTCTCGCTGATCCCGCCGGCCGACTACCAGCGCGGCCGCGGCCGGCCGCGCACCGTGCACGTGGAGCCGATCGCCGTCGACCATCTGGACATGCGCTGCTTCGTCACGAGCCAGGCGCTCGTCGAACAGCATGAACGCGAGCGCATGGGGGAGCGGGCCGACGGCTGCGCCTTCCAGGAGTACCTTCGGACCGCGGGTCTGCGTCTCGCCTTCCTGCCGGGCCTCGTGAGTCCGCTCGGCGTCGTGGAGCTTCCCAAGGGACACGACGCCTGTTACCACGAGGCCGAACTGCCGCCGCACGAGGGGGCGGCCGGTTCGCTGCAGCGGCTGCGGCAGGCATATCTTCTCGGTGAAGACGTGCTGCTCACCTGTCTCTCCTGCGGCGGCACGGAACTCGAGACGCTCGCCGCGCGCATCCGGTTCTGCGAGCGGCACCAGGTTGCGATCGGCTTCTGGTACGAGCTGCGCTGCCCCGAGTGCGGTGAGCTCCACTACAAGGACGACTACCAGTTCCGCTGCCCTGACTGATCACGCTCCGCGCCCGGAGCGTCGCACGAGGCCCCCGGCGCGGTACGCCGCGCCGGGGGCCTCTGCTCGTCAGCGCTTCTCGAGGACGGTCACCGTCCAGTCGCAGTTCGCGGACTCGACCTGGACGATGTAGTCGCCGGCGTCCTTGTTCAGCATGGTCGAATCCGAGCCGGCCTTGTCGGGCCACACGGCGGGGAACCCGCCGTCTTCGGTCATGTCCCAGTCGGGAGCCTCGACGTAGACGGCCATGGTCGGCATGGTGTCGCCCTTCATCGTGTACTCCAGCTTCTGCTCGCCACCCTCGAGTGCGAACGATGCCGAGCGCTTGCTCGTGGACCCGCTCATGGACATCACCTCGACCCATCCCTCACTGCCGCCGTCCGACTCGTCGGCTGCCGCCGGCTCGTCGGTCACCGCCGCCGCGGGTGACTCAGCAGATCCTTCATCGGCCGAAGTCGTCGTGGTGGTTTCCCCGCATGCAGCCAGCGATACGGCGAGAATGAGGATGGCCAGGAGGACGAACAGACGCTTCACGGAATGCCCCTTCCGTCGCCAAACGGGCCCCTCCGCCCGTTCGTTTGACATGATGGTAGTCGAAGGTGCCGATGGAACCAAGCAGCTTCGGGTCTCGAGTGAGGAGGTAGAGACGCCGACGCGCGTCTGCCGGTGGGGGTGAAGGTGCTGGAGCCCGGTCGCGGATTCGAACCGCGGACCCCCTCCTTACCATTGCGCCCGACGCGGTTTTCCCTGCGTGCGTAGAGGTTTGTGTAGTGCGGTTTTGCAGGTGAATTGCCGAATCGGCTGACTTTCAGTTGCGTCAGATATTCTGTAGTGCAGGGCCGTTTGCGGTGGGTTTTGCGGTGGCCTTTGGGGCACCGCGGGCACCCTCCTTGATGAAAGGGGGCCCACGAACAAAAACGCCCCGCGGGCCCCCTCCGTGGATTTGCGGGGGCCCGCGGGGCAACGGTGGGCGGCGCCAAGGACCGCTCGTGACGCGGTGTCGCGGGCTAGAGCCCTTCTTCGCGACGCATGGCGTCGGCGCAGGCGAAGCAGACCGATGCACCGCTCCGCCAGCCTTCCAGCGTGACTCGGTGGCGCGATGCGCCGTTGGGGATCCAGCGTCCGCAGACCGTCCGCCTGGATCCGCCCCGTGCGAGGTGCACGGCGTGATGGGCGGCGGCGCTGGCACGCACAGCGTAGAGCCGCGGAGCGCCGCCGCGCAGCAGGCCGCTCAACGTACGCATGTGCCGGCGGCGCTCATGACGTTGCTCACGATGCGCTCTCCAGCGCGCGCAGAGGCGCCGCGTTGGCGGCACCGAGCTGGACAGCGCGGACTTCGTCATTGCAGAGGCCCAGGTACGCCGCCTTGAACTCGCGTCGGTCGGCACCTGGCGCGCGGGAGCCCCAGAGCTGGGCGACGCCGCCGACCATGCGTACTGCGCGCGCGATGAGCGGGTGTGACCACTCGTCGTCGTAGGTCCATGATCTGGAGTCGTCCGGGCTGAACTTGCGCACCGCAGCGTCGAGCTCGGCCAGGGCAGCCTCGACGCTTGGCAGGCTGCTGCACGCGGTTCGGGCAACGCGCTCGCGGATCTCGGCGATGGTGGGGAAGAAGCGCGACTCGGACTCGATCTCGCGCACCGCTTGAGCGACGGCGCCGGCGTCCAGGTCGATGATCATCTCGGCGTACACCTTAGCGCTCGCGGGCGGGAAGTGCTGATTGGGGAACGCATCGCGCAGGTTGGCGATGAGGTCGATCGCCTCAGAGGTCTTCATGGTCTTCCTCCATCTGACGCGCGACGGCGGCCAGGCTGCGCAGGTCATCGCCTCGCATGCTCGTCGCGGAAGGGCGCCAGCGGGGAGGAGGGCCGTCGGCCCAGTCCTCCCAGCGGCGCTGGTTCATGAACGTGGTGGGGTAGGGGCAGAACTGCGCCTCCTGGACGCCGGCGGCGACCAGGTCACGCATCTGCCGGGCGACGTCGATTGCGAGCAATCGCTGGCGCTCGGAGAGCCGGCGCCACTTGAGGCGCGCCGGCTGCTTGCTCTCCTTGTTCGGGTAGAGCTGCCAGAACTCGTCGAAGCGGTCGTCGGGCTGCTGCGCCGGGGGACTGGAGGGGGCAGTGTCTGCTCCTGTCTCGCTGTCTCCCGGGTCTTCTATGGTGGCCTCTCGGCCCACTGGGGAGTGGCGCCTCGACCTACTGGGGAGTGGCGTACCGGCCACCGCTGCGGTGGCCTTTCGGCCTCCAGTGGCCGGCACGCCCCCAGTGGCCTCTCGGCCCACTGGGCCGACCGAGTAGCGGCCCCAAGACTCGTAGTCCTTGTTCAGGCTCAGGACCTGGGGCTGGCAGAAGTGGGCGGGCCGCCTCACGACGACCACGCCCTGCTCGCACAGGTCGCGCAGAGCGCGCCTGATCGTGCTCTTGTCCTGGCCCAGCATGTCGCGCAGCAGCCCGAGTGAGATCTCGGCCTCGGTGCGGCCGAAGTTCCCGTAGGTGCGCCGCACGACGGCCAGCACGATGCGCTGCTGCGTGGCCGCCATGGGCGAGCGCAGGATGGCGTCGTACAGCTCCTTGGAGAACTGCACAAACGGTTCAGGCTGCGGGTTGGCCATCAGCCGTCTGCCTCGGCCTCCGGGTCGGGCTCGAGCAGGCCGGCGCGCGCAGCAAGGCCAGCGAGCACGCGCACGCGCTCCGCGTTGCGGACCGTGATGCGGCGTCGCCCCAGGATCTGGAGCGACTCCGTCCTGTAGTTCAACGCCCGGGCGATGGCGGCCCGACTGAGGCCGGCACGGCGTAGCGCGGCGATGCGCTCGTGTGTCGGCCCGGCGTCCACGGACGCGCGGCTCGCGACGTGCTCGTCCGTGCCGACGCCGAGGATGAGGTCGGCGGTGCGGCTGCGGACCCTGCGCTGGCGGCCGGCGGCGATGGCCTCGACCGTGCTCGCAGAGAGGCCGGTGATCGCGGCCACCTGCCGCCGGCCGATGCCATGCCGGCTGAGGATCGCGAGGTGACGCCGGGTCTCCGCGGCGACGACCAGGTCGACGCCCTCGTGAGCGCGCCGGTAGGCGTACTCGCTGTTCGCGACCCGGCACGCCGGGCAGCGGCAGCTATCGACGATGTACCGGGCGCGGGTGCCGTGCTCCCTCACCGGGAGCTCCGCATCGGGCGGCGCCGGGCGCTGGCCTCCTCGATGCAGGCGAGAACCTGCGCCTTGGGGATGAGGATGCGGTCGCCGGGCAGGTCGAGCGGCACCAGGTAGCCGCCGGCCTCCCAGCTGCGCACCG
>DAIQNY010000044.1:0-18243 GCA_036788155.1 Actinomycetota bacterium | reverse complement strand
TGCTGTTCGCCACCAAGCTCCGCTGGTTCCCGACTGGGCGCATGGAGGAGCCCGGGGTCGAGCTCAGCGGGTTCGCCGCCTTCCAGTCGCTGCTCAAGCACCTCTTCCTGCCGGCGTTCACCTTCGCCATCGCCTACGTCGGCGAGTACCACCTGATCATGCGCAGTTCCATCACCGGTGTGATGAAGGAGGACTACGCGCTCACCGCCCGGGCCAAAGGTCTCAGCGAGAACGCCGTCCTGTGGAAGCACGTCGTGCCCAACGCCCTGCTGCCCACCGTCACGGTCGTGATGATGAACCTCGGCTTCGTGATGTCCGGGGCGATCCTCGCCGAGAGCGTGTTCAACTGGCCCGGCCTGGGGCTCCTGTCGTATGACTCGATGCAGAAACGCGACTACCCCGTGATGCAGGCGGTGTTCCTCGTCGCGAGCATCGCGGTGATCATCGCCAACCTCATCGCGGACATCATGTACTACTACCTCGACCCAAGGGTGCAGGCATGAACGGGTCCGGCAACACCACCGTCGAGCAGGGCGCTGACGGCGCACAGCCCGTCCCCCGCAGATTCCGGAACTGGATCGTCTTCTGGGCCATCATCGTCTGGTGCGTCCTGGAGTTGCTCACGTACCCCAAGGAAGTCCCCATCACCAGCGGTTTCTCGGAGATAGTCAAAGGCTTCTTCTCTCCGGAGGTCGGCTCGTACCCGGCGTGGGTCATGGTCGTGCTCGCCGTCGCGTGCATCCTGTTCGGTGTCGTCGGCCTCGTGCGCCGCAGCAAGGCCAGGGTCACGAACATCCTGTTGCTGGTTGAGGGAGCGGTCCTGGGCGTGTGGGCCGTGCTCGCCGGCGGCGGCCTCGGTGAGTGGGCCGCCGGCGTCAACGACTTCTCGTACAACTGGGCCCTGCAGACGGTCGCCGTCGTCATCGCCGCCCTCTGCGTCTGGTACTGGGCCGCCGGCAATCCAGAGCGAGCCGAGCTGGTCACCTGGAACACGCACCAGGTGTGGCGGCTCTACCGCGCCAACTGGCAAGGCATGGTCGGCCTCGGCATCCTCATCGTCTTCGTCGCCATGGCGCTGTTTGCGCCGTTCCTGGCGGACCACGCGCTGCTCGACCCCAACGCGCAGATCAAGGACCCGGCCACGGGAGAGCTCTTGGGCCCGTATCATGCGCCGACTGCCTACTACTACAACTTGTTCGGGACCGACCAGGTAGGGCAGAGCGTGCTTGCGCAGTTCATCTGGAGCGCGCGCATCTCTCTCATGGTCGGTCTGCTCGCCGCCTTCATGTCCACCGTCCTCGGCGCCGGCATCGGCATCATGGCGGGCTACGTCGGCGGTTGGCAGTCGGAGGCCTGGATGCGCCTCACCGACGCGTTCCTCGTCATCCCGTGGCTCCCGCTGGCGATGGTGCTCGCCGCCGCCTGGGGCCAGAACTACTGGATGATCGTGCTCATCATCGGTATCACCAGCTGGCCCGGGACGGCGCGCATGGTGCGATCCGACACGCTGCGCGTGCGCGAGCTGCAGTTCATCGAGCGCGCCAAGGCCATCGGTTCCAGTACCGGCCACGTGATGAAGAAGCACATCCTGCCCAACGTGATGCCGCTCATCTTCGCCAACCTGGTGCTGGTGGTGGCGATCGCGATCCTGTCCGAGACCACCCTGTCGTTCCTCGGCCTCGGCGACCCGCTCAACTTCAGCTGGGGCACCATGCTCCACTACGCCTGGGTCAACGGCGCCGCCGGGCTACCGGCCTGGTGGTACCTGCTTCCGCCGGGCATCGCGATCATCCTCGTGGTGCTGGCATTCACGTTCATCGGCACGGCCTACGACGAGGTGCTCGATCCCAAGCTGCGCAAGCGCGAGGAGAGCACCGCCGAGAACCGCTTCACCGCCCGCGGCGAGCCGGCCGTGGCCGCCGTCGGCGGCGCCGGCGTGGGCGGCGGCGGCGGGATCTTTACGCCCGGCGTGCAGACCGACGACGCCATGCCCGACTTCAACAAGCCGGCCGGAGGCTCCATACGCCCTGAGGGCGGCGGCGGCTGGGTGGGCGGCAAGATAGAGGACGACGAGAGGGGAGGCGAGTGATGGCCAGGTCAGCCACCACGGCGAAGCCCGCCCCCGAGAAGAAGCCCGTCGAGCGCATAGAGCATGAGGGCCTGCTCGACGTCCGCAACCTCACCACGTACTTCAAGCTCGGTGTCGGCGACGTCAAGGCCGTACAGAACGTGAGTTTCATGGTCCGGCCCGGCGAGAGCCTCGGCCTCGCCGGTGAGTCCGGTTGCGGCAAGACCACGGCCGCGCTCAGCATCCTCAAGCTGCTGCCCGAGAACGGCCGTGTGGTCGGCGGCGAGGTGCTGTTCGACGGCAAGAACCTCGCCAAGCGCACCGAGTACGGCATGAGCAGGATCCGCTGGAAGGAGATCAGCATCATCTTCCAGGGGGCCATGAACGCGCTGAACCCGGTGCGCGAGACCGGCAAGCAGATCGCCGAGCCCATCCAGTTGCACGAGGGGCTCGGCGAGAAGCAGGCCATGGGCCGGGTACGCGAGCTGTTCGAGCTCGTGGGCATCAGCCCCAAGCGGGTCATGGACTTCCCACACGAGCTCTCCGGCGGCATGCGCCAGCGCGCCATGATCGCCATGGCGCTGGCGTGCAACCCCAAGCTGGTGATCGGCGACGAGCCCACCACGGCGCTCGACGTCATGGTGCAGGCGCAGATCCTGGAGCTCATCGAGCGTCTGCGCAAGGAACTGGACCTCTCGTTCATCCTCATCAGCCACGACCTCTCCGTCATGGCGGAGACCTGCGACAAGGGCGTCGTCATGTACGCCGGCGAGGTGGTAGAGAGCGGCACCACGGCCGACATCTTCACCAACGCCACGCACCCGTACACCAGGCAGCTCATCAAGAGCTTCCCCAACATCCACGAGAAGCGGGAGATGGTGCGCTCCATCAAGGGCGACCCGCCCAACCTCATCACTCCGCCACCGGGCTGCTACTTCTGCCCGAGGTGCGATGTGCGGATCGAGCGGTGCGAGATCGAGCACCCGGAGCTCATCGAGGTCGGCCCCGGGCACTACGCGCGCTGCTTCCTTGCCAAGAGGTACCACGCGGCGGAGACCGATCCGGTCGTTCCGGCGGACCCGAGGGGGGTGTGACATGGCCACGGAGCAGACCCAGCGCCCGGTCCTCAAGGTCGCACCCGAGTCGGGGGAGGTGCTCTTCGACGTCAAGGATCTGGAGGTCTACTTCCCCATCCACGAGGGCTTCTTCAAGAGCATGGTCGCCACAAGCAAGCGCTTCGTGAAGGCGGTCGACCACGTCTCGTTCCAGGTGAAGAAGGGCGAGATCCTGGCGCTCGTCGGTGAGTCCGGCTGCGGCAAGACCACCACCGGTCGGGCGCTCCTGCGTCTGGAGGACGCAACCGGCGGCAAGATCCTGTACAAGGGCCAGCCGGTGAACAAGTACTCGAGAAGGGAACTGCGCGACTACCGCAGAAAGGCGCAGATCATCTTCCAGGACCCCTACAACTCCATCAATCCCAAACAGACGATCTTCGACATCGTCGCCGAGCCGCTCGAGGTCAACGCCATCTGCTCGAGCGAACGGGAGAAGGAGGAGCGGGTCATCACCGCCATCAGTGAGGCCGGGCTGCGGCCGGCGACGGAGTACCTGTACCGCTACCCGCACGAACTCTCGGGCGGGCAGCGGCAGCGCGTCTGCATCGCCGGCGCCACCGTGCTCGATCCCGACGTGATCGTCGCCGACGAGCCGGTCGCTTCCCTGGATGTCTCCATCCGCAACGACATCCTCAAGCTCATGGTGGAAGAGAAGGAGAAGCTCGGCGTCACGTACATCTTCATCACGCACGACCTCTCACTCGCCTGGGTGATCAGCGATCGGATCGCCGTCATGTATCTCGGGCGCATCGTGGAGATCGGCGACACCGAGGAGGTCGTGGCCAATCCTCAGCATCCGTACACCAAGGCGCTGATCAGCGTGATCCCGGTACCGGACCCGCTGGCCAAGCGCGAGCACGTCATCCTCAAGGGCGAGACTCCCAACCCCAAGGACATCCCCTCAGGCTGCCGCTTCCACCCGCGGTGTCCGGAGGCGATCGAGGCCTGCAAGGAGATAGACCCCGAGGACGTCCACATACGCGGCGACCACTACGCCGCCTGCATCAGGATCAAGTAGCGTGAGGGCCGGCCGGGGCGGGGGAGCCGCGAGGCTCCTCCCCGCCCCGGCCGGCCCGCGTCTCGCCGGGGAGGAGGGACCGGGAATGAGGGGCATCGGCAGGGTCGTCGCTCTCGCCGCCGCGCTGTGCGCGGTGAGCGCCGCCGCCCTCTGCGCGCCGCCGCAGGCCGACGCCACGCCCTCTCCCTCCCCGGCGGCCGCCACCTACCGAATCGGCATCAGCCAGGACTACGACGGGATGAACCCGTTCGTCTCCTGGAGCGGCATCTCCTGGGAGTGCTTCCGTCTCGGCTACAACTTTCTCACCTGGTACGACGGCGACTACAAGCCTGTGCCCGATGTGGCCACGAGCTGGGAGACCTCGGACGACGGCAGGACGTGGACCTTCCACATCAGGGAGGGGATGAAGTGGCACGACGGCGAGCCGCTCACCGCCCACGACGTCGCCTTCACCTACAACCTGATCCTGGATACCCAGCACTGGGCGTACATCCAGTACCTCACGGGCGTGACGAGCGTGACCGCGCCCGACGCCGCCACCGTCGTCATCACGACGAGTGAGCCAAACGCCGGCATGCTGGCGCTCTACATCCCGATCCTGCCCGAGCATGTGTGGGAGAAGGTCGACCCGGACCACCTGGACAGGTTCCAGAACATGCCGTTCGTGGGCTCGGGGCCGTTCCGCGTGACCGGGATGGAGAAGAGCAGGTGGGTCAGGCTCGAGGCCAACCCCGAGTACCCGCGCGAGCTGGGCGGCGCACCCCACCTCGACGAGGTGTACTTCGTCATCAGCCAGAACACCGACGCGATGATCGAGGACTACAAGGCCGGCACCCTCGACGCCGTGGTCGACTTCCCGGCCACCTACGTGAAGGTCCTCGCCGGAGTGCCGGGCACGGCGGCGGTCGCGGCGCCGGCCGTGGGCTTCCACGAGCTCGGCTTCAACTGCTGGAGGAGCCCGAAGAGCAAGGGAAACCCGCTCCTGCGTGATTCCGTGATCCGCCAGGCCGTGCACTGGGCGATCGACAAGGACAAGATCGTGGCCACATCAGTCGGCGGGCTGGCGGAGCCGGGTACGTCGCTCATCTCCGTCGCCCAGGGCGAGTGGCACTGGCAGGTCCCGCAGGCTGGTCGATACCGGTACGACCCGGTCCGCGCCAAGCGCATGCTTGAGGACGCGGGCTACTCGGACAGGGACGGCGACGGCGTGCGTGAGACCGCGGACGGCGACGAGCTCTCCTTCAGGCTCGTCGCCCTCGACGAGTACGCGGAGGACCAGGCGGCCGCCAGGATGATCGTCAGCTGGTGTCGAGACGTGGGCATCGAGCTGACGCTCGAGCAGAAGGACGAGGGCGCCTTCAGCGACGACGTCTACGACAACGCCGACTACGACCTGTTCATCTGGAGCTGGGGCGGCGACATCGACCCGGGCTTCATCCTCAGCACCTTCACCACAACGCAGATCCTCAACTGGGGGGACAGCCAGTACTCCAATCCCGAGTACGACCGCCTGTTCGTGCGGCAGGCGCAGGCGTTCGACCCGGCCCACCCCGAGGACACGACGCAGCGCAAGGCTCTCACCGACGAGATGCAGAAGATCCTGTACCGGGACACCCCATACATCGTCCTTTGGTACAACCTCAACCTGCAGGCGTTCCGCACCGACGCCTGGCGCGGCTACGCCATGGCGCCGGGCGACGACGGAGCGCCGTTCTGGAACTTCACGCGCACTACCTACGTCAACCTGCAGCCGGTCCGTCCGGGCACGGCGCCCGACGAGGGTTCCGCGCCCTGGCTGTGGGCCGCGGCCGCCGTCGTGGCCGCGGCCGTCGTCCTGATCGTGATGCTGGCGCGACGACGTCCCAAGGCTGTGGAGCACCCGTGAACCGCACTGTGAAGACGCCCGGGATGCTCGGGCCGGAAAAGGAAGGCAGATGACCGAGTACGCAGCGCTCTGGCCCGACGACGCGATCGAGGCGATGCACGCGGCGGCGCTCGCTCTGCTCGAGCGGGCCGGTGTCCGCGTCGAGTCGGAGGCTGCGCGCGGACTCCTGCTCGCGGCAGGGTGCGTCACGGGTGAGGGGGACCGAGTCCTGATCTCCCGGGGCGCCGTGGAGGAGGCGTTGGCCGCGTGCCCGCGGCACTACGTGCTGGCCGCGCGCGACCCGGAGCGCTCCCTCGCCATGGATCCGGACCCCGGCATCACCTACGTCCACAACCTCGGAGGAGCCCGGGACGTGTGCGATCCGCGTACCGGGGCAGGCCGCCGCGCGACCCTCAGCGACCAGATCGCCGCTACCCGCATCATGCACCAGCTGGTCAACCAGGAGCAGGTCACCTCGCTCTGGCAGCCCGAGGACGCGCCCGACCTGCTCGAGCCTCTGTACTCGTACCTGGTCCTCGCGCACGAGACGGACAAGGCCCTCGGAGGGCCCGGCATCTCGCACCCGTTCCAGGCGCTGTACCTGCAGGAGATGGCGGTCGTCGTGACGGGCGCCACGGGCGACGACGGCACGTATCCCATCGACCTCGCCTTCTCGCCCGTCAGCCCGATGATCCTCGGCGCGGACGTGTCGGACGCGCTCGTCGAGCAGGTCCGGCGCGGCGGAGTGGCGGTGGAGATCCTGCCCTGCCCGGCGGCGGCGACCACCGCTCCTGGCGCGCTCTCGGCGGCGATCGCCCAGCAGCACGCCGAAGTCCTTGCCGGCGTCGTGCTCACGCAGCTGGCGGCGGCCGGCACGCCCGTCTACTACGGGCCCAGGCTCAGCGCCGTCGATCCGCGCAGCGGCGTGGTCGTCAGCGGCACGCCCGAGACGGGCATCGCCTCCTGGGCCGCCGTGCTGCTCGCCCGCCGTTGCGGCCTCGCCTGCGACTGCTACGGTCCCTGCAGCGACAGCAAGGTGGTGGACACGCAGTTCGGCTACGAGCGCGCCGTCAACGCACTCCTCGGCCTGGCGCCGAAGCCGCGGCTGCTTTCGGGCGTCGGCGAGATCCAGGCCGGCGTCGCGAGTTGCCCTGAGGTGCTGGTCATCGACGACGAGGTGCTGAACAATGCGCGATATGCGCTCGCCCCGCGTCCGTGGGACGTCGATGCGCTCGACGTGGACGCCATGGTGGACGGCGTGCTCTCGGGGCGCGGTTTCCTCGGGACCAAGCACACGCGGCGCTACATCCGCTCCGAGTTCGTGAGTCCCATGCTGAGTTACCGCGGCGGTCTCGGTGATTGGCTGGCCGCCGGACGCTCTGGCCTCGTCGATCTGGCCTCGGAGAAGGCGGCTCAGCTGGCGGCTCACGATCCTCTCGGCCTGCCCGATGACGTCCTCGGCGAGCTGGTCGGTATCATCGACCGCTGCGCCGCCGATCTGGGCATCTCCGGCCACCCCGACCCGCGCCGACTGCTCGGTCTGTGAGGCGCGCGATGGGCATCCCGTTCGTCCACGTCAGAGCGCGCGGTTCCCACAGGGAGCTCGGCAGAGCCGTGGGGGAGGCGGCGCGAGACCAGGTGCGCGCCTCCGTGGACTTCTTCCGCGACAACTTCCCGGCCATGACGGGTGGGCGGCTGACGTTCGCCGAGGCCGAGCTCCAGGCCGTCGCCTATGAGGCGCAGGCGCGCTGCTGGCTGCCCGAGCTTGTCGAGGAGGTCGAGGGCCTCGCAGAGGGGTCGGGGGTGCCGTTCTCACGGCTGCTCGTCCTCAATTGCGGCGAGGAGTTCACGTCGGACGAGCCGGCCGCGCCCCTCGGGCAGGACGCCCGGTCACCGCGTTCTGGTGACCACTGCACGGCAGTCGCGGTGGTGGCCGGCGGCAGGCACATCGTCGGCCACAACATGGACTGGTACACGATCGACGCGGTCAACAACGTGTTCTTCGACCTCACCGGGCCGGACGGCACGCGCATCATGGGTCTCGCCGGCGCGCCGTACCTGCTCATGCTCGGCATGAACAGCCACGGGGTAGGCAACGTGAGCAACTCGGTCCACTCCACCGACAACCGGGTCGGCGTGCCCAACACCTTCGTCCGCCGTTCGACGCTGGCCGCGCCGACGCTCGAGGAGGCGCGGGAACTCGGCCTGCCGGCCGCCCGCGCCCGCGGCACCAACCAGTTCTTCGCCGACACCCGCGGCCGACTCTGGGACATCGAGAGCTCCGCGACCGCATCGGCGTTCATGGATCACACCGGCGCCGGCTTAATGGCGCACTCCAACCACTACGTCTCGCCGGAGATGCAGCCCTACGAGGGGTACGGCGGAGGCGAGTCCGAGGTCCGGATCGCGACGGCCGAGCGTCTCCTGGCCGAGGGGATCGCGGCCGGGGACGACCCGGTGGACCTCGTCGCCCAGGTCCTGCGCACTCACGAGCCTTCGCCGGAGGCATCCATCTGCGGTCACCCCGACCAGTCGGCGGCGCCGGCCGATCAGGGCATGACCGTCGGCAGTCTGATCTGCGACCTGGACGAACGTCGCGTGTACGCGTGCGCGGGGCCGCCGTGCGAGAACGAGTACCAGGTGTTCGAGATGGGTGACGCGTGAGCGGCGTCACGGGCGGCCCCAGGGGCGTCGGACGGGCCTCTGCGCCCGCGTATGACCTCGTCGTCGCCGCCGGGCGCATCGTCGACGGGTGCGGCAACCCCTGGTATCGCGGCGACGTTGCCCTTCGCGGCGGCCTGATCGCCGCGATCGGCGCGCCGGGGACGCTGCGCGGCCGGCGCGTGGTCGACGCCGGGGACCGGTACGTCACCCCCGGCTTCATCGATCCGCACACGCACTCCGACATCACGATCCTGCAGTACCCGCTGGCCGAGTCGGCCCTGTTCCAGGGCGTGACGACGCATGTGACGGGCAACTGCGGCATCTCCCCGGCGCCGCTGAGCGCGGCGCATCGCGACGCCGCCCTCCACAACTGGGGGCACTACTGGGACCCGACCGAGGTGGTGTGGACCTGGCGCACCTTCGGACAGTATCTGCGTGTCGTCCAGGCAGCCGGCGCCGCGATCAACATCGCCCCACTCGTCGGGCACGGGGCCGTGCGCATGGCGGCCATGGGCCTCGCCGAGCGCGACGCCACGGAGACGGAGCTCCGGCGCATGGAACGCGAGCTCGACGCCTCGTTGCGCGCCGGCGCACTCGGCATGTCGAGCGGTCTCGTCTATCCGCCGGGATGCTATGCGAGCACGGCGGAGCTCACGCGCCTGTGCCGCATCGTGGGGCGCCACCACGGCATCTACACCTCGCACGTCCGGGGTGAGCGCGAGACCATCCTGGAGGCGGTCGCCGAGGCGATCGCCGTCGGGCGTGCCGCCGGGGTGCCGGTCGAGGTCTCGCACAACGCGCCCAAGTGGGGCGCTCCCGAGGACGCGGCCGCGAACCTTGCCCTCATGGAGGCGGCGCGCCGTGAGGGAGTCGACGTGACCACCGACAACGACGTGCACCCCGAGCTGGCGCCGCGTCTGTCACGGGCGTTGCCGCAGCCCGTGCTCGACCTGGATCGCGAGGCCCTCATCGCGCTGCTCTCAGATCCGGCTCGCCGGGCCGAGCTCCGTCGCGCTGTCGCCGAGGACGAGCTGCCGGGCGCCGGGTACACGGGGCTGGTGCGGCATGGACGTTTCGAGCGCATCGTGATCCTGCACGCACCGCGCCAGCCTGAGCTGCGCGGCCGTTCGATCGCGGCCGTGGCCGAGGAGCGCGGCCGCGATCCCTTCGACGTCTTCCTGGATCTCATCGTCGAGGAAGACGACGAGGCGGTGGGGATCTTCGAGTACATCGCGCCGAGCGACATCGTGGCGCTGCTGCGCCATCCGCTCGCAATGGTCTGCTCGGACGGCTTCGTGTCGCGCCCGGCCGACGGGGCCGACACATCGTCCTACTGGCCGTGCGGCTTCGGCGAGTACGCCGGCGTCCTCGAGCGCTTCGTCCGTGACGAGCCGGTGCTGCGGCTCGAGGAGGCGGTACGCAAGATGACCTCGTTCCCGGCGCAGCGGTTCGGGCTTCACGACCGCGGCGTTCTGCGGCCCGGTCTCGCCGCCGACCTGCTCGTCTTCGACCTCGATCGCGTGCGCGACCGGGCGACCAACCCGTTCCCGCACGCGTTCCCGTTCGAGAACATCCCGCCTCGCTACGCGGAGGGGTTCGACTGGGTGGTCGTCAACGGAGAGCCGGTCGTCGTCGACGGCGAGCACACCGGGGCGTTGCCGGGGCGCGTGCTGCGGCGCCGCTAGCGGCGCCGCTAGCATCCGTCTTGCGTTAGGAGCGGGAGTGTGCAGAGTCGCGAATAGAGGGACCGGCCACCGGCGGCCGTCTAACCCCGGCCTTGGCCGCAGCCCGGAGCGGGACACGGATCGATGATCGCAGACACCAGACCACGGCAGGCACGCGCGAGCGCGGCCGCGCTGCGCAAGGACTTCTGGGCGAGGTTTCGCGAGGAGATGCGCGACGTCGACATCAGCTGCTCACGAGCCTCCTCGGACGGATGGATGTGGCACACCGCCGGTCTCTCCGCCGGATACCTGGCTTCGCTGGTGAACGTGCGGCAGGGTGAGGTGTGCGTGCGGTTCCGGCTCAAGGATGCGAACGCCGACACCGTGTCCTCGTTCCTCCGCGCGCATCGGGACCGGATCGATGGTGCCTTCGAGGCGCCGCCGGCCTGGCGAAACGGCGGCCGCTCCCATGTGATCGAGCAGCGGCGCGCCGCCGACGTGCTCGACTCAGGCAGCTGGCCCGAGGCGATGTCGTGGCTCAGGCGTCAACTGCAGGACTTTCAGCGCGCCTTGTGGCCACTCGTGGGTCGTGTGCCTCCCGCCGGTGCGAGGAGACGCTGGGACGAGGGGCGCTTCTTTCGCGAGCTCACGATGTGGAACCCCGGCTGTCTCGTGCCGGCGCAGACGCTGCTCACCTGGGCGAGCGACCGCGGTGAGGACGTGCAGTGGGGCAGCGGCGGCCAGTGCGGGTCGTTTGCGCCGGCGATCGTCTGCCACGGCGTCGCGTATCGGCTGGTGAGCGTGGGGACGGACGGGACCTTGCGGCTGCTGTTCACCGCTCTCAGGGACACCCCCGCGTTCGCCGCTCGCGAGCGGCGACTGGAGGTTCTGAGCCGCGTCAATGGGCTGCCGCACGTGCGTCTGGCGGAAGAGACGGTGCGGCAGCGCCCGGCGGTGCCGCTGGCGCTGCTCGAGGATCCCGCCGCAGCCGGCCGGATGGCGGACCTTCTCGACTGGTTCCGCGCGGCCGTGAGATCTCCCTGACGGGTACACCAGGTCGCCGCGGCGGAGCCCGCGACCGGCACAGAAGCGTGGGGTAGCGTGCAGAACGAGGTGGAGGAACTGACATGAAGCATCGCATCAGATCGGACCGCGGCGCGTTCGCGACCAGGCTCGCGATCGTGGGAGCCTGCGCGCTCCTGTGTGCACTCCTGGCGGGCGCCGCCGTCGCCTTTGCCGACGAGTCCTCGTCGCCGGCGCCAGGCAAGGTCGTGCTGCGCATCGGCACGACCCAGGACGTCGACAACCTCAACCCGTTCGTCGGCTACTCGACGGCGGCCTACGAGGTCTATCACCTGAACTACGACTTCCTCGTCGGCTACTCGGCCGAGGACACCTCACCGCGGCCGGAGCTCGCGACGAGCTGGGAGGTCAGCGACGACGGCCTTGAATGGACGTTCGAGCTGCGCAAGGGCGTGACCTGGCAGGACGGCGAGCCGTTCACCGCGGACGATGTGGCCTTCACCTACACGTACAACATCGAGAACGAGATCAGCGCCTACGGGCAGTACGTCAACAACATCACCAAGGTGACCGCGGTCGACGAAGACACGGTCAGGTTCGAGCTCGCCAAGCCCAAGGCGAACATGCTGCGCTGCGCCGTGCCGATCGTGCCCGAGCACATCTGGAGCAAGGTGCCGGGCGAGAAGGCCGGCAACGACTACCAGAACAAGCCGCCGATCGTAGGCACGGGTCCGTTCCAGGTGGTGGAGGCCAAGAAGGCAGAGTACATCCGCCTGGTAGCCAACCAGGACTACTGGGGCGGCTCGCCCAAGGTCGACGAGGTCGTGATCGAGGTGTACCAGAACCAGGACACCATGACGATGGACCTCAAGAGCGGCGCGCTCGACGTGGCGTATGGCGTTCCCGTCGCCCAGTTCAACGCTCTCAAGAACGAAGCCGGCATCCAGGCCGACGCCGCCACCCAGAAGTACTTCACCCAGATCACCATGAACATCTACGACGACCCGGCATCCCTCGGGAACCCGGTCCTCAAGGATGTCGAGTTCCGGCGCGCCATCAGCTGGGCCGTCGACAAGGAGAAGATGGTCGCGACCTGCTGGGGCGGCTACGCGCAGGTCGGCGACTCGATCCTGACGCCCACGGTCGATTACTACTGGACGCCTCCCGCGGAGATCCGGTTCGGCTACGACCTCGAGAAGGCGAGAAGCCTGCTCGAGGATGCCGGCTACAAGGACGGCGACGGGGACGGCGTCCGTGAGGACGAGCAGGGCAAGCCCATCAAGCTCCGGCTCTGGACGCGGAGTGAGTCGCCGGAGCAGCAGCGCGCCGGCAAGCTCTTCGCCGGATCGCTGCAGGAGATCGGCATCGATGTCGAGCTCACGGTCATGAACGACGGCACGATCAGTGACGGTCTCTACAACTACAAGGGCACCACGTACGCCCCCGACTTCGACCTCTACATCTGGGGCTGGGGAGAGTACGCCGACCCGGACTACATCCTCGGCGTCATGACCACCGGCCAGATCGAGATGTGGAACGACTCGTGCTACTCCGACCCCACGTACGACGACCTGTACGAGCAGCAGGCGGCGGAGATGGATGCGGAAGAGAGGGCCGCGCAGGTCCAGCAGCTCCAGCAGCTGTTCTACGAGGCCGCCCCGTACTCGGTGCTGTGCTATCCGAACGCGCTGCTCGCCTACGACACCAGCAGGTGGGAGGGTTGGGTCCGGTATCCCTCGGACGACGGCATGGTCGTCATGTCCAACGACAACATCGACAGCTACCTCAAAGTCCAGCCCAAGACGACGGCGACAACTGCGAGCGAGTCTTCGAGCGCGACCCCGATCATCATCGTGATCGCGATCGTCGTCGTCGTCGGGATCGTCGTGGCGGCGGTCGTGGCCGGCCGCAGGCGCGGCCGCAAGGTGGAGGAATGAGCCTGGCTGGCGGCGCGGAGATCGTGTACCTGAGCCGCGCCGACGTGGAGGCCCTCGGCATGTCGATGCGCGAGGTGCTGGACGCCGTCGACGCGGGGTTCGCAGCCAAGGGCCGCGGCCACACCGAGATGCCTCCCAAACCCGGCATCCACACCCGTGCCGACTGCTTCATCCACGCCATGCCGGCCTACGTGAAGCAGCCCGAGGTGGCAGGCCTCAAGTGGGTGAGCGGGTATCCACCCAATCCGGCCAGAGGCCTTCCCTACATCAGCGGGCTCCTGGTCCTCAACGACCCCGACACCGGACTTCCGCTGGCGGTGATGGACTGTGCCTGGATCACCGCCATGCGCACCGGCGCCAGCGCCGGTATCTCGGCCAGGTACCTGGCCCGACCCGGCAGCCGGACCGTCGGCCTGGTCGGCTGCGGTGTCCAGGCCCGCACCAGCCTCATGGCCTTGGTGGAGACTCTGCCGGACCTCGAGGACGTGCGCTGCTACGACCTTCTCCCGGTCGTGACCGGTCGCTTCGTCGCGGAGATGGGGGCGCTGTTCCCCGCGCTGACGTTCAGCGCCTGCGACAGCGCGCTCGCGGCCGCCCGTGAGGCCGACGTCGTCGTCACGGCCATCCCGATCGTGGTCGAGCCGAGGCCCGAGCTCGACGTCGGCTCGCTCAAGCGCGGTGGTCTGGCCGTATCGCTCGACTACGACTCAGCCTGGACCGGCGCGGCCATGGCGGAGTGCGACAAGTACTGCTCCGACGACATCGGCCAGATGCTCGCGACGAAGGAGCACGGCGTGTACTTCACGGGCATCCCCTCGACCGTGTACGCCGATCTCGGAGAGCTCGCGGCCGGGCTCAAGCCCGGCCGCGAGCACGACGGCGAGCGCATCTTCTCGATGAACATGGGGATCGCCGTCGACGACATGGTCACGGCGCGCGTGCTGTACGAGCGGGCCGTCGAACGCGGCGCGGGCGTGCGCCTGCCGTTGTGACGCCTGATCTGCGGACCGGAGCGGGCGGGCGTCTGGGGGCGTCCGTCCCGCTCTGGTCGGACCAGGCGGTCGTGGCTATGCACGAGGCCGCGCTCGCGCTGCTGTGCCGCGCGGGCGTCAAGGTGCCGTCGCCTGCCGTTCGCGAGCTGCTGGCGGCGGCGGGCTGCCGTCCGGGCAACGGCGACCGGATGACCGTCCCGGCCGAGGTCGTGACGACGGCCCTCGACGCGTGTCCTTCCTCGTTCACGTTGAAGGCGCGTGGCGAGCAGGCCGACCTGACGATCGACGCCGAGCCCGGCCCGGTGTACGTCCACAACATGGGCGAGGTCGCCATGCTGCTGGACGCGCGCACGGGGAGGCCTCGGCAGGCGCTGTTCGCCGATCAGGTCGCGGCCGGCAGGGTCATGCACAACCTCCGGCATCAGCGCTCCGTCAATCCGCTGCTGTCGCCCCAGGACGTCCCCGGCGAACTGCTGCCGCTGTACTCGTACCTCGCTCTCGCGACGCAGACCGACAAGTATCTGGGCGGGCCCGGCATCTCGCTCGCCGCCCAGGCCGGTCAACTCGCGGAGATGGCGGCGGTCGTGACCGGCGGCGGGGGCGATTCCTGTTCGCTCGACGTCGCGTTCTCGCCTGTGCCGCCGCTGCAGCTCGGGAGCGAGGTCAGCGAGGGCCTCGTCGCCGCCGCGAGGGCCGGGCTCGTCTGCGAGGCCCTGCCGTGTCCGTCCATGGGGACCACGGCCCCGGCGCCGCTCGCCGCCGCCCTCGCACAGCAGCACGCCGAGGTGCTCGCCGCCGTCGTCGTGGTGCAGACGGTCAATCCGGGAACGCCGGTGTACTACGGAGCCCGGCTCCTCCCCGGCGACCCGCGTACCGGCGCCGCCGTCTGGGGCCGCCCTGTGCTCGGCCTCTGCGCCGCCGGCGCGACGCTCCTGGCCCGGCGGTGCGGTCTCGCGTGCGACTGCTACGGCCTGGCGACCGATGCGATGCTGCTCGACGCCCAGAACGGCTATGAGCGCGCCCTCAACGGACTTCTGGGCGCGCTGGCCCGGCCACGCTTCCTGTCCGGCGTGGGCAGCCTCCACTCGGTCGTCGCGGCCGGGCTCGAGCAGCTGGAGGTCGACGACGAGGTCCTGGGCTACGTGCTCTACGCGATCGAGGAGCGGCCGTGGGACGACGAGGCACTCGACGTGGACGCCCTCGTCGAGGGCGCCCTGGCGGGCACCTTCCTCGGAGTGAAGCAGACGCGCCGGTATCTGCGCAGCGAGGCCTGTCCGTCCGCGCTCTCCTATCCTCACGGACTGCAGGAGTGGCTGGCGGCCGGTGCGCCTTCCGTGGTCGACCGCGCCGAGGCGCGGTTGCGCGAGCACCTGGCGACGCCGGCTCCGGATCTTCCGGCCGGCGTCGAGGAGGAGCTGTGCGGCATCATCGACCGCGCCGCCCGGTCGTACGGCCTTCCCGAATGGCCGGACCCGCGGCGTCTGCTCGCCGAGGCCCGCAGCGCCCTCGAGGGCTGAGGTCCGCTCGGCTTCTCCAGAACGTACAAAATCCGGATGCCTCTTCACAGGGTCCATGGACACCATGTAGAATCCGGCAGTGATCACCGTCCAGGACATCCTCGAGATCCCCGAGCTGGACCTGCGCCTGCTGGCCGGCAAGGGCTCCATCGGCAACCCCGTCCGCTGGGTGCACATCAGCGAAGTGCCGGACCCGACCAGATGGCTCAAGGGCGGGGAACTGCTGCTCACCACCGGCTACGGCTTCGTCGGCGACGAGGCGCGGCAGGTGGAACAGATCAAGCGCCTCATCGACCACAACACCTCCGGCCTCGGGTTCGGGACCGGCTTCAGCTTCGACAAGGTGCCGCCGGCTCTGGTCACGGTCGCCGAGGAGTACGGCTACCCTCTCTTCGAGGTGCCGTACCACATCCCGTTCCTGGCCATCACGGAGGCGGTCGCGTCCAAGATCGTCAACGAGCAGTACTCGCTCCTCCAGCGCAGCCTGGCCGTGCACGAGAAGCTCACCAAGATCGTGCTCGAGGAGAAGGGCCTCGACGCGATCCTGTCCACGCTCTCGGCCCTGGTCGGCTGCTCGGCCGTGCTGTTCGACTTCCACGGCGTCGTGCTCTGCGAGTCCACACACCGTCGCCGCCTGGGCTCGCAGATCGTCGCCGACCTGTGGCGCGTCATCAGCGACCGCCGCGCGGACCGCCAGGACTTCGCGCTCAGCGTGGACGGCCTCGGATCGGGCGTGCAGGTCTACCCCGTGGTCGCATCGCACCGCATCGGGGCGTTCCTGGCGGTGGTCAAGGACAGCGGCGACTTCAGTGAGTACGACCGCATCATCCTCCACAACGTCGTCACCGTGACGGCGCTGGAGCTCGTCAAGAAGAAGGCGGTGGCCGAGACGGAGAAGCGGCTCGCCGGCGACTTCTTCGACGAGCTGATCGCCAGCGACCTGTACGAGGAGGAGATCGTCCGCCGGCTCGCGTTCTTCGGCCTCGATCCCCAGTCACCGCACCTGATCCTCCTCGTCGACATCGACGAGGAGGAGGATGGTGCGCCCGGGGAGCGCAACGAGGCGGCCGCACTCGACGTCAAGGAGCGCCTGCACTGGACGGTCGACGAGTTCATGGCGAGGCGCGACATCCTCGGCATCAGCGCCTCGCGCAGCGACTCGGTCGTCATCCTGGTGCAGCCCGGCAAGCTGGACCCCGGCCAGACCATCGCGTTGGCTGGGGAACTGCAGGGCACCATCAACGAGATGCTGCCGGAGATCAGCGTGTCCATCGGCGTCGGACGGTCCCATCGACAGCTCATCGACCTTCGCCAGAGCTACTACGAGGCCAGCTACGCCATCAAGATCCGCAAGCTCAAGGGCGAGTCCGGCGTCATCGCCAGCTTCGACGACCTCGGCTCCTACGGCCTGTTGCTCGGGTTGCAGGACACGCTGTCGCTGGAGGTCTTCTACGACAGCGTGCTCGGCAGGCTGCAGGAGTACGATGAGCAGAACTCGAGCGACCTGGTCAAGAGTCTGGCCTGCTTCCTCGAGGCCAACGGGCACTGGGGCGACGCAGCCGACAAGCTGTACGTCCACCGCCACACGCTGCGCTACCGGATGAAGCGTGTGGAGGAGATCACCGGCCGCGATCTCAACCGGTCACAGGACCGCATGGAGTTCTGGCTGGCCCTCAAGGCCAAGGAGCTCATCGACCAGTCCAGGAAGGGCAAGCAGCTCCAGGCCTGACAGGTCCGGGCACGCCGCCGCGCCGCGGTCAGGACATGACGAGGGACCCGTTGTCGACCGGGATGTTGACCCCGGTGAGGCCGTCCGTCTCCAGGCAGAAGCGGACGGCCGCGCCGATGTCGGTCGGTGCGACGAGCCGCTCTGCGGCGACGCGCGAAGCCGCGCGCAGCGTCGCCTCACGATGCTCGTCGTCGTCCAGGTCCACGGGTCCCGGGGCCACCCCGCACACGCGCACGGAGTCGGGCGCCCACGCCCGGGCCAGGATCCTGACCAGATGGATCTGGGCCGCCTTGGCGGCGCTGTGCGCGGCGAAGGTGGCCCAGGGCTGCAGGCCGAGGTAGTCGGTGAGGACGACGACCACGCCGCCCGAGGTGAAGTGCTCGCGGGCGGCGACCGCCGTGAAGAAGAACCCCTTTGCGATGACGTCGAGCGAGGCGTCCCACGACGCCTCGTCGATCTCCTGCGGCTGTCTCGGCACGAACGGTCCGCTGGCGGCGTAGACGACGGCGTCGAGGCCGCCGAGGGTGTCCGCCGCGCGGGCGACGAGGCCGGCGGCGCCGCCGGCGCCGCCGGCGTCTCCTTCCACGGCGTAGGCCTCGGCGGCTCCCGCGGCCAGGAGCGCCGCCACCTGTTCATCCGACGCGCGCGTGCG
>DAIQNY010000043.1:0-18247 GCA_036788155.1 Actinomycetota bacterium | reverse complement strand
CTTGACGGCGAGCAGCTGCTGCCGCTCGGCGCGCAGCTCGGATCCGCCGCCCATTACCTTGCGGGTGAGGGCGTCGTGCACCTCGACATCAAGCCGAGCAACATCATCATGGGAGCGCCGGCGCGTCTCATCGATCTCAGCATCGCCCGGATCCAGGACGCACTGCGCCGGCACGATCGCCCGATCGGCACTGACGCCTACATGCCGCCCGAGCAATGCGACCCCGTCGGGCGAGGGCCGATCACGGCAGCCGCCGACGTGTGGGGCATCGGAAGCACGCTGCATCACGCCGCCCTGGGCAGGGCGACGTTCGCCGTGCAGGCGACCCCCGGGGCAGAGCCGGACGAACGGTACCCGCAGCTCGTGCGTCCGCCCGAGCCGCTCCCGGCGAGTCTGCCGGACGCGCTGCGGGATCTCATCCTGGACTGCCTCGCGGCCGATCCGGACAAGCGACCCCTGGCGGCGGAGGTCACCGCCCGCTTCCAGGAGCTGCTCGGCTCACTCCCGCAGAAGCCCGTGCTCCGCCGCTTCCGCGTGCGACCGAGATGAGAGCGCCGCGCCGGCGCTGCGCGCCACTCACGCGGCGCCCACCGAGCGGCGCGGACCAGGTGCGGGCGGGCGGCCGTGCCGCCCCCCGCGCCTGCCTCACGGACGCTCTTCCGCGGCCGTCAGGCCGCCTTCTTGCTCTCGCCGCTCGCTCCGGCCGTGTAGGAGTGCGCCCCCGCGCCCGCCAGCCGGCCGCCATCGACGATGAGGTACTCCTCGCGGATACGGGATCCGGCGAAGAAGCTCTCGAGGATCTCCCTCGTGCCGGCGGCGTACCGAGCCTGCGCCGTCAACGACGACCCTGAGACGTGCGGCGTCATGCCGTGGTGCGGCATGGCGCGCCAGGGGTGGTCGGCCGGCGCCGGCTGCGGGTACCACACGTCGCCGGCGTAGCCCGCGAGCTGCCCGCTCTCCAGCGCCTCGACCACTGCGTCGCGGTCGCAGATCTTGCCGCGCGCCGTGTTGATCAGGTAGGCCCCGCGCTTCATCGTTCCCAGCAACTCGCGGTTGAAGAGGCCCTCCGTCTCCGGATGCAGCGGTGTGTGGATCGACAGCACGTCACACACCGGGACGAGTGACCGCACGTCCTCATGGAACGTCAGGCCGAGCTCCCGCTCCGTCTCCTCGTCCAGGCGGTACTTGTCCGTGTAGTGCAGGTGCACGTCGAAGGGCTTGAGGCGCCGGAGCACGGCAAGGCCGATCCGGCCGGCGCCGAACGTCCCCACGGTCATCCCCTCCAGGTCGTAGGAGCGCTCCACGCAATCGGCGATGTTCCAGCCGCCGTCGACCACCGTCTGATAGGACGGGATGTAGTCGCGTACCAGCGCGAGCACCATCATCACGACGTGCTCGGCGACGCTGATGCTGTTGGAGTAGGTGACCTCCGCGACGGTGACGCCGTGCTCGATGGCCGCCTGCAGATCGACGTGGTCGGACCCGATGCCGGCGGTGATCGCCAGCTTGAGCTCGCGTGCCCTGGCGATCCGCTCGGCCGTGAGGTACGCGGGCCAGAACGGCTGGGAGATGACGACGTCGGCGTCCACGAGCTCGCGCTCGAACTCCGAGTCGGGGCCGTCCTTGTCCACCGTGACGACCAGGGTGTGCCCCTGGCTCTCGAGGAACTCCCGCAGGCCGAGCTCTCCGGAGACGCTGCCGAGCAGCTCGCCGGGGGTGAAGCCGAGGCTCTTGGGAGTCGGGAGGGTCTGCCCGTTGGGATAGCGCTCGATGACGGGCAGGTCGGTGCGCGCGTAGGAGTCCGGATACCCGTCCACCGGATCGGGATACAGGACGCAGAGGATCTTGGCCATGGTGCAAACCTCCTGGATGGCGATGACATCTTGTTCCCCGAGGTCGGTCACCGCATCGGCGAGGGTGCGTTCGGTGCGCCCGAGCCGCCGTCGAGCGCTCCGTGCGAGTCGCGCCCTGGTGAAGATAGACGGCGCGGCGCGCTCGACGTGGTCGCCAGCGGGAAAGAGCGGAGCGTGGACGACCTCGTCGAGCAACTGACGCGCGGCAACGTCAGCCAGGTGAAGACCGTGCTGGCGTCCGCCGCCTTCGCCGTGGCCTTCTACCAGGTGGCCCTCATGGCGGTCGGCTACCGCAAGGTGCGCCTGCCCTTTCTCGCCCCGCGGTCGGCTTCGCTCGCACACCGGGCGATCGGGGACACCGTGGCGGCCATCGCGCTGTTCGTCGGGTTCCTCTGCCTCGCCTACTTCGGCGTAGAGGACGGCGTCGAGCATGCGCGGGGAGGCGAGTCGGTCCGCGCAGCCGTGCACGTAGCCGCGGGGTTCGCACTGATCGCCGCCGTCGCGCTGAAGATCGTCGTCGTGCGCTTCGTGTCGCGGTACCAGGGCTGGCTGCCGGCGCTCGGTCTGACGCTGCTGGGCCTGCTCGCGGTGATCTGGGTCTCGTCGGCCGGCGACTATCTCTGGAGCGGGTGAGTGAGCCGGCGCGCCACTGCCCTGCAGGTCGCCGGGTCGCTCCTCGTCGCGGCGCTCATCGTCGTCGTGGTGGTGCTCGTGGTCACCGCAGCCATCGGGACCGGACCGGACGCGACCGAACTGAGGGAACAGGAGCGTCTCCTCGAGGAGCGGCGCGAGCTCGAGGAGGAACGACGAGAGCTCGAGGAAGAACGCCGCGAACTGGATGAGGAGCTCCGCCGGGAGCAGGGGGGATAGAGCGGCGCGTCAGCCTTGAGCATCCCAGGCGAGGAACGCCCAGGGAGCGACGATCTCGGGCTCGAGTCGCCACTCGGTGCTGCCGCCCGGGCTCGCCGCGGGGGCGAGGTGCTCCGCGGCGTAGCGCTCCAGTGCTCGCTCTTCGTGCTCGTCGACCGGTCTGACCATGCGACGCAGGAACTCGAGGGCGGCCTCCCGGCTCTCGTGGCCGCGGGCGCCCGCGTGCTCGAGCGCCGCCACCTCGGGCTCGATGCCCATCTGGCGGAGCACGTTGACCGCGGTCGCCTGGTCGCCGCGCGGTTCGAGCGGGCGCCCGACCGCCGCGTGCGCGAGAAGGTGCGGGTAGAGCAGGCCGCCGGCCGGCAGCGTGACGGAGACCCGGCGGCGCGCAAAGGCGCCGAGCTTGGAGAGCGCGGCGCGCAGGTCACGCACGTCCAGTGAGCGCGACGCGATCACCAGGTCGGCAGCGGTGACGCCGGCGGCCCTCCAGTCGTCGTCCCAGGCCGCCTGGACGGTCCGCACGTTCGCGAGACCCTCCTCGAGGGTCTGCCGACGCAGCAGGTCGAGCATGCCGGCCGAGAAGTCCAGACCCACCACGGGGTGGCCGGCGCGCGCCAGCGGCAGCGCCAGCGCGCCAGAGCCGCAGCCCACGTCCAGCACGCTCTCGCCGGGCCGCAGGTCCATGAGGGCGATGAAGCCGCGGACGTAGGGGGATTCCGCGTCGTTCGCGCGGTAGTGCCGCGCGCGGCGGTCCCAGAACGCGGCGTCGTGCGGCGCCTCACGGCGCTCGCTCAGCCGCGCCCACTCCGCGTTCCAGTCCGTATCGGGCCGCATCACGTCCTCCGCCCGCACCCGCCGACTCCCGCGCTCCCTGCCCTGTCAGTCCAGGGCCTCTCGGCGCCGGCCGAGGGCGAAGTAGGCGAGCGGCCCGATGATGTTGACGAACGAGAGTGCTCTCCACATCCACTTCGGACCCTTGACCAGCGCAGCCGGCCGCCGCCTGAGGTCGAGCAGCGCGGCCGCCGCCAGGACGACCTCGACGACGCCCAGGGCAACGAGCAGCTTGCGATTGCGGCTGTCGAGCTCGCCCCACTTCTTCCTCTCGATCATTTCTCCCTCCTGATGGACGTGTTCACCTGTCGATTCTGCACCCGTCGTCACCGGCCGAGGAGGTCCAGACGTCGGCGCGGCACCAAAGGTCCGGCTCTTCGGCCGTGGGGACGACCCGTTCCCTTCACGCGCGGCGGGACCGCAGGGCGAGGGTGACGCTCGCGACGACGACCGCCACGACCACACTGGCCCAGGCGAGCGCCAGAGCCCCCAGCGCGTCGGGGAGCATCCCCTTCACCACGTTCTCCCCAACGGCGACCGTGCCGCTGTAGCCGGCGATGGGGTCGGACTTCACCCTGTAGGTCCCGGCCGTGGCGGCAGGGAACGTGGCCACCGCCCTGCCGAGGCGACCGGCGACGTCGACTTCGAGCGTGAGATCGTACGGCGTCAGCGGGATCGAGGCGCCATCCGGAGCCACAACCTCCAGGCCGAGCGAGGTGTGGCTCGCATCCGTCGCTCCTGAGAAGTAGACCATCTGGTCGCCGGCCTCCGTGACCTGCACGACCACGTCGCCCGGCACTGTGGCGTGAGGGAAGCCGTCGGCGCGATCCGCAACGTCCACCACGCTCGCGATGCCCCAGACGACTGCCGACGCGATTCCCCCCACGAGGATCGCGAGCGCGATCCAGTAGCCCGCCGTGGAGACTCTCTTGCCGCTCCTCTTGACTTCCGTGACCTGCGGCGCTTCTGCGACCGTCGACATGACCAGCTCCCTTCTCGTTCCCTGGGGCCCCTCGCCCCAGTACCACGGTACTGCGGCACTGACCGCCGCCGCGCCGGCCGGACAGACAGTCCTCGCACTCGACCGGAGGGGAGTCCCGAGGCTGGCCAGGTGGCCAGGATGAGGCCGGCCGAAGACGCCGAGACGTCAGAGGGCGGCGGAGGCGCGCGCTTCTGGAGCCTGCGCGACCGGCGTCGAAGAACCCGGTGACCCCGGAAGGTCGCCGCCGGCCTCACCGGTCTCGGCGGCTTCTCCGGGGTCGATGGCTTGTGCTGCGTCCTCGACGGCTTCTGCGGCGGCCTCGACGGCTTCTGCGGCCGCGGTGGCCCGGGTGTCCCCGACGGCTCCCCCGGGCTCGTGGACCGCCTCGTCCGCGTCCCGGCTCACGGAGTGGCAGGAGCGGCAGTTGGCGTCGACCTGGTCGCGGTGGCTCTCGGGGAGACGAGCGGTCGCGTGACAGCCGGTGCAGGTCGTCTGGCCCCCCGCCACGGCGTGAGGGATGTCGGGTCCGCCCCCAAGCATCGCGATCGCCAGCGTCACACCCCCGAAGAACACAGCCACTACGATGAGGCCGATCCAGATCGGCCCTCTCCGTCGCGCCTCGCTCATGACTCCACCTCCACATCCGAGTGGGGTGAGGCTACTGGACGGACCGCCGGCGCGAACCTCCCGACGGAGGTGGATGGGGTCGTCCGGCCGGGGGATTTCCGGCGCGGTCCGGTCCCACCGCGGTGGGACCGGACCGCGCGACGGTCTTCAGCCGCGCAGCCAGGTCTCGAGCTCGGCCATGCGCGCCATCGTCTCGTCGTACCCCTGGCGATACAGCGCCTCGAGACGGCCGAGGTCGCGCTCCATGCGGCCGACCACGAGGGGGCGGACGGGCCGGAGGACGAAGGCCGAGCCGGCACGCTCCATCCGCTCCACCAGGTCGAGCGACGCGTTGTAGGCGGCAGGCCGCCGGAGCATGGCCGCGTACAGGGCCGGGTAGCGCCGGAGGAGCACCCGGCCCACCTGCCGCAGCTGCGCCGGCGGCTTGCGGTATCCCGCGTTGCGCGTCAGCACCACCACGTTTCGCTGATTGCCGTCCTCGATCGCCCGCATGAGAGGGATGGAGTCGGTCACGCCGCCGTCCACGCAGGGTCTCCCCTCCACCAGCACCGGCGGCGAGAGCACCGGCAGGCTGCAGCTCGCCCGCTGCAGCGTCTGGACGAACCAGCGGGGGTCGTGGTCACGCTGTGCATAGTAGCGAGCGGCTCCTGTGGCACAGTCGGTCACGCCGGTCACCAGCGTCCGCGGCGAGGCGCGAAAGCCCTCGTAGTCGAACGGCGCGAGCTCGTCGGGCAGCGTTCGGAACAGGAAGTCCATGCCGAACCAGCTGCGCTCGTGCAGCACGCTGCGCCAGCCCGCGTACCGCGGATCCGCCACGAGGTCGACGAACACCCGGTGGCTGCGTTCGCGCTGCCCCGACACGTAGTGTCCGCCGGCGTTGGACCCGGCCGATACGCCGATCACGTAGAGGAGGTCGACGCCGGCGTCCATGAAGGCGTCGAGCACGCCACCCGTGTAGGTGGCGCGCATGCCGCCGCCCTCCAGGACCAGTCCGACGCCCGCCGCCATGGCGGTCAGCGTACCAGACCAGCGCCGCGCCCGGTCGCGGCGGTCGCGCGGCAGCCGGCGCGCGCTTCGGCGCAATCAGCCGGCGGCGCGCCTGCGCAAGTCGGCCAGACGCGCCTCGACCTCCGCGTCCTCGGCCACGTCGTCGAGGCTCTCGAACTGCGCGTCGAGCGACGACGACGCCAGCTCCGCCCGCCCGGCGACCTTGGCCTCCTCGCGGCGGACCTTCTCCTCGAAGCGGCTGATCTCGCTCGTCGGGTCGTTGATGTCGATGCCCTTGAGAGCGTCGTGCACCTGGGTCTGCGCCTCCGCCATCTTGGAGCGGGCGACCAGCTCGTCGCGCCGCATCTTCAGCTCCTCCAGCTTCTGCACCATCGACGTGAGGCCGGACTTGAGCTTCTCCACCACCGCCGACTGCTGACCGATGGTGGCGGTAAGGTCGCTTGACTGGCGCTCGAAGTCGATCTGCCGCTTGAGCGCGATACGGGCCAGGTTGTCGAAGCGGTCGGCCTCGCCCGCGTCGCTCGCGCGCAGCTCGTCGGCCTTGGCGGCGGCCGCCTCGGCCTTCCTCCCCCACTCGGCAGCCGCCTCGTCGGCCTCCCGCTGATCCGCCTCCATGAGCCGCAGGTTGCCGATGCTCTGGGCCACGGCCTCCTCTGCCTCCGAGATGCTGCTGGTGTAGTCGCGGACCATCTGGTCGAGCATCGTCTCGGGGTCCTCGGCCGAGTCGATGAGGGAGTTGATGTTGGCGCGCGCGAGCTGGCTGATGCGCCCAAGGATGGATTGCTGAGCCATGGTGAGCCTCCGGATGTGAGTGTGCTGCCTCTGCTAGAAGCGCCCGCCGCCGCCGCGGCGCATGCGCGTGCCGCCGCCGCCGAATCCCGGCGGGGCGAAGCCTCCGAACCCCCGGCCGCCGCCGCGGCGTCCGCCCCCTCCGGCCCCGCTTCTGCCGCCGCCGAAGCCGCCGCCGAACCCGCCGGTCATGGCCCCGACGAGGATCCCGCCCAGGACCATGCTCGTCAGGTCGCCGCCCATGCCGGCCGCTCCCGGGGACGACCTCATATGGCCGGTCTCCTGGACGGCATCCGAGAACGCCTGTGCGGCGAGCGTCTGTGCCTGCGCGGCGCGGCGCGCGCCCCGCTCCGGATCGGTCGCCGCAAGGGCGCCGGCCTGGTCCAGATGTCGCCGTGCCTCGGCCAGCAGCGCCCGCGGTCCGCTGCCCACGGCGCCGCGGTGAGTGCTGATGTAGTCGGACGTGGACGCGACCTCCGACCTCGCCGCGATGCGCGGGCGCTCGAGCGACTCGGCCGCCTGGGCCCGGCGGGCCAGTGCGTTGCGCATCCGCTGCAGCGCCTGCTCGAGCGCGTCGTCCGCGTCTTTGAGGCGGCGCAGCGCCGCGAGGGGGTCGCGGCCCCCCGCAGGGCCGGCCGCGTCGTCCGCCGCGTCCACTGCCGCCTCGGCCGCAGCCACCAGCGCGGCGAGGTCGCCGTCACCGACCGCGCGAGCTTCGTCGATATCCCTCCGCGTCTCGGTGATGGCCTCGGCGATGCGGGTGCGGGCGCCCGTGAGGTCCTCGCGCAACCTCTCCACACCGTCCAGAAGCTGCCGCGCCTGGCCGAGGGCGCCCTCGGCGGCCGTGATCTCGGCGGCCGCGTCGGGCGTCCGGCCGGCCTCCAGGTCCTGACGGCCGGCCGCGATGTGATCGCGGGCGAAGCCCATACGGACGGCGGCCTCCTCCGGCGCGTCCGCCACCGGCGCGAGCGCCGATGGGGCATACTCGGCGGCCAGCTCCGAGAGCGTCCGCTCCACGGACGGCCGCCGCTCCTCGAGCTGGGCCTGCCGCTCCTCGAGACGCGACAGTACCTCCGGCCCGTTGCGCTCCAGGTCGCGCAGGCGGTCGAACCTCTCGGCCTGCGCATCCAGCGCTTCGTTCGCCGCGCCGGTGAGCGTCAGGACCTGGGTCAGCAGACGGCGCTGCCCCGCCTCGTCTGTCGCCGCATCCAGCTCCCGGCGCATCACGAAGGCCTCGTCAAGGTCCTTCTGCGCCTTCGCGATGGCCTGCCTGAAGGGCTCGGCCTCCGCTTCACCGAACTCGGCGACTGCGAACCCGACCTCCTCCGTGCTCGTCGTGATGGCGTCGTCGGTCTCCACGAGGGCGGCGTTCGCCTGCTTGCGCAGCTCGTCCAGCGGGAGCGGCACCTCCCCTGCCCCGCCGCGCCCGCCACCGGTCTTCCCTTGCTGCCGCGCACGCCGGGCGAGCAGCAGAACGACGACCACGATGAGCGCCACGACGCCGACGATCACCAACCCGGTGAGGACGAGCGTCCGCAACCAGCCCTCCGCCGGCCCCGAGACCGTTTCGCCGCGCAGAGCCTCGCCCAAGCCCTCCGCCCCCGCGATCGCGGCGCCGGCCCAGTCGTTCTGCTGAAGGCGTGGCTCCACCGCTATGGCCATCACCTGGTCGAGGTCCGACTGATCGAGGCGGAAGCCCTGGTCGACCGAGTAGGCGTATGCCCGGTCGTCCAGGGCCACCGCCAGCAGCACGTCGTTGAGGCCCAGGTCGCTGCGCACAGCCGTCTGGTCCGCCCACTCCTGCGGGGAGAGACCCGAGAAGGTGTCCACGTAGACGACCCACAGCTGGACCTGCTCGTCGTCGGCCAGATTCGCCAGCGCGTCCTGCACCTCCCCGCCGCGCCCGGTCAGTGCGCCGGCGGGGTCCTCGATCTGTCCGCCCACGCGGAACGGGGGCTCAGCGTGAGCGAGCGCCGGCAGCAGCAGGGTCGCGGCCCCAGCGACCAGCGCGACCAGCAGAAGGACCAGCGTCGCGCCGAGCGGCGTGCCCCACCTCGACCGTTGATGGACGCGTCTCATGAGATAGGCCTTCCCGGGGCAGGCCCTCCGCTCCCCTGCCTCTCGTCGACTGCCGGAGCCGAACCACCGCGGCGCGGCGGCGGCCGGCTGGTCGAGAGAGCCGCGTCACGTGACCGGGAGCGCTTGCCGAAAGCGGAAGAGCCCGTCCGGGTCGTAACGGGCCTTGACGCCGAGCAGGCGCGCCAGGTTCCCTCCGTAGTAGGCGCGCGGCCAGTCCGCCAGGTCGGGATCCGGGAAGTTGGGGAACACGTGCCCGCTGGCCCAGGGGTGCACCGTGTTCCAGGAGCGCCGCGTCCACGCGTGCGCCGCCTCCCTCTCCGCGGCACCGGCGCCGGGGGCGACCTCGCCGGCATGTTTGAGGATGAAGCGCTCGTCACGGTGAGCGAACGCCGTGGCGTCCGGCGTCAGGTGGTTGTACGCCCCTCCCCACGGTGAGAAGTCCAGCTCGCGCGTCTCGCCCGCGACCCTGTGCATGCCGAAGTTCGCGAGCAGCGCCCTGATCGCCTCAGGCGGGAGCGCCTGTCGGAAGAACTCCGACTTGATGAAGCGGCAGCCTCTCAGTTCCTGCCCGGCGGGCTGCCCCGCGACAGGCTCCCGCGCCGCCCGCGCTCCCCAGTAGCGCGTGGTCTCGGAAAACGGGAGGTGCCGTACCTCGAACGCAGCGGGATCTGCCGGCGCGCGGCTCACCAGACGCTCGATCAGCTCCAGTGCATCCGGCTCGCCGCCGAGGTAGATGCCGGCGACGCCGACGGACGGCGGTTCGCCGGGCTCGGCGGCCGATTTGACCAGCAGGCTCGCGGCGAGCTCCTCCGGCGCCGCCGGAGCCCATGCCTGCCAAGCCTCGATGAGCGGCTCGACCTGCGAGAAGGGCCACGAGAGCTGGAAGTTGGTGGCTCCCGGCGGCGGGACGGTGCGGAAGCTCAGCTCGGTGACCACACCGAAGTTGCCCGGTCCCGCGCCCCGGAGCGCCCAGAAGAGGTCGGGCTCGTGGTGCTCGTCGCACTCGATCGCCCGTCCGTCCGCGAGGACGATCTGCGCGGCGAGCAGATTGTCGGAGGTCAGGCCATGCTTGCGCCCGATGAGCCCGAAACCGCCGCCGAGCGTGAGGCCGGCGATCCCCACAGACGGGCAAGACCCGGCGGGGATCACCTCGTTCCGCGGCAGCAGCGTGTCGTAGACCTCGCCCAGCCGGGTCCCGCCGCCCACCGTCGCCACCCCGTCGGAGAGCCGGACGAAGCGGATCTGCGTCACGTCGACGAGCAGTCCGTCGGTCGAGGACCGTCCGCCGAAGCAGTGGGCTCCGCCGCGCGTCGCCACGGCCAGGCCGTGGCGACGCGCGAACCCCACTGCCTCCGAGACGTCCGCCGGGTTCGCGCAGCGGACGACCGCCGTCGCGCGGACGTCGTCGAACCTGGCGTTGAGCGCCCGGGAGGCGAGATCGTAGCCGGGCGCTCCGGGAAGGATCACCTCTCCGGACAGGACGGAGTCCAGAGCTTTCCACTCCGCAGGCCTCATACGGTGTCTCTACCGTCCTGCCGGCGGGAGCACGCGTCGCCGGCATCAGCGGCGCGGCATGAGATGCGCACCGGCGCCCTGACGCCGGGGGCCGGCGCTCGGGCCGGCGTTCAGACAGTCTTGCCGGCGCTCATTCAGGCTTGCCGGCGCTGCCTGCCCGGCGCGCCTGCTCAAGCTCCTCCAGCGTCGGGATACCGGCGTTGCCCAGCTGCGAGACCTTGAGCGCCGCCGACCACGACGCCGTAGCGAAGCACTCGGCGGCGCTCATGCCGTGCGCCAGCGCCCAGGCGTAGGCGCCGTGAAAGGTGTCGCCGGCGCCGCATGAGTCGACCGCATGAGCCGGCGCCGCATCCCAGCGGCGCAGGCGCTCGGGCTCCTTGCCGGTCGTGAACACGCCGCCCCTCGCCCCCTGGGTCACTCCGAACACCGTGCGGCAGGACTCGCCCCAGAGCTCCAGGGCCGCCTGCTCGGCGGAGCGCCCCGTCTCCCTGCGGGCGAACCCCTCGGGAGCGATCACGTGGTCCACGCGGCCGAGCAGGCTCCGCGTCCACGGCCGTCCAGAACCCGTGTCGATGACGGTGGTCACGCCCCTGCGTTCGCACTCGTCGAGCGCCGCCGACGCCAGCGCCCCGTCCGTCGCGTCGAGGAGCGCGACGTCGACGCCCTCGAGGAACTCGGGGAGTTGCTGCACCATGCGCTCGTCCGCCATCGGCTGCGGCAGCCAGACGATGGTCCGGGTCGCCCCCTCACGAGCCAGCAGGACCGCCGAGTGCTGGGAGGGCTGGTCGTAGACGACCCAGGCGCAGTCGACGCCCTCCGCCTCGAGGCCGGCCTTGAGGACCTCGGCGTGGACGCCGGTCCCGCACGCCGCGAACAGCCTGGTGGGACCCCCCAGCCTGCGCGCCGCGATCGCAGCGCGTCCGGCCAGCCCACCCACGACCACCTGGTGCTCGAGAGCTCGGGTCACCGAGTCCGCCTCCGGATGCGCCTCGAGGACGTAGAGGTAGTCCAGCGTCGCCATGCCGATCACCGCGACCACCGGCTTGCGGCTCCGTCCTGCTCCCGCTCCCACTCGTAGCCTCCTCCCTATCGATGAGTGTCGGGCGTGCCTCCTCGCTACCCGCAAGGGCACTCAGCATATCGCGAGAGGCCGGGCCGGGCCGCCGCCCCACCGGTCCGCCGTTAGCCCCTCGGCGACACGGGTACGGCACCAGCAGGGGCTGCGCGCCCCGACCTGCAAACGGGATCCACCGAGGAGTACCTCATGTACAACGCCGACGACTACAGAGACGCGACGGTCTACGACTCACAGGGTGACAAGGTCGGCAAGGTGGAGGACCTGTTCATCGACGAGGAGACGGGCCGGCCGGAGTGGGTGCAGATCGACACGGGCGTCCTTGCTCCGCACGCGCTGGTACCCGCCGAGAAGCTGAGTCGCTCCGAAGACGGGTGGGTGGCGCCCTACACGACCGACCACATCACGTCCGCCCCCCGGGTGGATGCCAAGGCCGACACGATCAGCCAGACAGACGAGCGGAAGCTCTACGAGCACTACGATGTACAGTACGGAAGCGAGGGCTCCGGGACCCTTCTGCCGGAAGGCGAAGTGTCGTCGGAGGTAACGCCCGAGGGCGCCTCCCAGCGGACGTCGCCCATCCGGATGAGCGGCAGCGCCGCGGCCGGCGAGGGCTTCCGCACGCCGCTTCAAACGGAGGTCCCTCTGACTCCGGAGTCCCTGGCCTCAGAGGCCCCCGCCGAGCAGGAGCCGGCGGCCGAAGGCATCCGTCGCGACATGCTGGGCGAGGAGTCGAGCGGCGGGGAGATGAGCAGCGAGGAGGCCGAGGCCGAACGCCGGCGGCTCGAGCGCGAGCGAGAGGACGACACGCGCGCCGCATAAGGCGGGCGACATGGGCGCGATCCTGAGGCGGGTGTCGCGCGCCCCACTGGCGCCCCTCCCGCCCGAGCGATAGGCTGCGTCCCCATGGACGACCTCCGCACATTCGTGGAGCAGGACGCCTTCGCCCGCTACCTGGGTGTGGAGCTGCTCGAGTACGGCGAAGGAGGCGCCACAGCCGGGCTGACCGTCCGGCGGCACCACCTGAACAGCGCAGGAACCCTGCATGGCGGCGCCATCTTCGCGCTCGCCGACGCCGCCTTCTCGGCCGCGTCCAATTCGCGTGGCGTCCTCGCCGCCTCGATCGAGGCGAGCATCTCCTACTTCCGGGCCGTCAGCCAGGGAACCGTGACGGCCCGGGCACGCGAGGTCGCGTGCAACCCCAAGCTCGGGACGTACCTGATCGACGTGACCGACGAGTCCGGAGACCTGATCGCCCAGTTCCGGGGCACGGTGTACCGCAGGAGCACCGCCATCGCCGAGGCCGTCGGGCGCTGAGGGTCCCTGCCAGGCCGTCAGGCGCTGAGGGTCTCCCCCCACACGACGCGCACGCACGTCCCTTCGCCCGCCGCGGAGACGATCTCCAGCCGAGCGGAGATCGAGGCCGCCCGCTCCGCCATGATCGTGAGACCCAGGCGTCCGGCGCCGGCGCCGTCCACGTCGAACCCGCAACCGTCGTCCCGCACGACGAGTTCGAGGCCGGCGGCGGCGCCGGTTTGCCCCTCCGCCGGCTCGTCCGCATCTCCCACCGTCCGGTGACGGAGCAGCACTGCGGCACTTGTGGCGCCTGAGTGCTTGGCGACGTTGTTGAGCGCCTCCTGGGCGATTCGGTACAGAGCGACGTTGACCTCCGGCGGCGCCGTCGGGGTCTCCTCCAGATCCACGTCGATGGGAATGCGGGCACGGGCCGTCACCGCCTCCCCGAGCTGTCGGAGCAGGTCGGGCAGGGTCGTGCCGGCAAGCGCGGCGGGGCGGAGCTCGAGCAGCAGCATGCGCATCTCCGCCAGGGCTCCGCGCGTAAGCTGCCGCAGCTCCTCGAGCCGCTCGCGCGCTTGCTCCGGATCCTTCTGGTAGATCCGGGGCAGCACCTCGGCGATGATGCTCACCGAGAAGAGCGTCTGGCTCACTGCGTCGTGCAGGTCGCGCGCCAGCCGCTGCCGCTCCTTGGACGCCGCCAGCTCGTGGGCCTGCTGGTACAGCCGGGCGTTGGCGACCGCGACCGCCAGCTGATCGGCGACAGCCTCGACGGTGGAGACGTCCTGCTCGTCCAGCGGCCGGACGTCGGTCGCGGTCACCTCGAGGACGCCGGCAACCGTCTGACCCACCCGGATGGGGACCGCGGCCTCGTTCCACCCAGGGCTTGACCGACGGGCCCCATGGTCCTCGTGCTCCCCGGCGGCGCTGTCCGCGCGGCCGGCAGCGTCGGCGCCGTCGCCCAACTCGCTCCTGCACACACGATCGCCGGACCGGACCACGGCGGAGAGAGGACCGTCGTCCGCGAGTCCGTCCAGCCTGGCCCCGCACACCACCTCCTCCCCGTCGCGGACGCAGGTGAGCAGCCGCCCCGACTCCTCCCCGTCGAGCAGCAGGATGCGCACGCGCGTGTAGTCGAACGCCCGCAGCAGCGAGCGCGCCACGGGCGGCAGCAGTTCGTCCAGATCGAGGATCGAGCTGATGCGCCGCCCCGCCTCGTTGACCGCGCGAAGGTGGTCGGCTTGTCGCTCGGCGCTCACGACGGAACCGCGCAACCTGCCCGTCATGCGGTTGAACGAGCGCGCGAGTTTGCCGATCTCGTCGTCGCGCCGCACGCGGGCGTCGAGTTCGAGCTCCCCATCCGCGATCCGGCCGGCCGTCTCGCCCAGCTCGGAGAGCGGCCGCACGATACCGTGGATGAGCACGGTGCCGATGAGGATCGCGACCACGGTCGCGGCGATCGCGATCCCGCCCGTCGTCCACAACGCCAGCCGTGTCGCAGCGAGCGCCTCAGCCTCCTCCTGCTCCGCCACCAGTGCGACCTTGAGTCTTGGAATCCACTCGTAGACGCCGACCACCGTCTGGCCGGCATAGCCGGTGTAGGTCGCCGACCCGCCGCGGTGACTCCCAACGGCCGCGTCGGCGCCCGCGGTGCGGATGTAGGCGTTGGGGATCTCGTGACCGTCCTGACGCAGGTCCGTCAGCAGCCGATGGTTCGAACCCACCAGGTACGTCTCGCCCGTCTCGCCCAGACCGGCGCGCGCGGCCATGACGTCGTTCAGGCTCTCGAGGCTGGCGCGACCCGCGATCACACCGGTCGACAGCCCACCCTTGAGCACGGGCCGGCTGGCGACAAGGGTCATCTTGCCGAGCGAGAGAGAGTAGGACGGCTCCTGGATGAACTCGGCACGCAGGCCTTTGATGAAGAACTCGTTCATGCCGAGCTGCTGCCGCTCGTGCCCGCGGTCGGTGGAGACGAGCACCTGGCCGGCCGGGTCCATGAAGAAGACCTCCTCAAAGAGCCCGGCCCGCTCCGCGACCCAGACGAACCGGCTCCGCACGCGGCGGTAGGCCGCCTTGCGCTCGGCGGCCGAGACCGCCCTCCGCGTGAGCGTCATCAGATCGGTCGTGACGCCCTCCTCGAGCAGCACGATGTCGAGGTTGAGCCGCAGGCCGCCTGCCCAGGAGGTGATCTGCTGCTCCTTGAGCGTCGCGACCGACCTGAGCTGCGCGACGATCCTGTTGTGCGCCTCTCTGGACTCGATCACCGCCGTCATGCCGCTGATTGCACCGGCCGTCAGCACGACCACACAGACGAAGTACAGCAGGAGCCTCGTGCGGATTGAAGGGGTCCCCGTCAGCCTGAGCCGTGGCACTGACCCTCCGTCGTTCAGGGTCCGGGGGAGGAGAACCGCATGGTGTAGCCGGGATGCTCGGGACGATAGCCGGACCCGATCAGCATCCGCCAGCGCTCTTCATCGACCCAGCCGATGGGCGCTCCCGGCGCGTCGACCAGAGGTCCCACGGCGCGCACCGCCGCCTTCTGGAACTCGAGGCCGGGGTCGGGAGCCCAGTCGAGTAGGACCCCCGCTGCCTCGTCCGGATGCTCGACCGCGTAGCGCCACCCGCGCTGGCTGGCGCGGACAAAAGCACCGACGACATCCGGTCGGTCGCGCACGTCCTCGTCGCGGACCAGCACCAGGCCCTCGTACCCGCCCACACCGTAGTCGGCGGGGTAGATGGTCGAGACGTCGAAGCCGGCCATCTCGACCTTGATCGGCTCGTCCTGGGCGTACCCGAGCCAGGCGTCCACCTCGCGCCGCTCGTACAGGGCCTCGAGGTCGTCGGTCTCCACCTCGACCTTCTTTACGCGCGAGGGAGCCACGTTGGCAGCCAGCAGGGTCTCGTCCAGCACCTCTCGCCAGTAGTCGGTCGTGATGCCGACGCGTTTGCCCGCCAGGTCGCCGGGTCGTGTGATATCCGAGCCGGCGAGCGAGAAGATCACCAGCGGCGGGATCTGGAAGGCGGACATGACGGCGACGACAGGCTGTCTGGCAGTCGTCGCCTCGCTGGTCTCGCCGAAGGAGGAGATGGCGAAGTCCGCGGTCCCGTCCAGCACGTGGCCGATGGCGGGGTCGCCGGGGCCGCCCTCGCGGATCTCAACGTCAAGGCCCTCGGCCCCATAAAAGCCTTTGGCGCGGGCGACGTAGTACCCCACGAACTCGGCCTCGTGGAACCAGTTGAGCTGCAGGCTGACCTTCTGGGGGGCCGTGGTCTGGCTCTGCGAGCCGGAGGAGCCCCCACAGGCCACGAGGCCGAGGAGGAGCCCGGCCGCGATCGCGGCCGCGGCGCACACGCGCGTGAGCCTCATCCCACCAGTCCGCGTTGCAGGGCGATGGCCACGGCCTCCGTGCGCGTGGCGGCCCCGAGCTTCATCAGAATGTTGCTGACGTGGAACTTGACCGTCGATCTGCTCACGACGAGCTTCTCGGCGATGTCCGGGTTGCTTTCGCCGGAGACCATGAGCGCGAGGATCTCGAGTTCCCTGCTCGTCAGACCCTCGTCCTGGGCGGGACGCTCTGTCGCGGCCTTGATGAGGACCTCCGCCGCCTCGGGCGCCAAAGTGGACCGGCCGGCGTACGCCGCCCTGATGGCACCGGCCAGCTCGTCGGCCGAGACGTTCTTGAGCAGGTAGCTGAGCGCCCCCGCCTTGAGAGCTCCCTGGACGAGATCGTCCTCCTTGTAGCTGGTGAGGGCGATCACCTGGACGGACGGCGCGATCTCCTTGATGCGGCGCGTCGCCTCCGCTCCGTCGACCTCGGGCATCAGGAGGTCCATGAGCACGACGTCCGGCTCGAGCGTCCTGCACTTCTCCACGGCGTCGGCGCCGCCCGTCGCCTCGCCCACGCACGTGAGGTCGTCGAAGGCGAGGAGGAAGGCGGAGAGGCCGCTGCGGACGACGGCATGATCGTCGACGATCATGACCCTGATCACATCGTGGACTGGTATTGGCGCTCCCTTCGGGGTCGGCGAGGAGAGGGACTTCTACGTAGATCCTCGTGCTGGGCGGCCGTACTCACGTGGAGTGCGCGACCGCAGCAGTATAGCGGCTTCCCCCGCCATCTGGCCAGGTACAGGACTCCCCATCTCGGCAGCCGCAAGTCCGTCCGGCTGGCGGGCGCACCGGGGTGGCCGGCCCTCTACGCTCCAGGCATGGATACAGGCACGCAGCAGCAGGCGGACGGAGCACGGGTCCTCCTCGCCCACAAGGAGTCGATGGTGCGGAACGCCCTGCGCGACCTGGTCGTGCAGGGCCTCGGGATGCGAGTCGCCGGCGAGGCGGGTGACCTGCGTGCTCTCGAGCGCCTGGCCCTGTCGCTGCGTCCCGACCTGGTCATCGTGGCCTGGGACCTGGTGTCCGCCGGGGCGGCCGCCGCCCTGAGCGCCGTGCGGCGCTCCTGCGGCGGCCGGATCGTCGTGCTTGGTCCCCGCCCGGAGATGCGCCGCGAGGCGCTGGCGGCGGGCGGCGACGCCTACATCAGCATGGTCGACGCGCCGGACGTCGTGGCCGCGTCGCTCCGGCCCATGCAGCACGGCCGCATCTGTCCAGACGACACCGCACAGCATCGCCCCGCCGCTGAGGGCGACCCGAAGACGAACGAGCCAGGGGAGCAGTCATGAAGCGCAGACAACGACACACCACGGAGGGGGCGACCATGTCGCACAGGGACAAGACAACCGGCAAGCCTGGCAGAGAGAGCGGCGGCTTCACCGCCCGCCTCGCCCGAACGAGCGCGCTGCATCCGTGGCGCACCATCGGGCTGTGGGCGCTGCTCATCGTCCTCGGCGTCGCCGCCGTCGGCGCGTTCCTCGGCACGGGACTCACCTCGGACATGAAGTTCCGTGCCGCCAAGCCCGACAGCCTCGTCGGGCAGGAACTCCTGGAGAAGCGCCTGACCGGCCCGCGCCAGATCACTGACTTCGTGATCGTGCGCTCGGCGACGGCGACTGTCGACTACGCATCCTTCGAGGCCTACGTCGACGACCTCGCCGCCAGAATCACCGCCCTCGGCCCGGACGTGGTCAAGGGCGTCTCCACCTATTACCAGACCAAAGACCCGACCGCCGTGTCCAAGGACCGGCACGCGACGCTGATCCCCGTGGTCATGGCCGGCGACATCGACGACGCGCTCAAGCATGTGGATGAGCTGCACCAAACGGTCATGGCGGCCGAGGGTCGCGGCTTCACGGTGTCCCAGACGGGCGACGCGAGCATCAACGAGATGTTCACCAAGCTGGCGGAGAAGGACCTGCAGCGCGGCGAGA
>DAIQNY010000042.1:0-18358 GCA_036788155.1 Actinomycetota bacterium | reverse complement strand
CCGACGCCGTGGAGACCACCCGATACCTTGTAGCCGGCGCCGCCGAACTTGCCGCCGGCGTGCAGCATCGTGAGCACGATGGTGGCGGCGGGAAGGTTGTACTTCTCCATGATCCCGACGGGGATGCCGCGGCCGTTGTCGGCGACGGTGATGGAGTTGTCGGGATTGATGGTGACGGTGATGGCGGTGCAGTACCCGGCGAGGGCCTCGTCCACCGAGTTGTCCACGACCTCGTAGACGAGGTGGTGAAGACCTCGGGGGCCGGTTGAGCCGATGTACATGCCGGGCCGTTCGCGTACCGGCTCGAGGCCTTCCAAAACCTGGATATCTTGGGCGTCGTAGTTCGACTTCTTCACACGACCTCACAGTGGCCGAAGGCTTGGGCAGTGTAGTGGGAGGCAGGCCGTACCTGCCTGCTCGAGTATACCAGAAGCTGACGTTCAGGTCGAGCCTGAAGGGAGCGCAAAATCGCCGCAAAGAGGCACTTTTTGTCACCCAGATGGGGTGCCGCTCCCGGAGGCCTGAGGGGGCTTCTCCGATGACGGTCGCAGAGCGGCCTCGATCGCCGCCCGTAGTCGTCCGTCACCGACTCCCTCCGTCGTGATACGCATGGCTTCCTGCCCGTTCGGCGCGGCCGGTCGGCGCCGAGACTTCTCCTTCGCCGCGGAGAGACCGGATCCCTGCCCGGCTGGGGCTTCCGCCTCTCGGCGCCCCCGGCAGCTCGTGCGCCCGGCACTGTCTCGAGCTGTGTCCGGGCAATCGCTCTCGGGTGCATCGGCGTCACTCGGAGCCGTGTGTCTCGGCAGCCGCCCAACGATGAAGCGGAAGCGCTCGACCGGATGCCCGGGCGCCACCTCGTCCATTCGCCGCAAGATCTGAGGGCCGAGGTAAGTGAGCTCGTTGGCCCACACGGACGAGGCGCACTCGACGATGAGTTGCCCGCGGCGGAAAGCCTTGGGACGCGTGCCACCGCTCACGGGCTCTCCGACGGCGCGCGTCCACGCGGCGTACGCACGCGCCTCGTCTCCGCCCGCCAGTCGGCTCAAGGCGGGTGTGATGATGTCGCCGAGCCGCCTCGGAAGGTCGCCGCGGCGTGCGCCCTCCCGGCGCTCCCCTCCGCCCGTCCGTTCACCACTCACAGCGCGTCCAGGTCGGGCGGCGCGGGGGTCTCATCCTGAAGAGGGGGTATCGCGTCGCCGGCGGCGAGTGACCCCCGCAGGGGCAGTTCGATGACCGACGCTCCGGCGAGCTCGTCGGGGGTGAAGTACTGCCTGTTGGTCGTCGTGATGATCGCCTGCCCTGCGGCGCCGAGCATACCCACGAGGAGACGGCGCCGCGTGTCGTCGAGCTCGCTCATGACATCGTCGAGGAACAACGGTCCCTGCTGGCCGGTGACCTTCGCAGCAAGACGTTGTTCCGCGAGGAGCAGCGCCAGGACGGCGGCGCGCTGCTCGCCCTGTGATCCGAACAGGCGGAGGTCACGTCCTCCCCGGGGAAACTCGACCGGCCCGCAGGCGAGTCCGCCCTTCACGCTCGAGACGCCTCCCTCATCCGCCGGTCCCGGACCCATCTCGAGGAACTTGAGGTCGTCCCGGTGCGGGCCGAAGAGCGAGAGGCCGCGACTCACCTCGCCCGGCCGGCGCGCCCGCAGCTCTTCGAGCAGTCTCGTCTCGTCGTACGCCACACCTTCCAGGTGCGTGACGAGCCGGAGGGTGAAGCGCTCGCCGGCCGGGGCCAGTGCACAGGCGACCTCCTCGAAGCCGGCCGAGAGCTCGGCGACGAGATCGCGGCGCCGGCGCCCCAGTTCGACCGCGGCGCGGGCGAACTGCACGTCCCACGGGTCGAGCGCCGCCGGATCGGCGCCGCTCTTGACCGCCGCAAGCTGCGCGTTGCGCTGCCGCAAGACCCCTTGCGCCTCGCGGATTGCGGCGGCGTACTGCGGGTCCAGCGCGGCGGCGAAGGCGTCCAGATGGGCGCGCCGCCGGGCGGGACTGCCCTTCACGAGCAGCAGGCTCTCCGGGACGAAGATGAAGACCTGGCTCCTGGAGCGCAGATCGTCCAGTGACGAGACCTCCAGCCCCTCCCAGCGCACGCGTTTTCCCTGGCCGGGCGCGAAGCCCACTTCGACGCGCTGCTCTCCGGCGCCCGGCACGTCCACATCGAGTTCCACGCGCGCGAACTGCTCGCCCCAGGTGATGAGCTTCTCGTCCCTCCGAGTCCGGGGCGAGCTGCCGCGGAGTGCGAACCAGGCCGCCTCGAGAAGGTTGGTCTTGCCCGTCGCGTTCTGCCCGACGACGACGTTGAGGCCCGGGCCGAAGCGGACGCCGGTGTCGCAGTACGAGCGGAAGTTGACCAGTCTCAGGCCGGAGACGACCACACGCGATACTCCCGGCCCTGCACGGCGACTACATCGCCGACAGCGAGGAGACGACCGCGGCGCGTCTCCGGCTCGCCGTTCACGGCGACGTCACCCGACTGCACGAGGACCTTCGCGTGACCGCCCGTCTGCGCCGCGCTGGCGAGTTTGAGGAACGCCCCCAATGGGAGAGGGCCGCTGACGGCGACGTCATCCATGTCGCAGGCAGGTTCGATCAGGCGGCAGTCGTCAACTGCTCAGCCTGATCGGCATGATGAGATACGTGAAGTCCTCGCCGGAGCCGCTGACGAGACCAGGCCTGAGTGGACTTGTGAACCGCAACCGCGCCGCATCCCCGTCCACGGCATCGATGCCCTCGATGAGGTACCCGGGATTGAACCCGATCTCGAACGGCTCGCCGCCGAACTCCACGTCCAGCGTCTCCTCCGCCTGACCCACGTCCTGAGTGAGCGCCTTGAGCGTGAGCCGATTCTCGGCGAACGCCATTCGGAGCGGCGCGTTCTTCTGCGCCAGCAGACTGACGCGCCGCGCCGTCGCCATGAGCTGGCCCCGGTCGATACTGACCTCGTGGTCGAACGTCTCCGGCAGCAGTTGCCGATAGTTCGGGAACTGCCCCTCGATGAGTCGGGAGGCGATCCACACGTCGCCCGTCGGGTCGCCGAGCTTGAACACCGCCTGGTTCTCGCCGATGGACACCTCGATGCCGCCGGGGCCGAGGGAGGCAGCTAGACGCGTGACCTCGCCGAGCGCCTTGACCGGCACGATAGCCTGCACGTCCGCCTCGAGGCGGTGATCAAGCGCCGTCTCCTTGACGGCGAGGCGGTAGCTGTCGGTGGCGACCATCTTCAGCGTGTCTCCCGTGATGGTCATGAGGACGCCGGTGAGAATGGGTCGCGTCTCGTCCCGGGAGGCAGCTCGGCCCACCTTGTTCAGGGTCTCGACGAACGGATCGCGACCCACGACGAAGGCGCCGGACATGTCGAAGGTGGAGGTCTGTGGGAAATCGGCGGCGGCCCACGCGTTGAGCGAAAAGGCTGCTCGTCCGGCGCTCACCTTGACGGCGGCCTCGCCAGCCTCGATCACGACGTCTTCGTCTGGAAGGTTGCGGATGACGTCGCTGAAGAGACGCGCCGGAACCACGATCTCGCCGTCGCGCTCCACCGCCGTGGTCAGATTGGCCTTGATGGACAGTTCCATGTCGGTGGAGAACAGGTCGAGACGGCCCTCGCCGGCTTGAAGCAGGATGCCGGACAGCACCGGGAGAGCGCTGCGTGTGGAGACGCCCCGCGCGAGGACGCCAAGCTTGTCGACCAGCGCAGAGCGATCACACGTGAACTTCATCCCGACTCCTTATGAAAGAAAAGAGAAGTAGATACTCCTCGCCATCATCACAGCCTCTGTTGATGATGTGGAGAAGCGGTCTTCTCGCTGCTCGCCGCGAGGAGACTGCGTCTGCACTGTGCTGTGGACGGTGTGTGCAGAACGTGACGGTCCTCCCCCCGATGCCTCGATACAGACGGAAGCATAGCCGATTTCGACGGCGTTTTGGCTATCGTCCACAGGTGACGACGGCCCTCTCCACAGGGGGGTGTGGAGAGCACAGGTCCAGCCGCCGTGAAGGCCTTGCGCGGGCGATGGATGGACGACGTCGTCGACCCCCCTTGACCGCGTCGCAGGGATCAGTGAGCGGACTTGAGTCGCGCGGAGATGAGGGCCACGAGATCCTGGAGTTGCGGGTCGTGACCGTCCTTGAGTTGCCGCTCGACCTTGTCCACGGCGTGGATGACAGTGGTGTGATGGCGGCCGCCGAACTTGGAGCCGATCTGCGGTAGCGACGACTCGGTGAGCTCCCGACAGAGGTACATCGCGATGTGCCGCGCGTACGTGACATCCTGGGTGCGGCGGTTGCCGCGGAGGTCGTTCACGTGGAGGCCGAACTGGCGGGCAACCTCGTTCTGCACCATCTCGATGGTGACGGGGTGCTGGTACGCCTTTGGGACGATGTCCTTGAGCGCCTCCTTCGTGATCTCGAGGGTGACCTCGCTGCCACGGATGGACGCGAAACTCACGGCGCGGGTGAGCGCCCCATATAACTCCCGGATGTTGGAGGTGATCTTCTGCGCGATCCACTCCAGCGCCTCCGGTTCGGCGATCTCGAAGCCCTCCCACTTGACCTGCTTGCGGAGGATGGCGATGCGGGTCTCGAGGTCCGGCCGGCTGATGTCCACCACCACGCCCTGGCCGAAACGGGAGCGTAACCTGTCCTCCAACTCCTCCAACTCCCGGGGCGGCCGGTCGCTCGTGATGACGATCTGCTTACCTGCCTCGTACAGGGCGTTGAACGTGTGGAAGAACTCCACCTGTGTCTGTTGCTTGTCGGCGAGGAACTGAACGTCGTCGACGATGAGCAGGTCGTTGTCTCGGTAGGTCTGCTTGAATCCCTCGATACGGCCCTTGTCCGTGACTGCGTTGATGAAGTCGTCGGTGAACCGTTCACACGTGACGTACCGGACGTGCAGCTCGGGGTGCTGCTCCAGGGCCGCGTGGGCGATCGCCTGGATGAGGTGGGTCTTGCCGAGCCCCGTGTCGGCGTAGATGAACACGGGGTTGTAGGCCGAGGCAGGCGATTCGGCGACGCTGTGCGCGACCGCGGTGGCGTACTCGTTGTTGGGGCCGGTGACGAAGCGGTCGAAGATGTAGCGAGGGTTGAGGTCGCCGGCCGCTCGCGAGGACCTGCTCTTGGCGCTCCGGCTCCGTCGACGGGCGCGCGGCGGAGCGTCCTCGGGCACGCGCGCCGGGGCCGCTTCCTCGGTGGCCGCCTGCGGCAGCGCCGCCGCGCGTTCGTCCACGACGACCTTGACATCGACAGAGTCGCCGAGGACCTCGTTGAGCGCCTCGGCGACCTGACTGGCGAGCCGCTTCTCGATCCACTCGCGGGCGAAGTCGTTGGGCACGCCGATGACGAAAGCGCCGCCGTCGAGCCCGAGAGGCACCGTTCTGTCGAACCAGAACTGGAAGGCGGACTCGTTCAGACGACCGCGGAGGTGCTTCTTCGCCTCTTCCCAGATTCGTGTGAGTTCGTCGTCCGTGACTGCCCCGTCAGTCGGTCCCGGGGACGCGGCGGCCTACCCGGGTGATCCGTGAGCGTCGGTCAGAGGATGCTCTCGAGGAGGCGGAGGCCCTCCTCTCGCAAGGCTCGCTTGCCGTCGCCGAGCGAGTGTATCAACCCCATGTCCTGCAGTACAACGAGTTCCCGGAACACGGTCGCCGGCGAGAAGCCGAGCTCTCGGGCGATGGCTGTCGGCCCCGCGGAGCCGAGCTCCATGAGCAGAACGAGGACCTTGGTCTGCCGGGTCGTCAGCTTCACGGAAGGCGCGCCCGCCGGCGGGGCGGGGGTCTCTGTGACCGACGGCATCTTGATGGTGAAGACCGCCCCGGTGCCGAGATTGTCCTCGACGGTGAGGATCCCGCGCAGGAACTGGAGCGACTCACGTGCGAGAGGAAGCCCCGAGCCGACACCACGGATGATCTGCCGTTGCCTGGAGGTCGCGGTCGTGAAGCCGGGCTGGAAGACGCGTTCCTTGTCGTCCACCCCGGGTCCATGGTCCGAGATGCGGATGGTCTGCCCGTTTTCGAGGATGGTGATGACGACATCACGGAAGTAGGCGTGCAGCAGGTTCTCGATGAGTTCCTGGATCACGGAGTACGGGACCTGGCCGCCTTGCTCGCGGCAGTAGTGGTAGGTCTTCTCGGCCAGAGAGGCAACCAGCGCCGGCAGGTCCTCCTCCTCCACGGCGATGACGCGCGGAGGACTGGTGAGGGTGTCGTAGATCGCGATGCGAGGAGCGCCGAGGCCTTGCGGAGCGGCCGGGAGATCCGGCTCCTGTGCCTCAGCGGCGGGGTTGTACATGGGGGTGTCCGGCTCCGCGGCAGCCGGGGCCGCCGGAGACGCAGTCCGCGTCGCGGACTGCCGGGCGGCGGCCCCCTCTTCGGCGAGCAGCCTGTCGAGGAACGACTCCATTGGGGCGCCGAGTATAGCAGGGCACGCCGGAAGCCTCCATGGGGGGAGATGAAACGTGGTTTTGCAGGGCAAACAGGGAAGTTGTCCACAGGCTGTTCACGATTTGTGGAAAGTGTCGCCCACTCGCGCTCCGAGAATGCCCAATTTGCGGCTGTTGTGGAAATCTCGATTTCAGGGTGGGCATCTGGCCCCTGCTCGACACCAGAGGTTCGAACAAAGACTGCGGCCCTCTGTCAACCCCCTGTGCCGATGGGCGTCCAAGCGTGATTTCGCTGGAAAATGCAGAGCTCTGGGTATGAAGGTGTTGTCAGCGCGGTGTCAAGGCAGCATTTCTTCGTCAACGTCTTTTCCACCGCAATCGTGAGCCTGAGAGCATGGCAAAAGCCAGTTATCCACATTCTCCACAGAACCCTGTGAACGGGCGGGCGGCGTGATGAAACATTCCCGGCCGCCCGTCGCCCTTGCCAGCTCACTGCGCTAGACTGTCCGAGTCCCTGCGGAGCTCCCGTGCGAGGAGCTGAGATGGCGCTTCCTGGCGCCGACGCGTCGAACCTGACCGCCCCCTCGGGGCGGCGGCGCCTCCGGGCGCTGCTGGGTAATGCCAGCGAAGGGAGAGATGTCGAGATGAGTACACCTGTCGCCCAGTCCCCCGCGGGCGCGCCGGACGTGCGCGCCCGTCTCAACCTCAACCCGGCGCACTGGGGCGTGAGGGCCATCGCTGAGATCGCCGTGGCCGTTGCGCTCGCGATCGCCCTCAGCCTGCTGGCTCAGGCGTTCCCGCTGCGCATGCCGCAAGGCGGGTCGTTCGGGCTCGAGATGCTGCCCATCCTGTTCATCGCCCTGCGACGCGGCGTGCTCCCCGGCGTCGTGGCAGGCGCGCTGTTCGGGCTTCTCCAGCTCAGCGGGATGGGCGGCGCTCCCTACATCTACCACCCGCTCCAGGCCGCGCTCGACTACCCGCTGGCCTTCGCGGGTCTCGGGCTAGCGGGGCTCGTGCCGATCGGCGCCCTCACCGGCGCGCGCGGATGGGCGCGGCTCACGGCTGGGGTCGCGGTCGGCACCGGCGCACGCTTCGCGTGCCACTTCCTCTCGGGCTTGATCTTCTTCGCGGAGTACGCGCCCGCGTGGGAGGCCCCCTGGCTGTACTCGATCACGTATAACCTGCTGTACCTGCTGCCGTCGGCGGTCGTGACCGCTCTGGTGCTGTGGCCGCTGCTGAGGGCCTACGACGCCGCCTTCCCCGACTCCCGGCGGGCGGTCTCGTGAGCGACCACGGTGCCAACACGCCGGGTCGCCCGCACGCCGTCGTGTTCCTCGACGGCGAGTACAGCGACCCGGCCTGGCACCGTGCTCTTGCGACCGACGCCGACATCCTCGTCGCAGCCGATGGCGGCGGCGCGTTCCTCTTCGCCCTCCACGTCACACCCCACGCGGTCGTCGGTGACTTCGACTCTCTCGACGATGAGGCCTTCGTGGCCTTTGACGAAGGCGGCGTCGACATGCTCCGCCACCCAGTCCGCAAGGATGTCACTGACGGGGAGTTGGCGGTCGATGAGGCGCTGAGGAGAGGAGCCGCGCGCGTCACGCTCGTCGGCGCGACCGGTGCCCTCGACCACACCTTGGGGCACCTGGCGATCCTGCGGGGACTGGAGGCGCGCGGCGTCGTCGCGCGCCTCGCGGCCCCCAACCTCGCGGTGACCGTCCTCACCGCGCCCGCCGACGTCACGCTGGGGGCTTCGGCCGGCGTGCGGGTCTCGCTCGCTCCAATCGGCGCCGACGCCACCGTCTCACTGTCAGGCCTCGACTACCCACTCGACCACGGCCTCCTGTCGGCGACCGCGTGTCTGGGTCTGGGTAACCACGTCACGACGTCTCACGGCGCCCGGATCGTCGTCCACGGCGGATCGGTTGTGGCGCTCGTCGGATGGGGCGCGGAGCAGTTCGCCGGAGCTCTGCGGCCCACGGCATGACACGATCACTCCGACTATGGCAGACGGCCGCCGCGGTGTGGGCTGCGATCATCCTCGTGACCGGGTTGTTGCCGACGCAGAGCACGGTCGAAGCCGTCTCCGGCGGGCACGACGACATCGCCACGACGCTGGGTCACTTGGCGGCGTACGTGCTGCTCGGGTTCCTGCTCGGCGGGGCTCTGAGGGGGTGGGGGCTCGAGCACAAGCGACTGCTGCTCGGCTGGGTGCTCGCTGTCGCGCTTGGCGGAGTGGTCGAGGTGGTGCAAGGGCCGTTGTCGTACCGTGACGCCCAAGCCGCCGATGTGATCGTCAATGCGGTCGGCGCGGCGATCGGTCTGGTTCTGTTCAGTGCTGTGGCGCTGGCGACACGATCACGATCGCGTCGCGGATGATGCTGGCGGCGACATCCTCCGCCGGCACGTCGTACCCCCGCTCCGCGACAAGGTCCCGCAGAACGTTGACGCGGCGCTCCCGCAAGCCGGTCAGGTCGCGGTCGGAACGGGTCTGCTCCTGGTCTCTCGCCACGACAGCCCTCCTTCTGGTCCTCTCTCGAGGTAGTGCATCGGGCTTCGGGGGCGGGGAGTTGACTAAGATGCGTACACAGATGTGAATCCACTCGGGAGACAACCGTGATCAGCATCAACGAAGCCATCGACGCTGTGCTCGCCGCCGTCAGCCCGCTCGCCGACGAAGAGGTGCCGTTGCTCCAGGCGCTGGGTCGCGCCTCGTCGGAGCGCATCGTCTCGCCGGAACAGGTGCCCTCGTTCGCGAACTCGGCCATGGATGGATTCGCCGTCGCGGGTGTCGAGCTCGAGAACGGCAGGCGCGACTTCCGGGTGGCCGTCGACATCCCGGCCGGCAAGCATGTCGCGGAGACCGTCGCTCGCGGAGAGGCGGCGCGCATCATGACGGGCGCGCCGCTCCCGCCCGGTACCGATACCGTGGTGCAGGTGGAGCACACCTCGACCTCCAAGGAGGTCATGACGGTGGAGAAGGTCCCTGAGACCGGCGCACACGTGCGCCGCGCTGGCGAGGACGTCAGCGTCGGTGACGTCCTGCTGGAGCGCGGCGCTCCTCTCGGCGGTGCGGAGATCGGCCTGCTCGCGGCGGTAGGCGTCGAGCGAGTCAGGGTGACACGGCGACCGCGCGTGGCCATCCTCGCGACCGGCAGCGAGCTCGTGGGGCCCGGGCTGCCGCTGCGTCCTGGCCAGATCCGCAACTCGAACTCCTACACCGCCTACGGGCAGTCAGTCGCGGCCGGCGCCGACCCCATCCTGCTCGGAATCGCACGCGACGACCTGGACGAGACGCGGCGCCTGCTGGCGGCGGCGCTCGAGAACGACGTGGTGGTCACCACAGGCGGTGTCTCCGTGGGCGACTACGACTTCGTCAAGCAGGTGCAGGACGAGCTTGGTGTGCAACGCCGCTTTTGGGGCGTCGCCACGAAACCGGGCAAGCCCCTTGCCTTCGGCACGCGTGGCGACACGCTCGTGTTCGGCGTGCCCGGCAACCCTGTCTCGTCCATGGTCGCGTTCGAGATGTACGTGCGTCCGGCCCTCCTCGCCCTGCAGGGCCGGCAGGACGTCTATCGGCCTTGGTTCTACGCCGAGTCCGCGGAGCCGGTGCCACGAAGCAAACAGCGGACAGAGGTCCGTCGCTGCCGGCTCACTCACGAGGACGGCCGGGTGTGCTTCACGACCACCGGTCCCCAGGGCTCCGGCATCCTCAGTTCCATGGCCGGAGCCGAGGGCGTCTTCTTCGTGCCTCCAGGGTATCCGGGCGGCGAGGCCGGTGCGACACTGCTGACGATGCTGCTGTCGGGGAGCGGGAGGGAGCGGCCACCGTTCCCGGGCGCGCCCTCCATGGGCTGACGCGTCTCAGCGGATGCGCACGGCGCGCAGCGGGCGCGCCTTCTCCAGGGTGGCCCACACGATCAGACGGTACTCCGCACTGTAGGGCGGGGTGCAGGTGGTGAGCACCAGGCCGTAGCCGCGGTCCCGGAGCACGCCGACGTCGGTCGGGTCGACCGTCGTGGTCTTGACGACGGCATACCTGAACCTCGCATAGGGTGTCTCCACAAGGATCGGGTCACCCTTGCGCAGCCGATCGAGCCTGTAGAACGGGGCACCGTAGGTGGTGCGATGACCGGCAACGGCGAACGGCTCACCCAATCCCGGGAGTGGCGTGATGGCGTAGTGGACCGGGCCGCTGCGAAGCAGCGCCTTGTCGCCGTCCGGATCGAGGGCGAGGTGCCCCCCCACGCCCTGCTGGACGAGCCGGTCGAGGCCGATGCGTGGGATGCGCAGGCGGCCGACCGGGTCGCCGGCGTCCAGTTCCCGGCTGTACCGGGCGGCGAGGCGGCGGATCAGGACCTCATCCGACACCTTGCGGTCCGTGCTCCCGGTGGCGACGTCGGCGTCCTGGATGAACGCGGCCGACTGCTCGCGATAGGCGGAGTCCAGCCGTGTCTGTTGCACCTGCGCGTACCCCGCCGACCAGAAGGGGTAGGCGAGGACGATGCCCCCGGCGATCAACAGCAGATCGCCGAGGAGGCGCAGTCGCCGGGGCCGCGACCCAGAGGCGCCCGGCCCCGGCTCCGTGCCGGGATGAGGTCCGCTCCGGTCCATGACGCGGATGGTACCCGCGCCGGGAGGGGCGCCACAACGTGCTAGACTGGCGCCCCCTGCCAGGAGGAGCCCCGTGAGATCCAGCCACGACGTCCACGACGACCTGGTGGAGCGAGGGATCCCCCATGAGATCGTCCGGTTGTCGTCCTCCTCGCGAACGGCGAGTCTCGCCGCGGATGCGCTTGGAGTTGATGTCTCGCGGGTCGTCAAGACGCTGCTCTTCATGATCGATGACGCACGCGCGGTGGTCGCGCTCGTGAGCGGCGACACGACCGTCGACACCCCGGCGCTCGCGCGTGCGGCCGGCGGCGCCGAGTTGCGGCTTGCGAAGGCCGGTGAGGTGCGCGAGGTGACTGGATACCCACCGGGTGCGGTCCCGCCGTGCGCGCTGGCGACGGCCGTCCCGGTCGTCGCCGACCCGCGTGTGTTTGTGCCCGATGTCGTCTTCTGCGGGGGCGGGACGACGACGAGCATGCTGCGCATCCGCAGCGCCGACCTCGCAGCCGTGACGGCGCCCACGGTCGTCTCCATAGCCGGCCGGCCGAGCCGACCCGGGGTGACGGACCGGGAACGACGAGCCGTCCTAGGTGACGTATCAGACGGATGAAGTGGAGACTGCGACGATGACCGAGACCCTGACCCATACGATCGGTTCGGCCGGTCGTCTGTCCATCCTTTCGCAGGAGGACCTTGAGCGGCTGGATGCGGCGGCGCTCGAGGTTCTCGCCGAGACCGGCGTGGCGATGCCGTCTGAGCAGGCCCGCGCCGCCCTGGCGGCTCACGGCGCCTCCGTGGACGGCGTGCGCGTCACCCTGCCGCCGGATCTCGTACGCCGGCTCGTGGACCTGGCGCCGGCGCGCATGACGCTCGGCGCACGCGCCGGCGCACCGATCGTCACTGGAGAGCGGTCCCTCATCACCACAGACGGCTGTTGCGTCGAGATCTACGACCTCGAGACTGGTGAGAAGCGGGACACGACGGCTGAGGACGTGGCGACCATCAGCCGCATCGTCGATGGCCTCCCCGAGGTGGACTTCTGCTGGCCGGCCGTGAGCGCGCAGGACCGGCCGGTCGAGGTTCGGGGACTCCATGAGCTGTATCTGGCGATCGCCAACACGGGCAAGCACGTGCAGACGGTGACCGTCGTCGAGCCGGACCTGGCGGCAGCGGCGGTGCAGATGGCACTGGCGATCAGCGGCTCGGAAGAGAAGCTGAGGGCCGAGCCGCCGATGAGCGCGCTCCTGGGCACGGTCACGCCTCTCGGCAACGACGAAGGTACGCTTGAGGCCGGGCTCGTGTTCGCCGAGGCCGGCGTGCCCATCGGCTTCGTGACCATGCCCATGGGCGGGTCCACGACGCCGATCACGATGGCCGGATCGTTGACGGTCGGCATCGCGGAAGCGCTCAGCTCCGTCTGCGCGGTCCAGGCGGTGGTCCCCGGTGCGCCGGTCTTCATCTGCTTCATTCCCAGCGTGATGGACCTCAAGAGCGGAGACTTCACCGGCGGCGCCCCCGAAGACACCATCATGGGCGCCGCCGTGGGCGACGTCGGTCAGTTCTACGGGCTGCCGACGCAGTGTGGCGTGAATTCGAGCGGCGCCAAGGAGCCGAACTGGCAGTCCGCCCTTGACGACACGACGACGACTTACCTCTCGCTCGCTGCCGGTGTCGACATGCTCACCGGCGTCGGAATGGTGTCCGGCGGCCGCATCTTCAGCTTTGAGGAGATGGCGCTCGGCGTCGAGGCGATGTCGCAGGCGCGGGCCATCGCCTCCGGTGTGGACCTGACTCTGACCGGAGGCTCCGCCGGCGGGAAGCCTTCCAGGGCGGATGCGCCGTCGCTCGCCGTGGACGTCCCGTACCGCCACTGGACCGGCGGTGGGAGGGAGACGGCCCTCGACCGAGCCCATGAGCGGGTGGCTCGCCTGGCGGCCGTTCATCGCCCTCCCGCCCTCGACCCTCTCGTGGACGCCGAACTGCGGCGGCTTGCGCGGATATGAGGTGCCGCCGCCTGAGTGCGCAGATTCTCACAACTCACTCCAAGATTGGACGCCATCAGCCTCGCTTAGGGTTGTCTTTTGAGGCTGGTGCTGTATAAATCCAAGGCGAACACGTCGCGCTGGGGGAGTGCGGCGCTGAACGTCCTGACAGGCGGTGGGGGCCGCCACCCGCAGTCCACGCCGAGTGGCCGGCGGTCGTCGGGAAAAGTCAGCCGAAAGGACGGAGGCATGAGAAAGGGCAAGACCTACATTCTGGTGACCGTGCTGCTCGTAGCCGTCATCGCACTCGCGGGCATCCTCGCGGCGTGTGGAGGCGACGAGGGGACGACGGAGACCGAAAGCAGTCCGACGCCGGAGGCGACCAGCGCCGCCGACATCGCGCAGCAGGTCCTCGGGAAGGCCCCGAGCGGTCTGGCGGCGACCATCGTCGACAGGGGATCCGTGATCGTCAGCACGGACGCCAACTACGCGCCGCAGAGCTCGGTCAACAAGGACACGGGCGAACTCGAGGGCTTCGACATCGATGTCGCCAAGGCGATGGGCGAGAAGCTCGGCCTCGAGGTCGAGTTCAAGACCGTGCAGTGGGAGACCGTCATCCCCGGTCTGCAGACCGGCAAGTGGGACGTCTCCATCGGCTCGATGACCGTCACCGCGGAGCGTGACAAGACCGTCGACTTCACCGTGCCGTACTACTACACCTCCGGGCAGGTCTTCGTGAAGAAGGGCGGTTCGCAGATCGCCGGGGTGGACGACCTGGCCGGCAAGACCGTGGGCGTCGGGGCCGCCACCACCTACTACGACTTCCTCAAGTCCGATTCCGAGGCCGACGTCAAGACGTATCCCACGGACGCGGACGCCTTCCCGGATCTCCGCAACGGCAACCTTGACTTCGTGATGACTGCGGGCCCGACCGGGCAGCAGGCCATCCTGGAGGGCCAGCCCTTCGACTTCTCGGGCGCCCCGCTGTACTACGAGGACCTCGCGTTCGCCATCAACCAGGGCGAGGGCGACTGGCTCGCTATGCTCAACTACGCCGTCGAGAAGATGCACGAGGACGGCACGCTCACCGAGCTGAGCAAGAAGTGGTACAACGGCCTCGACCTGACGGTCAAGGAGTGACGACAAGCCGGTTCCGCCGATCGGCGTAACCGCGTAGTGTCCGGTCGACTGCGGCGGGGGCGTCCCAAACGGGGCCCCCGCCGCAGTCCCAAGTGAGAGGTCTTTGCCGATGCACAAACGACACTGGTTCGCGAGTGTCGCCCTGTTCGCGGCCATGCTCGCACTGGTGGTGGCCGCGCTCACACCTGTGGCGCTGGCGGCCGAATCGCCATCGCCGGCCGCGCCGGGGGAGGGCACCCCAGAGGTCACCGGGACCATCCCCAATCCCGACGATCCGCGAGGGCTCAAGGGGTGGACCGGCGACCAGGTGCAGGTCAACTTCGAGCCCAACGGCGCCGAACTGGACCTGCCGCAGTGCAAGCTCTACATCAACGACCAGGAGCAGGCCCTCAGCGCGGAGCCGCGCATCGTACCGGCGGTCTCCAGAGCCACCTCGACGCTCCAGTTCGTGTGGGAAGAGCCGTATGCCGAGGGCGACTACACCTTCAAGGTCGATCTCGTGACCACCGACGGCATCACGGTCACGCATGAGTGGGGCTTCGAGTCCACGGGGGCCGCGGGCAGCGCGAGCCTCATTCGCATCGACGTGATGAGGGACTGGTTCTGGTTCATCGCCCGCGGCGGCATCGTCACTGTCGAGCTGACCGTCATCTCGATCGTCTTCGCCTGTATCCTGGCCCTGTTCGGGTCGCTGGGGCGGCTTTCCAAGAAGATGACATTCAGGCAGGCATGGGAGCGCTACCAGAGTTGGGGCTACATGTGGCGCATGGTGCTCGGACGCATCCCCTACTGGATCGCCACCTTCTACACCTCCCTGTTCAGAGGCACGCCCCTCCTGTTGCAGATCTACGCCATCTACCAGGTCATTCCCGAGATCATCAGGGCTCTCGGCCTTCCGGACTCCTACAACCCGCCGGCGTTCTGGTCTGGCGTGGCTGCCTTGTCGCTCAACTACGGCGCTTACCTCACCGAGGTGTTCCGCGCCGGCATCCAGGCGGTGCCCAAGGGCCAGAATGAGGCCGCATGGGCTATCGGCCTCAGCGGCTGGCAGACCCAGCGGCGCATCATCCTGCCGCAGGCCTTCAAGATCGTGATCCCGGCGGTCGGCAACGACTTCATCGCCCTCATCAAGGACACCTCCCTGGTCTCGGTCATCACGGTCGAAGAGCTTCTGCGGCGCTCTCAGCTGGCCGGCGCCGCCACGTTCAGCTTCATGAGCACGCTGCTCGTCGCCGCAGCGTGGTACTGGGCCCTGACCATCTTCTTCAGCTTCTGGCAGGCCAAGCTCGAGACGCGCATGGCGCGCGACAAGGCCCGCGAGAAGGAAAAGGGCAAGGCGAAGTAGCATGTCATCTACACGAACCTACGCGCACGAGACCATCACGGACGAACAAGGACGCGAGCTCGTCGTCAAGGTCGAGGGCCTGCAGAAGTACTTCGGCCGCAACCACGTGCTCAAGGGCATCGACCTCGAGGTCTACAAAGGCGAGGTGCTGGTGCTCATCGGACCGTCGGGCTCCGGTAAGAGCACCTTCCTGCGCTGCCTGAACTTTCTCGAGGACCCTACGGCCGGCGAGATCAGGGTCGGTGATGTGCACGTCACGTGTGGCAGCCACGGCAAGCGCTTCAAGAAGGATGTACACGAGATCCGCATGAAGTGCGGCATGGTGTTCCAGGAGTTCAACCTTTTCCCGCACAAGGACGCGACCGAGAACGTCACAGAGGGTCCGATCCTCGTGAAGGGAGAGAAGAAGGAAGTCGCCGTTCGCAAGGCGCACGAACTGCTCACCAAAGTGGGCCTTGGCGAGCGCATGGACTACTTCCCGAGCCAGTTGTCCGGCGGTCAGAAGCAGCGTGTGGCCATTGCGCGAGCGATGGCCATGGACCCGGTGCTCATGCTGTTCGATGAGCCCACCAGTGCCTTGGACCCCGAGCTGATCGGCGAGGTGCTCAAGGTCATGAAGGAGCTCGCCGACGGCGGCATGACCATGATCGTCGTGAGCCACGAGATGGGGTTCAGCCGTGACGTGGCCGATCGGGTCGTGTATATGGACGACGGGTACTTCATCGAGCAGGGGCCGCCGACCGAAGTCTTCTTCCATCCCAAGGACGAGCGCACGCGGCGCTTCCTGCGCCACATCCTGCCCGAGAAGGAGCCCGAGCACGCTGCCGAGCTCGGCATCACCGATGTGGACCAGGATCCGCCTGATCCGGTCGCCGCAGAGCCGCTCCAGCATGAGAGCGGCGCGGCGCTCAACCAGGACAACCTGCGCGACACCGCTCTGCCCGAGATCCCCATCTCGCAGGGGCCCGGCGGAGAGACGCCCCTGCCTCCGGGGGACGAGAACCTCTGACCGGTCCAGCCGAGCGGCGGGACACGTGAGGGGGCGGCGGGGCGCACGGCGCCCCGCCGCCCCCTTCTGCATCCGGCGCCCGTCGCGTTCGTCCGGCGCCACGGCCGACCAGTCGAGTGACTGGCGGGATGACGGGGCTCTGCCCGGCCGATAGCATCATCGGCGGCGACCAGGAGGGCTGTGGCGCACATGATCGCACGGACCGACCCGATCCAGCCGCGCCTGCGGTGGGCAGTGCTGGGCGAGGCCGACCTCGAGCGTCTGGAAGAGGCGATCCTGTGGACACTGGCGGAGGTCGGTGTCCGGTTTCCCCTGGCCCGTGCGCTTGACGCGCTCGAAGAGAATGGCTGTCGCGTCGACCGGGCGACCCAGGTCGCCCTGCTGCCGCGGGAGGTCGTGCGGGCGGCGCTGGCGCTGGCGCCAAAGGCGCCGCTCCTCGCCGCCCGCGATCCTCGGTGCGACATCGTCCTGGACGGCTCGGCCTGTCATCTCAGCAACGACGGCTGCGGTGTGCGGATCGTGGATCCGGACACGGGCGAGGTACGCCCGAGCGGCAAGCAGGATGTGGCCGATTCGGCACGGTTCATCGACGCTCTTCCCGAGGTCAGCTTCTACTGGGGACCAGTGGTCACGGCTGAGGACGTCCCACTCGCCACGCGCCCGCTCCATGAGGCGGAGGCCATCTTCGCGAACACGAGCAAGCACTTCCAGGCGGTGGACGTGGTGGGTGAGGACATGACGCGCCGCGTGGTCGAGATGGCGCGCGTGGTGGCCGGCGGAGAGGAAGAGCTGCGCCGCCGGCCCCTCATGAGCCTGATCGCCTGCCCCATCGACCCACTGGGTAACGAGGCAGTGAGTCTCGAGGCCGCGCTCGTGTGTGCCGAGGCAGGAGTACCGGTGGGATTCCTCTCGCTGACCCTGGCCTGCGCATCGGCTCCGGCGACCATGGCGGGCAATCTCGTCGTGAACCTCGCCGCCGTGCTCGCCGGCATCGTCCTGCTGCAGCTTGCGCATCCGGGCGCGCCCGTGTTCCTCGCCGGCGCGCCCTCGGTGATGGACCTCAAGACCGGCGGCTACACGGGCGGTAGCCCGGAGGACTACCTGCTGGCCGCCGCAGCCACCCAGCTCGCCCACCACTTCGGCTTCGCCATGAACATGGGTACCATGGCCAGCGGCGCGAAGGAGCCGGGTTGGCAGGCGGCCGTGGACGACGCCCTCTCCACCTTCGCGAGCGTGGGTGCCGGCGCGGAGATGATGAGCGGCTGCGGGCTCCTGGACGGCTCCAAGACCTTGAGCTACGCACACCTGCTCTTGGAGACGGAGATCTACGGGATCGTGCAGAAGGTGGCCGCCGGCGTCGAAGTCAGCGACAAGACGCTCGCGTTGGACGTGATCCGCAAGGTTGGCCCCAACGGCACCTACCTGGCGGAGAGACACACGCGAACGCACATGAGCGAGATCTGGCGTCCCGGCGTGTGGGACCGGACGTCGCACGATGCGTGGCTGGCGGCCGGCAAGCGCGGCGCCCTGCAGAACGCGGAGGAGCGGGCGCGTGAGCTACTTCGGACACACGCGCCCGCTCCGCTTCCCGCCGCGGTGCGCGAGGAGCTCCGGAGGCTCGTGGAGGCCGCCGAGCGAGACCTCGTCTGACCTCGAGGCTCATCCGACCAGCGTTCGCGCCGCCTCCCGCAGCACCTCCGTGTGGCGGTCGACGTCCGCCTCCGTTGTCGTCGGCGACATGAGCGCCATGTTGTGGAATGGGGTCATGAGGATGCCCCGGTTCAGCATGAAGAGGTGGAGGTAGCGGTCCAGGTGCTCGTCCTCGGCCGCGGCCGCCTCGCCGCCGTTGCGCGGCGGCACAAGCCGCGGCCAGTACTCCGCCCGGCAACC
>DAIQNY010000041.1:1530-18585 GCA_036788155.1 Actinomycetota bacterium | reverse complement strand
GACTACCTCGCCGTGGTGGACGAGGAGACCTTCGTCCCGGAGGGCGAGCTCGGGCCGCGCTCGCGCCTCGTCGCCGCGGCCCTCCTCGGCTCCACCCGCCTCATCGACACCGTCCCGGTCGCCGTCACCCCAGGCGGCCGTCCCGCTCCTCGAACAGATACAGCCTCACCAGCCGGCGCGTACCCCGTCCAGGACGCGACCACTCCGAAAGGAAGGACACCGTGAACCCCCTCATCGCCCCCCGGACCAAGGAGCCTCACGTGCGCGAAGGCCTCGCTCGTGTCTTCACCGGCGCCGTCGAGTTCTCGAGCGCCGGCCACGCCGCCATCACACGCATCACCGACGAGGTCCGCGAGCGCGTGGCAGAGAGCGGCATCAGCAACGGCGCCGTCACGGTGTTCGCTCCGGGAGCCACGGCCGCCGTCACCACCATCGAATACGAGCCCGGCGTAGTGCAGGACCTGCAGCAGGTGCTCGAGGAGATCGTCCCGAGCGGCCGCGACTGGCAGCACAACGTCAACAACGGCGACGGCAACGGCCACTCGCACGTCCGCGCCGGCCTGCTCGGGCCCTCGCTCACGGTGCCGGTGGTCGACGGGCGCCTCACCCTGGGCATCTGGCAGGAGATCGTGTTCTGCGACTTCGACGCGCGGCCGCGCGAGCGCTCCGCCGTGGTGCAGGTGATGGGCGTATGACTCGCGAGGTCACGCCGGGCAGTGGCCCGGGAACCGAAGGCTGCGACCCGGGCCGCGAGCGCCCGCTCGTCCAGGTCGCGCTCGACTTCGTCGACCTGCCGCGCGCCGTTGAGGTGGCGAGCGAGGCCGTCGCCGGCGGCGCAGACTGGATCGAGGCCGGCACGCCGCTCATCAAGGCTGAGGGACTGAACGCCGTGAGGACTCTGAAGGCCGAGTTCCCCGGCAAGACGATCGTCGCGGACATGAAGACCATGGATGCCGGCCGGACCGAGGTGGAGTACGCGGCCAAGGCCGGCGCCGGTGTGGTCGGCGTGCTCGGGGCCGCCAGCGACAGCACGATCCGGGAGTGCGCCGAGGCGGCGCGCACCTACGGCTGCAAGCTCATCGTCGACATGATCGAGGTCGCCGACCCAGTCGTGCGTGCGCGGCACGCGCAAGAGCTCGGCGCCGACTACATCGGCATCCACACGGCCATCGACCAGCAGATGCGCGGCGAGGCGCCGTTCGACACGCTGCGGGCCGTGGCCGAAGCCGTCAGCATCCCCGTGTCCGTCGCCGGCGGCATCAACAGCGAGACGGCCGCCGCGGCGGTGGACGCGGGCGCCGCGATCGTCGTCGTCGGCGGCGCCATCATCAAGTCGGCCGATGCGGCGGCGGCGGCGGCCGAGATCCGCCGCGCCGTCGACGAACGCGTCTGCATCGAGACCACGCTGTACAAACGAGTCGGCGCGGACGACGTCCGTGCCGTACTGGAGAAGGTCTCGACGGCCAACGTCAGCGACGCCTGGCACCGCCAGCCGAGCCTGCCGGGCATCCGTCCGCTGCTGCCGGGCGCGCACATGTGCGGCCCGGCCGTCACGGTGCGCACCTATGCCGGCGACTGGGCCAAGCCGGTCGAGGCCATCGACGTGTGCAAGCCGGGCGACGTCCTCGTCGTCGACGCCTGCGACGCTACCCCGGCCATGTGGGGCGAGCTGGCGACGCACAGCGCGATGGTCAAGGGGCTGGCCGGTCTGGTCGTGTGGGGCGCGATCCGCGACACTCCTGAGATCGCGCGCCTCGGGTTTGCCGCCTTCAGCAGCAAGATCTGCGCCAACGCCGGCGAGCCCAAGGGCTTCGGGGAGATCAACGTACCCATCACGGTCGCCGGGCAGTCGGTGCGCCCGGGCGACTGGATCGTCGGCGACGACGACGGCGTCATGGTCCTCCCGAAGGAACAGGCCGTAGAACTGGCCAACCGCGCCATGGACGTGCTCGAGAAGGAGAACCGCCTGCGCGGCGAGATCGACGCCGGCAAGACGCTCGCCGAGGTCGCCTACCTGCAGAAGTGGGAGAAGAAGGGCTGAGTCAGCGAGCGCGCCGCGCGTACCAGTTGAACTGCAGGCTGGTCGCAGCGCGTTGGTAGCGGTCGTCCATGCTCGGGCCGCCTTCGGGGAAGAGCACGGTGAAGCGGTAGGTCCGGTTCTCGTTCGGCCTGAAGACACCGAGCTTCAGCATGGGCATCTGACGCAGGGGTCCCGAGTAGACGAGCTGGGGCCTGCGTCTTGTCCAGAGTCGCTTGACCGTGAGGACGAGGCGGTATGAGAGGCGCCCGCCGCCCGCGCCCTGGGTCTCCACGAGTCTCGAGAGACCCAGGTAGAAGCGGGCGCGCACCTTGCTCCGGTTGTCGATCCTGACCGTCCCCGTGGTGCTGTCACCCGGCAGCATCCCGCTCATGCCCACCAGAGCGTCGCCGCCGAGGCTGTTCTTGATGCGCACGCGGCCGCTCTTCTGCTTGAGTTGCCGGCCGGCGTCGTCACCGCCCGGCTTCACCGCCGCGTACGCGACGGTCCCGAGCAGCACGAGGACGATCGCCGTGGTTGCGGCCACGGCGAGGCTACGGCGACCCAGACTGCCGCCTCTGCCCCTCATGCCCCGTGTCTCGCCCTCTGTGATGTCTCTCTCCCTCGCTCCCGCCGGACGCCGGTCCTCCTGCCGCGTGCACGCATGTTCTCACGTGGCTGCCGGTGATGCAGGTTCAGTATCGGCAGCCGCGACGATTTCCGTAGTCTTCCCTGGCTATGGCGCCGCCCCGCCGGGCGAGCAGGCCGGCGGGGCGGACGAATCGAGATGACGGACGCGAACGCGGTGACGTCCGGCCCGGGCGGCGGAGGCGTCAGTCTGCCGCCGCCGCCCGGTCGGGCATGATGGAGACGGGGGAGCCGGCGAGGTGGGCGCCGGACCCCGTCTCTTCCCGGGAACATGAGCCGGTAGCGACGGCCTCCGCAGGAGCCGCGGCGCCGAGGAACAGCTGCGCGGCAGCCTCCCCACGCTCCGGCGCCCACGGCGCGGCGACGAGCGCAAGGCAGACGGCGAGCAGCACGAGGATGACGACCGTCGGCAGGGCTTTCTCGCCGGGCGCCTGTCGCCCCAGCGTCCTGCGCACCGATGTCCGCTGCGCCGCCGCTCCGTACACCGCATCCCCCACAGTTCACTGAAGGTGACAGTACCCTCACGTCGTTGATGCTTCTGCGGGGTTCATCGGACGCGGGCTTCCCACGGCGAATGAGGAATCCAGGCTGTCTCCCAGGGAAGACCGGAGGAATCAGGGTCCGCCGGCGGCGTTCACTGTGAGGTACGACCGAGCTCCACGGTCATCAAAGGTTGAAGTTGTAGACCAGCGTCACGGGGATCTCGTAGGAGACGCTCGGCAGTCCCGCGCGCGTGAGCGCGATCTGCACCGAGGGGCGGTACGTCCCAGAGTTGTTGCCGCGCATGCGCAACGCCAGGTTGAGCTGTCGTTTCTGGCCAGGACCCATGGTGAACGACCGGGAATAGCCACCCGACCCCACGACGTCGAACCCGAAGTTGGAGATCGGCTGTTGTCCCGAAGGGTCGGGCACCGCGGTCACCGTCACGTTCAACTGCGCGATCCCGGGATCGGGGAAGACTTCCGGTGTCCTGATCGTCAGCACGCGGGTCGCCGTCACGCTGAAGTTCTTGCCGAAGGTCCCAAGGTTCACCGTCGTCGAGAGATCGATGCCGCCGGCGGCCATCGCATCGGGAGGGTGCGGGTTGCGCAACCAGTAGCCGTTCAGACCGTCCGGGTCTGTTCCCGTCGGGCTCGATTGTGTGTAGATGCGCGCCCAGTACACAGGCGAGTCGGCGACCGACGCCACGACCTGCGTCGTGCTGGCGGTCGTGAACGACGCCTGTGAAGCGGCGGCGAGAGTCGCCGCGATGGCCAGGCCCGCAAGCGTCGCGAGGACGAGCATCCGCCGTCTCATCGCCGGCCCGCTCTCTTCAGCGGCGCCCGAGCGAGGGTCTTCATGCCCTGCACCTCGCATCATGGGGGAGCCCGTCTTCTGCTTCTTCTTCGAGCCGTCTCGCCACTTCTTCACCAGCCTGGCGCCACAGCGACCAGAGCATCGACAGCGCGATGACGACGGCCGGCAGGCCGATCAGCGCGATGCGCACGCTGCGGACCGCGAGTCCCGCGAGCACGTAGCCGAGCACCGGGACGTGGAACGCGTACCGCGCCTGGACGGGCTCGTTGAGCATCACGGGGTTCCAGGGATCCGGCGCATCGTTGAAGTCGCCCTGGGTGCGGTACGCCCGCCCGCCGTTCGGGCCGGGCTCGATGGCGATGATGCGGTGCGTGACGGCCTGTCGGTAGCCAGGCGGATGGAACGTGATGACGTCGCCGACCCTGAGCTCGTCGACCGGTGTGATCGCTGCGTACACGACCGATCCCTTCGGGATGGTCCCCGTCATCGATCCGCCCGTGATGACGTAGCGCTGCAGTCCGAGCAGACCAGGGATCACGATCGCGCAGACGACGAAGACGAGGCCGGCGACGCACAGGGCCGTGAGGAGTCTGCCGAGAACGCGCTTCACGGCGACACCCCCGTGAACCGCAGCGTCAGGTCCATGGCGGCGCCCACGAGCGCCGGGGGTGCGTTGCTCGGATAGTCCAGCACTATCTGATACTCCCGATAAGCGCCGGGCGCTATGGGGCCCAGAGAAGGCGTGACCGCGTTCAGTCGTGCGACCGTATCGTGGTAGAGCTGCGCACCAGGAGTCCCGCCGGTGACGTCGTTGACCGTCAGGATCAAGGTGTTCGAAAGGCCGGGCGACACCGGGGTGTCCACGATGTTCGCGGCGGTCAGGGTGTAGACACCCGTCACATCGCCCCCACCTGTGAGCGTCAGCTGGCTGCTCCTCGTCTCGCCGGGATGCAGGCCCGTGGCGTCGACGACGACCTGGCCCGCCTTCGAGTTCGTGTGTGTGAGCGTTGCCGCCGAGAACACGTTCGAGGCGTTGGAACTCCTCGCCGTGAAGGTCGCGCCGGAGAACACCAGCGACTGCAGCGTGACCGCAAGCATCGCCAGCACGACGAGCGAGAGAAGGGCCTTGCCGGCCTTCGTCCTCGTCAGGTGCTTGGCGGTCACGTGGCGCTCCTTCGCTGGCGGTCTCGGGGCAGGTGATGCGAGGGGGCGGGGCCGGGCCGCCGGCCCGGCCCCGCCCCTCTGGGGTCAAGTCAGGTCAGGGGATCAGTCCTGGACGGACGCCCAATCGAACTGGATGCTCATGTTCGTGCCCTGAAACGCGTTGTCGCCCGTGGTGGCACTGCCGGGCAGGCCAGTATCGGGGAAGGTGACCACGAAGCTGAAGTCGTTTGCCTCGCCGGCAGCCCACGTAGCGTTGGCAGCCTTGGTCCAAGCATTGGCGGGAACGGAATCGATCTTGCCGGCGTACACCACGTAGTCAGGCTCCGCAGTAGTGTTGGTGATTACGATGTCGAGCGCGTCTGCAAGCTGACCTCCGCTGTCGCCGACGGGGCTCACGAGACTGCTCGTACCAAGGCTGACGCGACCAGATGCGTCACCGAGGTTGGTGATCGTCACCGTGCCCGACTCGGTGTCGCCAGGCACCATGTCGGCAGCCGTCAGGATTGCGTTGTGAAGACCGGCGGCGTCCTTCGAGTTGCCCAGTGACATGACGCCCGCAGAGAACGTGTTGTTGGGGTTGGCCGAGGTGGCCGTGAAGCTCGCGCTCGACGCAGCCAGCGCCGCGGCGGCGAGCACCAGGATGGTGAGGGTCACGAGGACCATCATCCTCCGCTGGCCGAACAGGACCTTCATGCGCTTCATGTCTTCCTCCGTATGTGCCTCGCCCGCACCTTGCGAGCGCCACTTGCGTCGGCCGTCGCGGGGGCCGATCCCTAACCGGTTTGCGGAGGCCCTTCCCAAGGTGTCGTCACGATGGGCAACGTCCGCAGTGAGACCGTGTATCGGCAGGGATGCCCAGGCCTTGAGGCCTTTTCTGGGTACGGAGGACGGATGTACCAGGTATGTTTGCCCAGGTACCTAGGTACGGACCGGGAAGAAGTGCGTGATTTGCAGGACGAAGAGGTTAGGAGGAGGCGGGGCGGCGGCCGAAGGCGCGTACCGCCCCCTTCTCCAAGGCGCCAGCGGCTCGAGCCGCGGCCGCCAAGTCGCGGCGCAGGGGCCGGCGCACGAAGTGCACGAGGTGACCGGCGCAGCGGCAGTCGCCGGCGCCGAAGCGGTGGGGGCGGCGCTCCGCGCCGGGCAGCGCCGCCAGGGCGCCGGCGAGCTCGCACTCTCCAGCGGCGCCGTCGACGAGCCAGGCGCGCTCCGGCGGAAACGCCGTGAACAGGTAGTCCGCGTGCCAGCGCAGCGACTTGCGCGCGGCGAGGTGACGCGCGACGCGCGCCTCCCTCGCACGGGCGGCGCTGCCCACGTACGCGTACCAGCCGCGCTGCACCGTGACCTCGCCCAGGGCGCCGACGTGCAGGCGCGTCCGGCGAGGCACGCGGGTCAGGACCACGTAGAGACGGCTGTCTGGGGCGGCGGGTGCGCCTTCGTGGGCGAACGCCGACCGGCCCGCGGAGGGGAGCGCCGGCGCGCTCACCAGTCCGGTCCCTCCCAGTCGGCGGGTTTGGCCGTTCGCGGCGGCGTGACGGCGCCGCGGCGACGCCGCGACCCCGGCGCCATACCGCCGCGGCGCGGCTGGCAGCGAGGGCAGTAGTGCGTGCCGCGCCCACCGACGACCACCCTCTCGACCTGCGTGCCGCATACACGGCAGGGCTCTCCGGTGCGCTGGTAGACGTTCAGGATCTCCTGGAAGCTCCCGCGCTGTCCCGCCGGGTCGATGAAGCTCTCGATGCTCGAGCCCTCGTGGTCGATGCCGGCCTGCAGGGTCTCGAGGATGGCCGCGTGCAGGCGCAGCGCCTCACGCGGCCCGACGCTCCCGGCGGCGCGCAGCGGGTGCAGCCGGGCGCGGAACAGCGCCTCGTCGGCGTAGATGTTGCCCACCCCCGCTATGCGGCGCTGATCCACGAGGAACGACTTGAGCGGCGCCCTCCTGCCCGTCAGGGCGCCGCGCAGGTACGCCGGGGTGAAGTCAGGACCGAACGGCTCGGGCCCCATCCCTCGAGCCTCGAAGAACGCGGTCTCGTCCTCGGGCGCGAGTGCCCAGAGGCGACCGAAGCGCCGCACGTCCTGGAAGTACAGCGTCGCAGCCGGCTCGAACTCCCAGACGAACCGGGCCGGCCGCTCGCCCGGCTCGGGACGGAAGACGAGCTGGCCCGTCATGCGCAGGTGCACGACGGCGACGGACGGGCCATCGTGCGCGAAGCCGGCCGGTCGCGGGTCGCCCGCCGGCCCGTCGGAGGCAGGGGCGGCCCGCTCTTGCGGTTGCCCCAGGTCGAGCAGGAGGTACTTGCCGCGCCGGCGCACTCCTGTGACCCGTCGCTGCGCCAGGTACGCGTTGAGCTCCAGCTCCGTCTGCGCGCTCACCGTCCAGTCGTTGACGACCACATCGCGCAGGAGCAGCCCGGGCAGGCAGGTCAGCAGGCGCCGCCGGACGGTCTCGACTTCGGGGAGCTCAGGCATCGGCCTGGTCGGAGGCTCCTTGAGCGCGAGGGCGGCCCGTCGCCCGCCCGTCCTCCTCCTTCGCCTTCTCGTCGTCGCGTCCCCACCAGTCCAGCAGGAACGCTCGCGCCCCGTCGGCGTCCATGACCTCACCCGCCTCGATCTCCTCCTCCAGCGCGTCCAGCGCCTGGCCGACGGCCGGACCCGGTTCGATGCCGAGCACCTGCATCACGTCGTCGCCGCTCAGGAGCTGCGGCGCCGGGACCTTGTTGACCTCCGTCCACACCGTCCGGGCCAGCCGGTAGTGACGCGCCATCGAGGAGAGCGACGTCTTCTCGCCTCGGGTCGCGAGCCGGTCGCAGAGGGAGACGACCACAGACTCGAACACCCACGGGCTGACGTCGCGCCGGTAGCGGGCGAGGGCCCGGCGCGTCAGCGGCTGTTCGCGGGTGAGGAAGCCGAGCCGAAGGTGCTGTCGCACCAGGGTGCCGACGTACTCCACGAACCGGTTGCTGAGGTTGAAGCGCCGGCCGATGTCGGCGCACATCTGTCGACCGGTCTCGTCGTGGTGCCAGAAGATCACCCGGCCCTGGTCGTCGACGACCCGCACCACGGGCTTGCCGATGTCGTGCAACAGCACCGCCCAGGCGACGGGCGCGAGCGGCTCCACACCTGGAAGCCCCGTCTCCTCGGGCGTCGCGAGAAAGCGGCGGCCGCCCAGCTGCGCGACGACGCCCATCGTATACGTGAGCGCCTCCAGCGTGTGCTCGAAGACGTCGAGGTGGTGGTACGGGTTCTGGCCGACTCCACGAAGCCGATCGACCTCGGGGAGGACGACGTCGAGTGCGCCCCACACGGCGAGGTCGCGGAGCGCGACGGACGCGGCCCGCGTGCCAAGGAGCGAGCAGAGCTCGTCGCGCACGCGCTCCCCGCTCACGCGGGCGAGGCCTGGTGCGGCGCGGAATGCGGCCTCCGTGGCCGCTGCGTCCGGCACCAGCTCGAACACCCGCGCCAGCCGGGCCAGCCGCAGCACGCGCAGCGGATCGTCGTCCAGCGACGCCGGCGAGCACAGGCGCAGGCGACCCGCGGCGAGGTCGGAGAGCCCGCTGAGCGGATCGACGATGTCGTGGCCCTCGAGCGGGCGAGCGAGCGCGTCCACGGTGACGTCGCGCGCCCGGAGGTCCGCCTCCAGACGGAGGGCGCGCGTCGCCGGATCTGGCGGGTCGCCGGGGGGGCCGCCGCGCAGCACGGCGACGTCGATGTGAAGGTCGCCGACGATCACACGCCATGTACCGAAGACGTCCGACGTGGCGTACACGACGCCGCCGAACCGGTCCGCCAGCGCCCGGGCGAGCGGCTCGGGCCGCCCGTCCAGCGCGATGTCCACGTCACGCACGCGGCGGCCGAGCAGCTCGTCGCGCAGGCAGCCGCCGACCAGCCAGCCGGCCTCGCCCGGGCCCAGCGCGTTGAGCGCTGCCCGGGTGATCTCGTCGGGCGTCGGCGGCGTGACGGCGTAGCGGCGGGCACTCATCGGCGTCATGTCGCGGAACTTTCGCCGCGGTAGCGGCGCACCACCCGCGGCGCCAGGTCGCACACGACTTCGTAGTTGATGGTGGCGAGCGTCCTGGCGACCTCCTCGCAGAGGATCCGCGGCGTCTCGGCCGCATCCGAGCGAGGACCATGGGGCTCGGTCCAGACGACGTTTCGGCCGCCGGCGACACCGTCGCCGGCGGCCCCGAACAGCACGACCTCGTCGCCGGGCGTGCCCCAATCCTCGGGGAGCCGCACCGTCATCTGGTCCATGCTGATGCGACCGATGATGGGGCAGCTCCTGCCGGCGACCAGCACCTCGCCGCGATTGCCGAGCGCCCGCCGCACGCCGTCCGCGTAGCCCACCGGCACGATCCCGACCCGGGTCGTCCTCTCGGCGGTCCAGGTCCGCCCGTAGCCCACCGAGTCACCGGGGAGAGCCTCCCGGACGCCGGCGAGGTACGAGACGAGCTTCATCGCGGGGCGGAGGCCGTCCTTGAACGGATCGTCGTTGGCCGGGGCCAGGCCGTACATGGCGATGCCCGTGCGCACCATGTCGAAGTGAGAGCGCGGCGCCCGCAGCGTCGCCGCGCTGTTCGCGATGTGACAGTGGAGCGCGGCGTACAGTCGCTTGAGCTGCCCGGTCAGACCCGAGAAGCACTCGAGTTGCCGCTCGAAGAACCCGGTCTCGGGCTCGTCCGCCGTGGCGAAGTGGCTCATGAGGCCGCAGAGGACGCCGCCGTCGTCGGCCCTCGTGCACAGCTCCGGCGCGGCGTCCGGACGCACGCCCAGCCGGCCCATGCCGGTGTCGACCTTGATGTGGACGGGGACGCGCAGTCGTATGGCCTCGTCCACGAACGGCTCCGACCACGCCACGACCTGAGCGCCGGAGCGCGCCGCTCGCTCCAGCCCGCTCCCGGTGAGCGGGCCGAAGATGAGCACCGGCGCCGTGATCCCCGCGTCGCGCAGCTCCTCCGCCTCGGGCGCCGTCGCCACGCCGAGCCAGGACGACCCGGCCTCGAGCGCGGCTCGCGCGACCGGGACGGCGCCGTGCCCGTACGCGTTGGCCTTGACGACCGCACAGTGGGCCGCGCCCTCAGGCAGGTCGCGCATCAGCCGCCGGACGTTGTGCCGGACGGCCTCCAGGTCGACCTCCGCGACCGCGCGGTGTCGCCCTGCAAGCACTCAGAGCCCCAGGATCTTCATGATGTCGTGTCGGGTGACGATACCCACGACCAGCTCCCCGTCCACAACGGGGACACGATCGAACCCGTGCTTGGACATGAGAGTGGCAGCCTTGCGGGCGGGGTCGTCGGGCGCGACGGACTTGACCTTATCCGCGGGCGTCATGAGCTGCTCCACGTACGCTGCCGCCGCCTTCTCCAGCTGCTCCTTGAACTTCTTCTGGCTTCCCAGGTAGATGATGCTGTCGAAGAGTTCGAAGTAGTGAGGCATCCGGACGTCGGCGTCCAGGGCCATGAGGTCACCCTCCGTGACGATGCCGAGCAGCGCGCCCTCGTCGTCGACGACCGGCGCACCGCCGATGCGCCGGTCGCGGAACAGCGCGACCAGATCCTTGATGGTCATGTCTGGCTTCACCGTCACGATCGGCGTGGTCATGATGTCGCGGACGAGGGCCTCGCCCTCGGTGACGTCAGTGGTGCTCATGTAGCTCCTCCTGGGGGCCGGCCTTGAGCCGCTCTACGGCGGCGGGCAGGTAGTGGAACAGGTCACTCGCCACCATGCCCTCGCTGCCGACCGCGTCTTCCGCGGCAAGGTCGGCGCCGAGGCCGTGGAGGTAGGCGCCGAGGCAGGCGGCGTCGGTCGCCGACAGGCCTTTGGCGAGGTGGGCGGCGATGACGCCGCTGAGCACGTCTCCCGTCCCGGGCGTGGCGAGGCCCGGATTGCCGGTCGGGACCACGTAGGCCGTTCCCGACGGGTCGGCGACGATGGTCCCCTCGCCCTTGAGGACGACCGTCGCCCCCGACCGTTGGGCGGCGGAGCGCGCGCACTCCAGGCGCTGGGCCGCGACCTCGGCCGCGGAGCGGCCGATCAGGCGGCCCAGCTCGCCCTCGTGCGGCGTGAGGACGGTGGGTTGGGTGCGCTCGGCGAGCAACTCAAGCCTGTCGCCGAGCGCGTACAGTCCGTCGGCGTCCAGCAGCAGCGGGCGGTCGACGCCCAGCACCTCGCGGACCAGGAGACGCGCGCCGTCCGCGCGTCCCAGGCCGGGACCGACGGCGACCGCCCTCAGTTGGTCCGCCTGCTCGAAGACGGCCGAGCGGGCCTCGAGCCCGAACTGGCCGTCCTCGCCCGGCACCGTCACGGAGATGACCTCGGCGAACGGCTTCTCCGCGGCCGCGCCGGCGGGCAGCGCACAGTGGACGAGGCCGGCGCCGCCCCTGAGGGCCGCGAACGCGGCCATGTGGGCGGCGCCCTCCATGCCCCGCGAACCGCCGACCACGAGCACCGTACCCACAGAGCGCTTGTGGTCCAGCGAGCCCTTGGGGACGACGAGCTCACCCATCGCGTCCTCGGTCAGCAGCCAGACGTCGGGGTCGTGGTCGCAGAGCCCGGGGATACCGATGGGTGCGACCACGACCTCGCCCGAGAGCGCCCCACCGGGCGTGACGAAGTGCCCGACCTTGGCCGCGTGCAGCGTGACGGTGAGGTCAGCCTCCACCGCCGGCCCGTGGACCGCCCCCGAGCTCGCGCCTACCCCACTCGCGATGTCGACGCTGACCACTTCGCCCGGTGCGGCGTTGATGAGCTCGATGGCCGCCGCAGCTGGCCCCTTCGCCGCGCCGGTGAACCCTGTGCCGAAGATGGCGTCGACGATCACGTCGGCCAACTCCGTGAGCATCACGGTGTCCTCGGAGAGCGCCCCTCCCTCGCCCGTCGCGGGGCGCACGTCCACACCGAGATTCGCGAGGACGTCGAGGTTGAGCCTGGCGTCGCCCCTGTACTCGTCCGGCGACGCGAGCAGGAACACGGTGACCTCCACGCCGGCATCGAAGAGCTCACGCGCGATCACAAAGCCGTCGCCGCCGTTGTTGCCCTTGCCGGCGAAGACGACCGTCTCCTCCAGGTCGTACCTCTCGAGGATCTCCGTCGCCACGGCCAGCCCGGCGCGCTCCATGAGGTGCCCGCCGGGGATGCCGACGCCGTGGATGGCGGTGCCGTCGACCTTCTGCATGCCGTCGGCGGTGTACAGGCCCAGCAGCAGGGACTCATCCATCCACGTCCTCCTTGAGTGCGGCGGCGACGGCATACGCCGCGCCGCCGGTATGGCTCAGCGAGATCTCGACGCGCGTGACCCCGAGCCGCCGCGCGACCTCGGCGACGCCTCCGTGCAACGCGACGAGGGGCTTCCCCCCCGACAGTACCTCGATGTCGCGCCACACGAACCCGATGATACCGATTCCGAGCGCCTTGCCGACCGCCTCCTTGGCGGCGAAGCGGGCGGCGTAGCGGGGCCAGGGATCGGCGAAGCCGTCACAGTACGCGCGCTCCTGCTCGCTGAAGAGCCGCTCGTAGGCGCGCGGCAGCCGCTCGAGCAGCTTGCGGATGCGAGCGGCCTCGGTCACATCGATGCCGAGGCCGATCAGCAGGCCGCCGGGCGGGATGCGCGAGAATCCCGCACGCCCGCCCGCCCCCGCGAGATCTCCGTGAGCGGCGTTCATGCAGGCATTCTATCCGCCGGGCCGCCGGCGCTCTCCCGGCACGGACCGGCAGACCGCATCCGCTACTCGACGGTGACGGTCTTGGCCAGGTTGCGCGGCTGGTCGACGTTGAGTCCCTTGATGCCGGCGATGTGGTACGCCAGCAGTTGCAGCGGGATGACGGTGAGGATCGGAGCAAGGTGATGGTCTGTCTTCGGCACCCACAGCACATCCTTGGAGAGCTCTCCTATCACGTGATTGTCGTCGGTCGCCACGGCGATGACGTCCGCGCCTCGGGCGCGCACCTCCTCGATGTTGCTCACCAGCTTGGGGAACACCGGCCCGTCGTCGGCGACGACCACGACGGGCGACTCGCTGTCGAGGAGGGCGATGGGGCCGTGCTTCATCTCGCCGGCGGCGTATGCCTCGGTGGGGATGTAGCTGATCTCCTTGAGCTTGAGCGCGCCCTCCAGGCACACCGCGTAGCCCATGCCCCGCCCCAGGTAGAGGAAGAAGCGCTCACCGTGGTAGCGCTCGGCGATCTGCTCGATGGCGCTGGGGCGGGCGAGCAGTTGCTCGGCGAGCTCGGGCACCTGGCGCAGTTCGCGCCCGAGCGCTGTGAGCTCGACCTCGCTCATGGCGCCGCGTGCCCAGGCAAGGCGCAGCGCCAGCAGCAGAAGGGCGGCGACCTGGGCTGTGTGTGTCTTGGTCGCAGCCACCCCGATCTCCAGGCCCGCGCGCGTGAAGAGGACGAAGTCCGCGTCGCGCGTCGCCTGGCTGCCCATGATGTTGGTGAGCGCCAGCACCGGCGAGCCAGCCTCCCGCGCGAGCCGCATGGCGGCCAGGGTGTCGGCCGTCTCGCCCGATTGGGTGATGCCGATGACGAGGGTGTCCGGGTCGAACACGGGCCGGCGGTACCGGAACTCGCTGGCCACGTCGATCTGGACGGGGACGCGAGCCAACTGCTCGATCGCGTAGCTGACGATGAGCCCCGCGTGGAACGAGGTGCCGCAGGCGACGATGAAGATGCGTCGCAGGCGCCGCAGGAACTCGTCGCCCAGCCCTTCCACCTCTGTGAGGTCGACGGTGCCGTCCTCGCGGAGCCGGCCGGCCAGGGTGTCGCGCAATGCGGCCGGCTGCTCGTGGATCTCCTTGAGCATGAACGTCTCGTAGCCGGCCTTCTCGGCCGCGTCGTCATCGCCGGGGAACTCCATCTCTTCGCGCACGATGGCGTTGCCGGCGACGTCGCAGTACTCAGCGCCCTCGGCGCTGAGCGTGACGACGTCCCCGTCCTCCAGTACGACCACCCGGCGCGTGTGACACAGGAACGCCGGGATCGCCGAGGCGAAGAACATCTCGTGCTCGCCGACGCCGACGACGAGCGGCGTCTCCAGCCGCGTCCCGACGAGCCGATCCGGCTCGTCCCTCGACATGGCGACGAAGGAGTAGTGTCCCTCGAGCTCGCCGAGCGCCGCACGCACGGCGGCCGTGAGGCCCTCGTCCGCGTGGTCCTCGATCAGATGGGCGACGACTTCCGCGTCGGTCTCGCTTCTGAAGGCGTGTCCCTTGGCCGTGAGCCGTTCGCGCAGCTCCTTGTAGTTCTCGACGATGCCGTTGAGGACGATGGTGATGCGGTCGCTGCAGTCGCTGTGGGGGTGGGCGTTCTCCTCGGTCGGCCTGCCGTGCGTGGCCCACCGCGTGTGGCCCAACCCGACGCAGGCGTCGGAGCTGTTCTTGCCGGCCGCAAGGAACAACGCGTCGAGATTGCCGACCGCGCGTACCACGTCGATGCCGGTCGGCTCGAGCAGCGCGAGACCCGCCGAATCGTAGCCGCGGTACTCGAGCCGTCTGAGGCCGTCGAGGATGATGGGCTTGCCCGGACGACGGCCGACGTAGCCTACGATGCCGCACATGCGTGCTCCCTTTCTGTGGGCATGGGCGCAGACGTGCGGGCTGCGGACGGCACATCCGCGTCGCTTTGTTCCGCCGTCGCCGGCGGGTTTTGTCGACGCGGTCACGACCGTGCCGGGCCGGGAGGCATCCGCCGAGTCTTTCGATGAACCTCCACCTCGTCACCCGCGCGCGGAGCTCACTGGGGGAGCTGGGCGCGCGGGCCAGGCGCTCAGGTTGCTGACGGGTGTCCGCCGCCGGCCGCTGCGTATGTCTGAGCTATCTTACCCCGCGCCACCCGTCATCTCCTCCATGCGGGTGGTGGGGCCACGGAGCGGCCTGCGCCGTCCGCGGCCCCAGGCCGGGGTCACGCGCGCTCGATCACCGCGGTGACGTCGAACTCCACGAGGAACTCGGGACGGGCGAGGATCGCCGGCTGGACGTACGTGCTGGCCGGCGGCTCGGTGACGAGGCGCGGAGCGTACTGCTGGTAGTACTTCAGCTCCGCCGCGCGCATCTGCTGGTAGTACTCGAGGTCCTTGAGCAGGATGACGGTCTTCACGATGTTCTCCATCGAGCTGCCCATCTCCTCGAGCACGGCTCGCACCTTGTCCAGGCACGCGAAGACCTGCGCCTCCACGCCGACGGTAAGACAGGAGCCGTCTTCGGTGCTCTGGGGGGTCATGCCCGACAGGAAGGCGAGATTGCCGACGACGATGCCCGCGGCGTACTTGGGCGTCCCCGGGTGCACGTTCGGGTGGACCTGCTCCACGCCGCCGATCTTGAAGGGATAGTACTTCACTTCGTCGCTCACGATGGTGCGTCTCCTCAGGTCAGGTGTCGTTCGACGACGGCCACGATGCGGTCGCAGGCGGCGTCGACTTCCGCTTGGGTGGGCGCTTCGGCCATCACACGAACGAGCGGCTCGGTGCCGGACGGGCGAACGAGCACGCGCCCGAGGCCGTCCAGGCGGCGTGTCTCTTCGCCGACCGCCGCCCACACTTCGGAGGCGCCGTCGAGCTCCGCGAGGTCCCGCACGCGCACGTTGACGAGGCGCTGGGGCAGCCGTTCCATCACCCGTGCCGCCTCGGCGAGCGGCACGTCCATCTGGCGCAGTGCCTGCAGCAGCAGGAGCGCCGTCGCCAGACCGTCGCCGGTGGTGCTCACGTCGCGGTTGATGATGTGCCCCGACTGCTCTCCGCCGAGCAGGTAGTCGCCCTTCAGCATCTCGGCGACCACGTAGCGGTCGCCGACCGGCGTGACCAGCACCTCGATGCCCTCCCGCTTCATCGCCTGGTGGAATCCCAGGTTGGTCATGACGGTGGTGACGACGGCATCCCCACGCAGCTTGCCCTGCGACTTCAGGTGCCGGGCGAGGATGGCGATGATGAAGTCTCCGTCGACGAGGTGGCCGTCCGCATCCACGGCGAGCACGCGGTCGCCGTCGCCGTCGAACGCGAGCCCGAGGTCGAAGCCGTCGCCGGCGACCGTTCGCTGCAGCGCCTCGATGTGAGTGCTGCCGCAGCCGGCGTTGATGTTGGTGCCGTCCGGCTGGTCGAAGAGCACGGTCACGGCGGCGCCCGATTCCTTCAGCGCGAGCGGCGCCGCCCGGTACATGGCGCCGTTGGCGCAGTCGAGTGCGATGCGCATCCCGCTCAGATCGAGCGGGATGCGCTTCACCACGTCCCACACGTAGCCTTCTACGGCGCCCTCGAGCTGCTCGGCACAGCCGAACTCGGCGCCGGCGAGCGACGTGAGATCCTGTCGACGGATGTGGGACTCGATCTCGGCCTCTTCCTCGTCGCTGAGCTTCACGCCGGCGTTCGAGAAGAACTTGATCCCGTTGTCGGCGAAGGGGTTGTGCGAGGCGCTGATGACGACGCCGGCATCCGCGCCGCGCTGGTGTACCAGCGCGGCGAGCCCCGGCGTCGGGATGACGCCGGCGACCTCCACCCGGGCGCCTCCGCTGGTGAGCCCGGCGGTGAGGGCCGCCTCGAGCATCGGTCCGCTGAGGCGCGTGTCGCGACCGGTCACGAACAGCGGGTGCGGCCCGGCCTTCTGCGCCAGCACGACCGCCGCGGCGCGGCCCACCCGCACCGCGAACTCCGGCGTGAGCAGCTCTCCCGCCACGCCCCGTATCCCGTCAGTGCCGAAGTAGGTGCCCATGGTGAGAGGTTTCTCCCGTTCGCCGAGGATCCGGCGCCCCGCGCCGATGCTCGCGCCATGCTATGCGGGCGCTCTTCGGGTGGCAAACCGCCCGTGAGTCCTCGCGGGCGGCTCCGGAACGACGACGGGCCGCCTCGCGGCGGCCCGTCGGAAATCCCTGATGGAGCGGTGAAGGTCAGCGCTTGCTGAACTGCGGCTTCTTGCGCGCCTTGTGGAAGCCGGCCTTCTTGCGCTCGACCT
>DAIQNY010000041.1:0-1430 GCA_036788155.1 Actinomycetota bacterium | reverse complement strand
ACGCGCGCGACGCTGGTCTTGCGCTTGCCGGTCGCGCGATAGGTCACTGCATCAGCCACGCCTTACTCCTTGATCTCGAGCACTTCGGGGTTCTGCGCCTCGTGCGGATGCTCCGGCCCGGCGTAGATCTTGAGCTTGCGGAGCTGGGCGCGCCCGAGCTTGTTGTGGGGGAGCATGCCGCGCACGGCGTGGCGGACGATCTCCTCCGGCCGACGGGCCTGCAGGTGGGCGTAGGACTCAGCCTTGAGACCGCCGGGGTAGCCCGAGTGACGGTAGTACATCTTCTGCTCGGGCTTCTTACCGGTGACGACGATCTTGTCGGCATTGATGATGACGACGAAGTCGCCGGTGTCGATATTGGGGGTGTAGATGGCCTTGCGCTTGCCGCGCAGGCAGTCCGCGACGACGGTGGCGAGGCGGCCGAGCGTGTGCCCCTTGGCGTCGACGACGTACCACTTCTTCTCGATCGTGGAAGGCTTGGCGACGTAAGTCTTCATGCGCTCACTCGTTCGGTAGCAGGAACGCCCGCCCTGCGTGGGCGCGCGAAAGGGGACTATAGCGAATCAGCGCGGGCGGCGCAACACGGGCGCCGTCGCCGCTCACCCGAGACGCCGGATCCTGATCTCGTCCCCGGCGTCCAGTCCCAGCACCTCGGCGGCCGATCCGGCGTTGACGGCCACCGAAGCCTGCCCGTAGCTGTCGATGAGGACGACGATGTCGCTGGTGCGCACGGAGGCGAACGTGCGGGCCACTTTGGCCAGGTAGCGCTCGTTCCCGGCGATGAGTTCCACCGTCTCGATGAGGCGGGCCTTCTCCAGGTCACGCGCCCGGAGGTTGAGCGCGACGTTGCCGAACCGGTCTACCAGCACCGCGATGGCGGTGAGCCCATCACGGTGCCGGCGCGGCTCCGGCAGGTCGATCCGGTCGAGGCTCTCCGCCTGGACCGGCGCGCCGCAGGACGCGAGCTCGAGACCGGCCGCGAGTCGCGCCGCCACGGGCGCGAAGATGTCGCGGCCGTGGAACGTCGCGGAGAGCGGGCTGAGCCACAGTTCCTGGTTGCTCAGCTCGTACGCGGTGCTCACCCCACCGTCGAGGGCCACGGCGTGCATGAGCAGGCCGTTGTCCGGGCCCACGAAGAGCCGGTCGCCGTGGCTGCGCAGGGCGACCGGCCGCCGCGGCCCACCGACCCCGGGATCGACGACGGCGAGGATCACTGCCCTGTCCGGCATGTAGGGCAGCGTGTTGCGCAGGACCACGGCCCCGGCGAGCACGTCGCGCTCGGGGAGGCCGTGCGTGACGTCGATGACCCTCACGTCGGGAGCCAGCCGGGCGATCACCGCACGGCAGACGCCGGCGAAGTCGTCGGTGTACCCGTAGTCGCTGAAGAAGCAGATGGGCCGGTCCATGCGGCGAACCTACGACGAAGCCCG
>DAIQNY010000040.1:0-18673 GCA_036788155.1 Actinomycetota bacterium | reverse complement strand
GTCGCCATCTGCAGCATGATCTTGAGGTTGTCGCGGATGCGCGGCGCCGAGAGGTCGCGGAAGCTCTCGGCGCAGTCGCCGGAGTGCAGCAGGAAGCCGCGGCCGGCGGAGACCTCCGCCAGCGCCCGCCGCAACTGCCGCGCCTCGCCGGCGAACACCAGCGGCGGCATGGCCTTGATCTCCGCCGTGACCGCATCGACGGCGGCGGCGTCCGGCCAGTCGGGCTGCTGGTCGGCGGGCAGGGCGCGCCAGGAGTCTGGGTTCCACCCGGTGCGTGTCTCGGCGGTCGTGCTCATGGACTGGAGGCCAGCATGCGCTCGACGGCCGCGAGCGCCTTGACGCGGATCGGTTCGGGGACGACGACCTCGTGCTCGAGCACGTCGTCCCACTCATCGCTCAGCGTCGCGACGGCGTTCTCGAGGGTGATGCGCTTCATGTTGGGGCAGATGGCCTGGTTCGATGCCGGGATGAACTTCCTGTCCGGGTACAGCTTGCCGAGCTTGTACAGCAGACCCGTCTCGGTGGCCACGACGAACGTCTGCGCGCCGCTCGTCTCCGGGTAGCGCAGCATCCCGCTGGTGCTCGTGACCACGTCCGCCGTCTCGAGCACCTCCCGGCGGCTCTCGGGGTGGGCCATCAGCACGCTGCCCGGGTTGGCGGCGCGGATCTCCTCGATCTCGGCGGCGCGGAAGTCGTCATGCACGTGGCACCAGCCCTGCCACAGGATCATGGTGTCCTCGCGCCCGGTCTGGCGGGCGACGTAGTCGCCGAGGTTCCTGTCCGGCACGAAGATGATCTTCTGGTCCCTGGGGAACCGCTCGACGACCTGCACGGCGTTGGCGCTGGTGCAGCAGACGTCGGTCTCGGCCTTGATCTCGGCTGAGGTGTTGACGTAGGAGACGACGACCGCGTCCGGGTGCTCCTCCTTGAGCTTGCGCAGCCCGGCTACGGTGACCATGTCGGCCATGGGGCAGCCGGCGCGCTTGTCGGGCATGAGCACCGTCTTCTGGGGCGAGAGGATGTAGGCGGTCTCGGCCATGAAGTGGACGCCGCAGAACAGGATGACGCTGTGCGGGTCTGCGGCGGCGATACGCGAGAGCTCCAGGGAGTCGCCGGTATGGTCGGCGGCGTCCTGCACCTCGGGACGCTGGTAGTTGTGGGCGAGGATCACGACGTCCCGTTCGGCGGCGAGGCGGCGGAGTTCCTGCTGGAGGGCGGCGAAGTCTGACATTGGGGCTCACCGGTGGTCGGTCGGCGGCGGCCGGAGGCGCACCGCCGGTTGGCGTGAGCCCCGATTATACGCTCGCGGACGCCCCGCCGGCCTCCCGCGCCCGAGGCATGGCCGACCCACCGTTGCGGCGCAGCTCCACCTCGCGGTTCACCTCGACGCCCACCAGGAGCGCGATGTTCATCAGCCACACCCATACGAGGAACACCACCGCCGTCGCGAGGGTGCCGTACACACGGTTGTAGCTGGCGAAGTTGTCGAGGTAGAAGCTGAAGAGCGCGGAGCCGGCCAGCCAGAGGGCGACGCCGACCGCCGCCCCCGGGGCGAGCCACCACAGCGGCGGCTGGCGTCTGCTCGGCGCGAACTTGTAGAGCACGGAGAACAGCAGCAGCGCCAGCACGACGAGGAGAGGCCACTTGACCCAGGTCCACACGCGCAGAGGGCCGGCGCCGACGCCGGTCGCGTCGGCGATCCACGCGCCGATGGGCCCGACGAGCGTGACGACCGCGGCCGTCGCGGAGAGCAGCACGAGGAGGAGCAGGGCAAGGCCCACTCGGAGCGGCAGACCGGTCCAGAACGGCCTGCGGTCCGCGATCTCGTAGATCCTGTCCGAGGCCGCCATGAACGAGCCGACGTACGCCGACGCCGCCCAGAGCGACGTCAAGAGGCTGACGGTGAGCACCACGCCCGAGTTCTGCGACGTCAGCACGGAGTCGAGGACGCTGGACACGAAGTCCGCCGCCCAGTCGGCTCCCAGCTCCCCGAGTGTCTCGAGGAGGGCGTGCACCGTGTCGGCGGACAGGCCCACGACCCCCAGGAGGGCGACGACCACGATGAGGGCTGGGAGCAGCGAGAGCACGGTGTAATAGGTGAGTGCGGCGCTCAGCTGCGTGAGGTCGTGCGACAGGACCTTCTGCAGCAGGGCGACCAGCTCGCGCCGCAGTGCGCCGCGCGCTTCTCGCCCCTTCGCCACGGCTTCTCCTTCATCTGCGGTGGAGGCCGGCACGGACCGGTCTCCACCCGCTACTTGAGGTGCTCGCGGGCTCGGACCTTGAGCGCCGAGATCAGGCGGTTCGTGTTCCGCCGCGTGATGTGCACCCCATCGTAGAACCAGGGCGCCCGTCCGTCGAAGCTCTTGATGGTGGTGAAGTCGACGACCTTGATGCTGTGGGTCTCACCCAGCTGGTCGAGGTACTCCCGCAGCCGCTGGCGCTCGCCGCCCATGTCGTGCTGCTTCATGACGCGCAGCACGCGCGGGTGAATGGGCATGAGGGCGATCACCGGCGTGGTCCCGTGTTCATTGAGCAGTCGGATCGTGTCCTCGAAGTACCGGCGCGCCCGAGTGTCCGGCATGGGAGCGGTACGGCCGCGCAGCATGCGTGAGATGTAGGCGTCGAGCGCCTTGCGGAGTGGGTAGCCTGCGGCACGACGCTTATCGTAGCGGTTCCACAGGAGCAGCCCGCGCGACGAGTAGCGGTTGCCCAGGAACCCGTAGGTTCGCGGCATCTTCGCGCGCGAGGACGGCAGTTTCGCGCGCTGCTTCTTGAGCAGATCGGCGGGAAAGTAGGGGTAGAAGCGCTTGTCCTGCAGGAGGGCCGCGTCGAGGTCGCGGTCGCGGAGCATGCCGGACTGCATGCCCCACACCCAGCGGATCTTCGCGTTCGGCCAGCGCTTGTAGAACCAGTTGAGGCTCGCCCAGGCGGCCTCCGGGCGCGCGCAGCTGTGCGCGATGTTCACGGCGCGCAGGCCCGTGCGCTTCTGCGCGAACACCGGATCGAAGCGCTGGCTGCGAGAGCCGCCGAAGAAGACGAGTTGCGGCGCCCTCTTGAGGTTGCGTCGCAGCAGGTTGGCCTTGAGCCGGAACTCCGTCTTGACGATGAGGCTCGCGGGATACGGCGGAGAGGCGGCGGCTCGCGCTGCGGAGGCGGCCGGTGGCGGGGTGAGGCAGGCGGTGATCGTTGCGAGCGCAGCCGCGCAGACAAGCGCGGCGATCACCCGTAGCAGTCTGGATTCCATGGCGGCCATCCCCTCCTCCGTCTCCGCCTGCTTTCGCGCCCGAGTATACCGTGCTGGACTGAAGAAGCTCCGCCGGTGGTAGAAACCGGCAGCTACTACACCGTACAAAGGAGTACTCATGCAGAGCAAAGGGGCCTACCTGGCCTTGTCCGTCGTCACGGGGCTGCTGATGATCGTGCTCGGCGGCCTGTTTCTCGCGAGACCAGGTCTGAGCCTGGCGAGTGTGATCCTGCTTATCGGGACCTTCTCCATCGCGTATGGGGTCTTCCTTGCCGTCAGCGGCATCGCCGGACGGCAGGAGAGCCGCGGCTGGGCGATCGCCGTGGGCGTACTGGCGGTGATCATGGGGATCGTCGTGCTCGCCTGGCCCGCCGCCACCAGCCTCGCCGTGCTGTACATCATCGCCTTCTGGGCGCTCATCACGGGGGTCGCCGATCTCGCCGCGGCGCTCATGAAGGGGCACACCGGAGGGCAGCGGCTCTGGCTGGCGATCGTCGGTCTGCTGGGCGTCGTCATCGGGATCGTGTTCCTGGTGAACCCGGGTAGCGGGATCCTGGCGCTGCTGTGGCTGGCCGGTATCTACCTCGTGGTGCTCGGGGTGCTCCGCATCATCGCCGGGTTCACGAACCCGCCGCGGCCGGCGGCCGCCTGATCCGGCGCCGGCGCCGCAGGGCGCCCGGCGCAGACGCCGCTGAGGCCGGCCGGGCATCGCCCGGCCGGCCTCAGCGGCTTCCTCCCCTGCGTGAACGCGGCGACGAGTGCCCGGCCGGCCGCGTGCGCGTCCCTCTGCTCAGCTCTCTCCGGCGCCGGCCGCCTCGCCGCGTACGGCGGCGAGGCGCTCCTTGAAGCCCGTGGCCTCGAAGATCGTCTGGACCTCCCGGACCACGGCCTCCGGCGGGAAGAGGTCGCCCAGGCCGAGCTCCGCTCGGACATCTAGCAGGCGGTCCATGTAGTCGAGCCATTTCGGCCCCCAGGCCTCACCGATGGCCGGGAACATGAGATGCGGGTCGCCGCCCATGCCCTTCTCGTAGAAGTTGTTGCACCACTCGGCGAACATCTCGACGTGACGCCGGCCGCGGCCGCTCTCGACCTGCATGCCACGCACCACCTGGTTGATCACGGCGACGCTGTTGTGCCGTGGGCACCGGCTCTGACAGGTGTAGCAGTAGTAGCAGTACCAGATGGCGTCGTCCTCGAGCAGCGTGGCGTCTCCGTCCAGGGCGCGGCGCGCCGTTTCTCGAGGGGAGTAGTCCGTGAAGCGTGCCGCCGGGCAGCCGGAGGTGCAGATACCGCACTGGATGCAGCTCTGGAAGCCGTCCTTGTGGTCGTGCATGCGCGGGTCTTCGAGGATCCGTCGCACGAGTTCAGGATCACGTCGTGGGGCGGCCGCAAACGTGTCGTCCGCGACCTGCGCGTAGGGGTTGTCCTTAAGGTCGGTCATCGGTGCGCTCCTCGAGGGCGGCTGTGCCGGCGGTGCTGACGGCGGCGGACGTGGCGGTGGGGACGGCGGTGGGGGCGGCGCGGAAGAACTCGGGCCAGAAGCGCACGGTCACGGCGAGCTTGAGCTCTCGCGCGGCCGAACGGAGGTTGTCGCGGCAGAGCATGCACGTCGTCACAACGGGTGCGCCGCGCCGCGCCGCGAACTCCAGGAGCCGCGCGCTGCTCTTGGTGGCGCCCCTGTACATCCCGCCCAGGGCGCCGCAGCAGCCGCTGTGCAGTGTCGGGTAGTCCACGATCATCTCGGCGCCGGACTGCTCGGCCGCATCGCCCAGCGACGCCAGCGCACTGTCGCGATCGGCCAGACAACCGACGTACGGGACGAACCGCCCGCCTGCCGCCGTCAGTGAGATCGACTGATCGCGGGCGGCGCGCCCGGTGAGCGCGTCCCAGAGCGGGACCGCCTCGACGCCGCTCTCGGCGAGGCTGGCGTCGCAGGCCGGACAGGCGGTGTAGACGCGATCGTCCGTCTGGAACAGGCTTGCGACCGCCCCGCGGCTCGGATGGCCGCAACAGCTCGCGTTCGGCTCCTCGTCCAGGCGGACGCCGAATCCGCTTGCCACCTCGTGCACCAGGGCGTGGAGCTCGTGGTCCTGTGGAATCGAGCAGCCGGCGTAGAATGCCAGGGTGACGGCGGCGCCCTGTTCTTTCGCGGCCGGCGGCGCGTCGCCGGCCGGCCGCATCTTCCCGCCCGGCAGCAACTGCCGGGCGAGCTTGATGCCCATCTCTGCCGCGCCGAACTTGTCTCTCGGCACGTACCCCCTGGAGACCATGTCCGCGCCGAAGCGCATGGTATCGATGCGCGGCCGCCTCTGCAGGTGGCCGGTCGCGACGTCGGCGGCGGTGCGCTCGGCGCAGCGGATGCCTCCGTACTCGCGCTCGAGCTGCCGCAGCCGGCGCAAGACCCCGGCGACGTCGATGCCCATGCGGCACACGTCGGTGCAGGTGCCGCATTCGGTGCAGCGCCACAGATCGTCGCTCTTCAGCACCGCTTCGATTTCACCGGCCAGGATGAGCCGGACGATGCGCCGCGGCCCCCGGTAGAGCTCACGACCGCTGGGGCAGCTCGAGGTGCAGGTGCCGCACTGGTAGCAGATGGCGCACTCCGCCTTGAGCTGCTCGAACGCGTCGAGCACCTCCTGTGGATAGCGCGCCTCAGTGACCGCAGCCACAGCTCTCACCTCCCGTGCAGGGAACGGCCGCCGCGGCGTCGGCGCCGATCAGTTCCATCTCATGGGCGAGGAGTGCCTCGTCCAGCTCCGCGCCGACCGCGCGTGCATGGAACAGACGGATGCGGCGGCCCACGCTCATGCGGTCTGCGGCGCAGAGATGCCACAACTCGAGCGGCAGCGGCGTCCCGCCCTCGACGAGCACCTCTTCGGCGATCGTCATCTGCTCCAGGGCGCTGGTGTCGCCGCTGCGGTACTGGCAGCGGCCCTCGGCGCAGCCGGCGAGGAACACGCCGGCTGCGCCCAGACGGGCCGCCTCCACGATGTGAAGGGCGCTGACGCGGCCCAGACAGGGCAGCTCGATGAGCCGCACGCCCTCCGGGTACTTGTCGCGACGCTGGCCGGCGAGGCCGATGGCGGCGCCGGCACACTCCTTGCAGTAGAAGCCGACCACCGGCTGGTCGACGCCCTGCGTCATGGTCGCGATGCGACCGAACAGGGCGTCGTCGCTGAGGTTGTGCACGATCGCGACCTCGGGACAGGTGGCGGCGCAGATGCCGCAGGCGCGGCAGCTCTCGGGGTCGATGACGGCCAGCTTGCCGTCCTCCTTCACGGCGTCGGGCCGCTCCTCCCAGGCCGGCCGGTCGACCAGCGTGATGGCGTTGAACGGGCACATGGTCGAGCAGGTGTCGCAGCCCACACACTGGCTCGCATCCACCCGGGAGGCGGCGGTGCCGCGTCGCCCGGCCGACGTGAGGAAGTTGTGGATCTCGCTGGCGACGGCCGAGGCCTCTGTGTTCACCTCGATGAGGGCCTTGGGGCCGGCCGCCGAGCCGCAGACGAAGATGCCCTCGCCGCTGGTCTCGGTGGCGCGGTTCTTACGGTCGAGGATGTCCACGAACCCGTCCACGTCGCGCTCCACGCCCAGCGTCCGCGTGAGGGTGTCGAGGCCCTCGGCGGGCACCATGCCGGTGCTGAGCACCACGAGGTCCGGCCGCAAGACGGACTTGCGCGCCGCCGTGACGTCCTCGACCTCGATCACCGGCCGGCCGGCCGCGTCGTACTGCACCTCAGGGGGCGTGCCGCGCAGGAACTCCACGCCGGCGCGCCGTGCCTCGAGAAACCAGTTCTCGTAGCCTACGCCGGCGGTCCGCATCTCGAGGTAGCAGATGGTCACCTTCATCCGCGGGAACAGTGCCTTGAGCCGCGTGGCGTGCTTGAGCGCGATCATGCAGCAGAGCCGCGAGCAGTGCGGCAGGTGGCGCTGGTCCCGCGAGCCGGCGCACTGCACCATCACGAGCTCCTCCACCGGCATGCGGCCCAGCGCCGCCTGCGCCGTCCAGTCGTCCAGCATCTCGGCGAGCTCGACCTGCGTGACGACTCTGTCGCCGTCGTAGCCCAGGTACTCGTAGTATGCCGGCGGTGCGGGCTCGCACCCGGTGGCCGTGAGGATCGCGCCGGCGTTGACCGTGATCCGGCACGGCGACTGCCCGAAGTCGATGGCCTCCACCGGGCACTCGCCGGCGCACCTGCCGCAGAACGTGCACGTCTCGAGGTCGACGGTCCGTATCACGCGGCCGTCGTAGAACTCGCTGAAGATCGCCCTCTTGCCGGGTTCTGACGACTCCGCCTCACAGACGGTCTCGCACGTGCCGCAGTTGATGCAGGCGTCGGTCACGATGTTTGGGAGCGTGCGGATGCTCACCTGGAAGTCACCGGGATGACCTGTGACGGACTCGACGGTGGATCGCCGGTGGATGGTCAGCTCGGGGTGGTCGATGGAGACGTTGCGGTGGAAACACTTGCGGGTGCCCGGCTGAGCGTCCGTGGTGGGCAGGCACTGGCCGCAGTCGTTGGTGGGGAACACGGTGCCGATGCGGGCGGCGCGGCCGCCGAGGAACGGACGTCGCTCCACGAGCTCGACGTGGTGACCCATCTGGGCGAGCTCGGCGGCGGCCTGTGTGCCGGCCACGCCGCCGCCGATGACCACGACCGTGTCGTGGCGCTCGGCGTAGCTCATCGTGTCCGCAGGGGCGTCCGGGTACGCGATTGACGAGGCGATGATGCGGGACGCCTTGTCGGTGACCGCATCGATGTCGTCGCCGTGCACCCAGCTGCAGCCCTCACGGATGTCGGCGATCTCGAGCTGGTGGCCGCGCGCCGTGAGCTTCTGGAAGCGGCGCGCGGCGAAGTCGGGCGAACAGCCGGCGAAGATCAGCTCGCGCCCGTCGCCGGCCTCGTTCCCCGCTCCGGCGTCCAGGAGTTCGAGCATCCGCGCCTGGCCGACGCGACTGCACCAGCGGGTGTCCCGGAGCACCTCGGCGTGCAGGCCAACGTGCCGCTCGAGCCGGTCGAAGTCGATGTTGGTGAGCGTGCCGGCGCACTCGCAGAGCAGCACGAGCGGGCGCTCGGACGCGACACCGACGCCGGCCGACCCTGTCATGGCCGTACCTCGCCGCTTGTCGCCGCCGGCGCCGGTGTCGCGCCGGTGGGCGCGGCGTCCGCCTCGGGCGGCCGCGCCTCGATCGCGTCCGCCGGGCAGTTGCGTGCGCAGGTGCCGCAACCCAGGCACGCGTCGCCGTCGTAGACGATGGTGCGGTACACGGTCACGCGCTCCGGCACCTCGACGGGGGCGTCCGGCTCGTGCCGCATGAGGACGCGCAGGGCGGCACCGAGCTCGCCGCGACGGCTGCCCTCCGGAGCGTCCAGCAGCTGGCGCACGTCGAAGAAGTCGCCGCGCGTGCAGGCGCCGCTGGGGCAGTCTCTGGCGCAGGTGCCGCACCCGACGCAGAGCTCTTCATGGCGGACGATCGTGCACCCGACGCCGGTCGTGCTGCGCAGGTGGCCGCCCGGCACGCGACTGAGGATCTCGCGCCCTCGGTTCGTCAGCGGCATCAGCCGCCCCCCCTCGTCGTGGCGGCTGGCACCTGCGGGGACGCCGGCGCCCCGCCGCAGTCGCGTCTCGTCCTGCTCTCCGAGGACCGCGGCAGCGGAGGCAGCGCCCCTATGACGCGGTCCATCTCGCGCACGGCGGCGACGAACTTCGGCGGCTCGCCGGCACTCATGGTGAACATGCGGCAGCGTTCGGGCTCCACGCCCACGCTCTTCAGCAGGCGCTGCACGAACGCCACGCGATCGACGGCATTGAAGTTGCCCTCACGGTAGTGACACTGGCCGAGCAGGCAGCCGGCGACCATCACGCCGTCGGCGCCGTCGGCCAGCGCCCGCAGCAGGTGCAGCGGGCTGACGCGTCCGGTGCACGGCATGAGGATGAGGCGGACGGACGGCGGCAGCGGCGTGCGTGCGTTGGCGCTCGTGTCGGCGGCCGCGTACGCGCACTCGCGGCAGCAGAATGCGACGATGCTGCGGTGCGGACTCGTCGCCGTTGCGCCGGCCGGCTCTGTGGCGGCTCTGGCTGCGGCGTTCATCAGACCGTCGCCTCGGCGAGTACCTCGGCGTCGCTGAAGCCGCCGAGCTGCATCGCCCCCGTGGGGCACTCGGCGGCGCAGATGCCGCAGCCCCGGCAGATGTTGGGATCGACCGCGGAGTGCGCATCGGCGCCCACCGTGATGGTGATCGCCGTCTGCGGGCAGGCGGCCTCGCAGACACCGCAGGCGACGCACACGTCCACGTCGCTCGAGGCGACCTGCGCGGGCGTCATCGTGAAGCCCGTGCTGAGCATGCTGACGGCACGGGCCGCCGCGGCCTTGGCCTGGGCGATGGACTCGGGGATCGTCTTCGGTCCCTGTGCGGTGCCGCAGAGGAACATGCCGGTCCGTTGCGTGTCGACGGGGCGCAGCTTGGGATGGAACTCCCGGATGAACCCCGCCGCGGCCGTCTGGACGCCGGCGACGCGGGCGATGTCCCGTGTGCCGTCGGAGCCTTCCAGCCCGGCGCTGAGCACGACGAGGTCGTATCGCTCCTCGCTCTTCGCGCCCGTCATCGTGTTCTCCATGCGCACGGTGAGGCTGCCGTCGAGCTCCTCCTGGATCTCCCCGACACGCCCGCGTACGTAGCGCACGCCGCGCTCCTGCACAAGGCGGTAGTACTCCTCGTGCGCCTTGCCGGGTGCACGCAGATCGGTGTAGCCGATGGTGATCTCTGCGTCCGGATCGTGCTGCTTGATGAGGGAGCTGTGCAGCGTGGCGAACAGGCAACAGATGGCCGAGCAGTGCTCGTTGCCGCTGCTCGTGCAGTCGCGGGAGCCCACGCACTGAAGCATCAGGATGCGCGTGGGCGTCGCTCCGTCCGAAGGCCGCACGAGCTCGCCTGCCGTCGGCCCGGAGGCCGAGAGCAGGCGAGCCAGCTGGCTCTGCGTGATCACGTTCTTGTGCCGGCCGTAGCCCAGAGGGAGCTTGCGCGCGGCGTCATACTCCTGGTGGCCGGTGGCGAGGATCACAGCTCCGACGGTGACCTCCTCCTCCCAGGGCTGCTGGTCGAAGTCGATGGCGCCGGCCGGGCACGCCGCGACACACGACGTACAGTCGGAGCACACGGCGCACGACAGACAGCGACTCGCCTCCGCCATCGCCTGCTCGCGGCTGTAGCCGGACTGGACCTCGGTCCAGGTCCGGCGTCTGGTCCCGGCATCGGCGAGCGGGACCGGGACGCGGTGACCCGGCGTGACGGCCGAGAGCTCGTCGGCCGGGGGCCGCGCCTCCGCCTCACCCTCCGTCCACACGGGCAGCAGGGTCTCACCGCGCAGGAAGTTGTGGATGGCTGCGGCGGCCCGCCGGCCCGCCGCCACAGCCTCGATGGCTGTGAAGTGGCCGGCTGCCGCGGCGTCGCCCCCCGCGAACACGCCGGGCCGCGCCGTCATGAGCGTGCCGCGATCGGCGGCGATCTGGCCGCCGGCGAGCTCGACACCGTCGCAGCCGCGAGTGAACCGGTCGTCGAGCGTCTGGCCCACGGCGAGGATCACCGTATCGGCGGCCAGATCCAGCTCGGAGCCCGCGACCGGCAGCGGCTCCCGGCGACCGCTCGCATCGAGCTCGCCCAGCTCGCACTGCTGCAGACGCAGCCCGGTGACCCGGCCGCCGGCGCCGGTGACCTCGACCGGCTGTACGAGGAACTCGACGCGCAGACCCTCGTCCCTCGCCTCCTGGAGCTCCGCGGCGTTGGCCGGCATCTCCACCTCGTCGCGGCGGTACACCAGCGTCACGTCCGGCGCCGCGTCGCGCGCCTCCTGCAGCCGGATGGCGGAGCGCGCCGCGTCCAGTGCCACGTCGCCGCCGCCCACGACCACGACGCGATCGCCGACGGCCGGCGGGCGCCCGAGGTTGACCTCCCGGAGCAGGTCGACTGCCTGCGAGACGCCGTCAAGGTCGGCGCCGGGGAGGTCCACGGGCGCCCCCCCCTGCAGGCCGGTGGCCAGGAACACGGCACGGTACTCCCGCGCGAGCAGGTCGTCGACGGTGACGTCGTCGCCAACACGGACCCCGAGCTTCAGTTCCACACCTCGGGCGAGCACCTGGTCGATCTCGCGCTGCAGCACGTCGTGCGGGAGCCGGTAGGCGGGGATGCCCAGACGCAGCATGCCCCCCGCCACCTGGTGCGCCTCGAACACCGTGACACCGTAGCCGAGATCGGCGAGGTCGCGGGCGCACGTGAGGCCGGCCGGGCCGGCGCCGACGACAGCCACACGCTCGTCGTGGAGGCGCGGCGCGGTCTGCACCGGCAGGGTGGGTCCGACCTCGTCGGCCACGAACCGCTTGAGGGCGGCGACGGCGATGGGCTCGTCCACGTCGCCGCGCGCACATGCCTCCTCGCACACATGCGTACAGATGCGGCCGCACACGCTCGGGAACGGGTTGGGCTCGCTGGCCACCCGATAGGCCTCCTCGAACCGGCCTGCCGCGACGAGCGCGATGTAGCCTTGCGCCGAGGTGTGCACCGGACAGGCGGACTTGCACGGGCTCCAGCCCTTGCGGTCGATCGCGAACGTGGCCGGCACGGCGTTGGCGAAGGGACGGGAGACGGCCTTCCGCTCGCTGACGCCGAAGTCGAAGTCGTTGGGACGGGTGACCGGGCAGACTGCTGCGCACTCACCGCAGCCGACGCACTTCTCGTCTACGTAGCGGGGATTGTGGCGGATGGTGACGGTGAACTCACCGGGCGGGCCGGTCACCGACGTGACGTCGGAGAGCGCGTGGATGTGGATGCGGCTGTTGGTCGCCGCCCCGGTGAGGCGCGGGGCGAGGCTGCACATGGCGCAGTCCTCGGTCGGGAACGTCTTGGCGAGGCGCGCCATGTAGCCGCCGATGCTCTGCTGGCGCTCGACGAGGTGCACGTCGATGCCGGCGTCCGCGAGCTCCTCGGCGGCGGAGATGCCGGCGATGCCGCCGCCGACCACCAGCACCGAGCGGTTGAGGAACGTGCGCCGGCGCGGCAGGTCGCTCATGTGGTGCAGCCGCGCCACAGCCCCTTCCACGATCTTGCGCGCCTTCGCCTGGGCCAGGTCCCTGTCGCCGGCGTGCACGTAGGAGCAGCCTTCGCGGATGTTGCCGAACGCAACGGCGTTCTCACCCAGCCTGATCTCGCGCGCGATGCGCTCGAAGGTCGGACCCTGGAATCGCGGCGAGCAGGAGGCGACGACGAAGTGGTCGAGTCCGCGCTCCTCCACCGCCTTCTCGATCAGCGCGCGACCCTCGGTGCCGCACATGAACTGGTTGATCGCCACAGAGACGACGCCGTCGAGAGCGCGCACGTGCTCGGCGAGCGGCTCGAGATCGACGACGCCACTGATATTGCCGCCGCACTCGCAGAGGAAGACCCCGGCTCTCATCGGGCACCCCCGGCGGTCGTCGGGGCTCTGCGGGCGCCGATACGCTCGAGGAAGGGCTCGACGTCCTGGGAGTGCGTCTGGACGCCGACCACCGTCTCGGGGTCGGCGCCGAGCGCCAGCGCGAGGAGTTGCTGCACGTGCAGGTGGATGAAGGGGAACTCCTCGCCCGTCGCCTCGGAGATGATGTCGCTGTAGCGGTCGAACTGGATGTGGCAGTTGGGGCACATGTGCACCAGCACGTCGACCCGCTCCTCGCGGAGCCGGTGCAGCTTCTTCTGCGTCACGGCGACCGAGATGGACGGGTTGACGAACCGCTGGCGGAAGCCGGCTCCGCAGTGCGTCTGCTTCTCGTTGTAGGCACCCGTGGCGACGACGCCGGCGGGGACCAGCAGCTCTTCCGGGACCATGAAGTTCTCGTTGTCGCCAAGCGCCTCGTCAGGGAAGACCTTGCAGTAGTGGCAGGCCGGGTGCGTCGCGACCTTGATCCCCTCGAGCCTCCTTCGGATGAGTCCGGGCATGTCCCGGCGGGCGCCCCAGAGAACGTCGAGGACGTGCTTGTGTCGCACGGTCCCGGCCACGCGGTCGTCGTACCGGCGCCCGATCAGGGATAGGACGTCGTTGGTCTCCGCCCTGTACTCCGGCACGTCGAGGATGTTGCGCGCCTTCTTGTTGACGGCGTAGCAGGTGGAACAGAGGTAGCTCATGACAGGGTGGCCGTCGTCGACGCAGACGCAGGCGTTGCGGGCGGCGATGCCGACGGTGGTCTGGATCGGCATGAGGTCCGAGTAGTAGCCGAGGCCGGTGCAGCACGTCTGGTCCGGATTGACGGTGTACTCGATGCCGAACCGCTCGAGAAGCCACTTCGTCGAGGACTCGACGCCCGGGAACTCGGCCCCGACGAGGCAGCTGCGGAAGATGGTGACTCCTCCGTCGATGCGCGGCACGTCGGGAGTGGATGCGTAGCGTTGGCCCATGGACACCCTCGCGGTGGTAGCTGACGTCCCGTTGATTATCCATAAGAAAGACGACTCCTTCAAATAATGTCGTCTTATGAAAAGGACGGAGGGGATAAGCGGTGGTCTCGTTCAGGCTGCTCGTGCGGCGAGGCAGCGTCGATCTCGCTGGATACGCCCCGCCTCGGGGTGGCCGTCTCCAGCTCGACAAAGGGCGAGGGCCGGGGAGGCTCTTCCGGCCTCCCCGGCCCTCGCGTGTTCGCGCCTCCGGCGCGCGACTGTGGTGCCAGTCTATCTCGGCGTCACCGCACTGTGACCTTCTGCACCGAGGAGAACGAGCCCCAGTACCAGTTGTCGCCGCCGTACTGCAGCACGAAGGTGCCGGTGCGCGGCGGCTTGAAGTACCGGGTCTTGTACGCACCCAGGCCGTTGCACTTGACCGAGGTCACGCCGATCCATCCCTGCTTCCTCGGATTCCACTTGGTCGGCACCTTGGCCGTGCCCTTGTGCCACCACAGTGTGACCGTCTTGCGCTTGCCGGCCTTGCTGCCCCAGTGGCCCTCTGTCGGGACGACACCCGTGACCCGGATCTTTGCGCCCTTCCTGATCTTGGTCTTGGACGGCTTCATCGTGCAGAGCTGGATGGGCGTCTCCAGATACAGCGTGCCGATGCCGTTGACGTGCTGGAAGCCGATCCAGTAGTTGTAGCCCGGCTTGGCCTTCGCCGGGATCTTGACCGTCAGCGTCTGCTTGGCGGCTCCGGACGAGGTCTTGTTGCCGAAGACCTTGGAGCCGGACTGCTTGGGCTCGTCCGTGTACCCGCTGACGCGGTTGACCCAGCCCGCGGGGAAGTTGTTGCGCACGATCTTGACCGAGGCGCCCGGCTTGCAGGATCCCCAATACGGCGAGGTGCTCCAGATGCGCTGCGCGCTTGCCTGATCCAGCCACACACTGGCGCCCGCCTGTGCAAAGGCGGGTACCGTGATGGTCGACTCGAACTCGACACCTTCGTCGTAGAAGAACCTGGCGCTGCCCCAGTAGTACGTGCCGCTGGTGGCGTCGAACGCGGCCTCGGGCTGCAGCGAGCCGTCGGACGGCACCTGGCCATAGGAGTAGCGGTCATCGCCCCACACGCGGACCCCCAGGTACTGGAAGGAGTCGGCCCAGGGGCCGCCGAGGTCCGCTCCGACGAGGATGCGTCCCGGCGAGAAGTCCAGCTGCTTCGTGCCGCCGTCCGCCCACTGCTGCGCCTGGAAGCCGAGCACGGAGTCGTCGGAGGGATAGGCGTACACCTCACCGTTGGTGGTCGGCATGGCGGTCATGGAATACGACCCGGCGCCGTCGGTGATCGTGTCGTCCCAGTACCAGTCGCCGCCGCTGTCCTCTCCCCACCACTCGATGGGGGCGCCGGAGACGGCGACGTTCCAGGAGTTGCGCAGCGTGCCGCTGATGGTGGCCGAGCCGGGGTTCAGCTGCCTGGCGAGGGGCACGAACTGCGCGCCGCGGGTCGTCTGAACGTCCGGAAGGCCGGCCGCCGCGGCCGTCGGACCGCCGGCCGTATGGTGGCCGTCCCCGAGGTGGGCCGGCGGCGCGGCGTACGCGGCCGCCGCCGGCAGCAGAAGGGCGGCGCACAGCGTGGCCGCAACCAACAGACGTCTCATGAAGGACTCCCTCCCGTGATGCGGACCCCGCCCCGGGCGTCCGCGTTGCCCTGCGCTCATCCTACTCCGCGCGGGGCACGGTCTCTAGACGCAGTCGAAACCAAGTGTCGCTGAGGGTGGCTACGCCTGGAGCGGCCGTAGGCACCGGACGAGTTACTGAGACCCCGGTTCTGGGCAGGTAGTGAATACGCTGCGGCGCCCTGTAGGACCCCCGCTCCGGAGGCCGCAGCAGAGCCGAGGGGAGGACTCAATGGGCCAGGTCCGCCCGATGCCGAACCAGTCGGACGGTCATCCTGCGCCGCCGGTCGATGCGACGGCCCCAACCGCCGAGGTCCGCTCGATCGAGAGCGCGCACTGCGCACTGTGCGGCGCCAAGCTGGGTTCGCGGTCGCTGCGGTATCACGTCGTGTCGCCGCAGGTCTGCGAGATGATCACCGTGTGCCACACGTGTCACAAGGCGGCGCTGGGCGAAGGGTACAGGCCGGCCGAGTAGCCGGTGGACCTGCGGTGCACCGCCAGTTCGCTGGTCTACGAGGACCGATGAGCCGGAGCCGGCCTGTGCACCTTCCGGCGGCGGGGGCCTTGTGGCTCCCGTTTGCTACAATCATCGTCCCTGCCACTCCCTCCCACCACATCAGGTGATGCCCATGCGCCTCCTCGACGCCTGTGCCCGCAGACCGGTCGACGCCACGCCCATCTGGCTCATGCGCCAGGCGGGGCGCTACCTGCCCGAGTACCGTGCCATCCGGGAGAAGATGAGCTTCGTCGAGATGTGCCGTCGGCCCGATGTGGCGGCGGAGGTCACGCTCCAGCCGCTCCGCCGCTTCGAACTCGACGCCGCCATCGTCTTCGCCGATATCCTGCTGCCCCTGGAACCCATGGGCATCGGCTTCCACTTCAGCAGGGACGACGGTCCGGTGATCGAGCGGCCCATCCGCGGAGCGCGCGACCTCGAGGGCGTGCACGGCATCGATGCCGCGGCAGACCTCCAGTACGTGATGGACACGCTCAGGCTGGTGCGTCACGAGCTGGACCCCAACGTCGCGCTCATCGGCTTCTCGGGCGCTCCCTTCACGCTCGCGAGCTACATCGTCGAGGGCGGACACTCCCGCAACTACGCGCACATCAAGAGACTGATGTACGAGGACCCCGTCACCTTCAACCGCCTCATGGGACTTCTCTCCACGGTGGTCGTGGACTACCTCAAGGCACAGATCGCCGCCGGCGCGCAGGTCGTGCAGGTGTTCGACTCGTGGGTCGGCTGGGTCGGTCCCTACGACTACCAGCTGCTTGTGCTGCCGCACGTGCGCTACGTGATGGACGAGGTGCGGGCGATGGGCGCCCCGGTGATCTACTTCGGGAACGGCGCCTCCGGCATGTTGCACCTCGTCGGCCAGGCAGGCGCGGACGTCTACGGCGTGGATTGGCGCATCGAGCTCGATCGCGCCTGGGAGCAACTGGGAGACGTGGCCGTGCAAGGCAATCTCGACCCGATCACGCTCCTCGGGCCGCCGAAGGCCATCGAGGAGCGGGTGGCGGACGTGCTGCGCCGCGTCGGCGGGCGGCCCGGGCACATCTTCAACCTCGGGCACGGGCTCATCCCTCAGGTGCCGCCGGACAACGTCAAGTTCCTGGTCGACGCCGTGCATCGGCTCTCGGCCTCCCCCATCTGAGCGGGAAGAACGGCGACATGACCGAGAGCCTCATCGACGTCGCACTGCTCGCCTACGGTGGGCCGGAGAGCCCCGAGCAGGTGATGCCGTTCCTCGAGCGCCTCATGGGCCGCACGCCGGACGCAGGCACCGTCGCCGCCGTCGCGGAGCGCTACGCGCTCATCGGCGGCGCCTCGCCGCTCCCGGGGATCACGGCGCGGCAGGCGCGCGCCCTCGAGTCGAGGCTGGCGCGGGAGCTCGCCGTCCCCGTACGTGTGCGTCATGGATTCCTCTACACGCAGCCGAGCGTCGGCGACTGCGTTCGCGCTCTCCGCGCTCCCGAGCTGGTCGCCCTGCCGATGAGCCCCTTTTCCTCGCGGCTTACCAGCGGCCGGTACCGGGCTCAGATCGAGGCCGCCGAGGACGCCGCCTCCGGCGGCGCCGGCCGCAAGATCCCCTTGCTCGAGGACTGGTACGTGAGCCAGGGGTTCGTGCGCTCCGTCAGCCGGCGCATCGCGGAGGCCCTGGACGGCTGCGACGTGAGTGAGTGGGCCGTCCTCTTCACCGCGCACAGCGTGCCGGTCGAGACCATCGCCGGCGGCGACCCCTACGTGGACCAGCTGCGGCAGACCATCTCCCAGCTGGTCCCCGTGATCATGCCCGGCGAGTGGCGGTTCGGCTTCCAGAGCAAGGGTCGCGCCGGCGGCGACTGGACGGGGCCCGAGGCGAGCGACGCGGCCCGTGTCCTGGCCGGCGAGGGCTGGAGGAAGATCCTCGTCGTGCCGGTGGGGTTCGTGAGCGACAACGTGGAGACGCTGTACGACCTCGACATCGTGCTGCGCCGGCAGATCGAGGAACTGGGCGTCGAGTACCGCCGGTCTCAGGCTCCCAACGACTCGCCGCCGTTCATCGAGGCGTTGGCCGAGGTCGTGACCGGCCATCTGGCTGGCAGGTCGGCCGGCGCGGCAGAAGCCCGGCCGAACGCGACCGGCGCCCGCGAGTGACGCGGTGAGTCCGCCGGTGTCAGCACACGGGGCCGGTGCCCCGCAGCCGCGGCCGGCGCCGGGCGCCACGCGACCGTACCGCATCGTCGTGATCGGCGGCGGCATGGCCGGCCTCGGCGCGGCGCGGGCGCTCGAGGCCGCACGCGTGCAGGATCCGGCCATCGACTGGCAGCTCTACGAGCAGGATCCGCGGTTCGGCGGCAAGGTGCACACCGTCCGCCGCGACGGGTTCGTCGTGGAGGGCGGGCCGGACTCGGCCATCATTGAGAAGCCCTGGCCGATCACGGCGGCTCGCGAGCTCGGTATCGCCGACCGGTTCCTCGACTGCAACGAAGACATCCGCAAGAGCTTCGTCTACACCCGCGGGCGGCTGCACGAGCTCCCCGAGGGCATCATCCTCATGGTCCCCACGCGCATGGTGCCGTTCGCGCTCAGCGGGCTGATGAGCTGGCCGGGCAAAGTGCGTATGGGCCTGGACCTGCTGCTCCCGCGCGGCGGGGCGGCGTCGGGAGGGCCGGGCGACGCAGCCGGCCCGGGCCTGGACGAGAGCCTCGGCGATTTCGTGCGCCGGCGGCTCGGCAAGGAGGCGCTGCAGCGCATCGCCGAACCCATCGTGGCCGGCATCCACGCCGGCGACCCCGAGCAGATGAGCGTCCGTGCGACGTTCCCGATGTTCCTCGATATGGAGCGCGAGTACCGCAGTCTCATC
>DAIQNY010000039.1:0-18812 GCA_036788155.1 Actinomycetota bacterium | reverse complement strand
GTCGTCGAAGGCCATGGCGTTCGTCTCGGCGTGCCGCTTCTCGTCGAGCTCGTACACGTCTGCGGCCACCTGGGCGAACCGCCCGCCCTTGTCCCTGAACTGGGCGGGCCCCATGAGCTGGTTCTTCGCGTCGCTGATCTGCCGGCTGATGGACTCGGGCGGGTAGCGCTTGGGATCGACGTTGAGCTCCTCCATACAGCGCTTGATGAGCCGGCGTCGGTCGTCCTCGTCGTGGATGGTGAACGTGCTCTTGTAGCCCATGCGCTGGGCCTCGCGTCGGAGCAGGCGCGCGCACATGCTGTGGAACGTGCTGATCCACATGGTGCGCGCCACAGGGCCGACGAGCGCCTCGATGCGCTCCTTCATCTCGCCGGCCGCCTTGTTGGTGAACGTGATGGCGACCACCTCGTCCGGACGGACGTGCTCGACCTGGAGCAGCCAGGCCACACGGTGCGTGAGCACCCGGGTCTTGCCCGAGCCCGCGCCGGCGAGGATGAGCAGCGGGCCGTCGACGTGCGTGACCGCCTTGCGCTGCTCGGGGTTGAGGCCCGCCAGCAGCGGATGGTCGGCGGCGGGTGCCGGACGGTCTGGACGGCCGTGCACGCTCAAACCCCCGCGACGTTCAGCAGCAGGCTCAGGGCGAATGCGACGCCGCCGGCGAGCACCAGCTTGACGCTTGACACGACGAGCCGGCCGCGCGACACCCGCCCGAGGAAGACGCCCAGGAGCACGAGTTCCAGCGCGGCGACGGCCCATGCGGCGTAGAAGGACGCCTCCACGCCCAGCACGGACTGCAGGGCGAGGGGGATGCACATGATGAGGCCGCCGATCGCCGACGCAAACCCGGCGACGGCGGCGATCACGAAGGTGGCGTAGCGCGCCGCCGACCCTACGTCGGTGGCGTCGAGACGGGAGAGCATGGTGTCCTCGAGCTCGCGCAACGCGCGGGTGCGCTCCGCCTGCTCCGAGAGATACGAGCCGTAGAACCCAGAGACGCCGAGACTGAGCGAAGCCGAAGCGATGACCACGACAAGAGAGCTCGGCTCTCTGACGCCGCCGAAGTACGCGCCGGTGACGATGCCCAGCGCGGTGAGCACGCCGTCGAAGGCGTTCATCGGGAAGTACCGGCGCGCGATCTCGCCGACCTCTGCGATCTCGTGGTAGTGGCGCAAGGTCGCGAGCCCTCGGCGCAGGCGCGCGCTCAGACTGGGACTGCCGGAGAGGCTCATCGGCTCACCGCGGTGTTACTGGGCCGGCGCGTCAGCGGAGCCAGCTCGCGCCAGCGTCCTGAGGGGTCTCGACCTCGTCGATGAGACGCTTGCCGGTCGAGACCTTGTCGATGGAATGGATGCTGCCGCCGGCGTCCTGCACGACCTCGGCGACATTCTGGAAGTCGACGTCGTCGCCCTCGAGGGTGATCTTGATGTTCTCGACCTTGTTGTCGATCTCGATCAGGGTGATATCGACGCCGTGCACGCCCTCGAGGTCGCCCAGCTTGTCGGCGAGTACGAGCATGGTGGGCTGGTGCGGTTTGAGCACGTCGAGCACGAGACGCCTGACCTCGCTCATCTGGTGATCACGCTCCGTTCACGGGTCGTCTTGAGGGGCAGCAATCGTAGCATACCCCCCGCCTCGTCCCGGTCACCCGACCGGTTCCCATCGCACATGAGGAGCGGTACTCATCACTCGGGCCAAGCCGGGACCGACACTAGGAGCGAAGCTACGGGCCGACCGCCTCGAGGACCGTCGGCATGATGAGAGGAGGGTGACCTGTCATGGTGAGGATCCGTTCGATGTGGGTCACGTGCATCACGCTCGGCGCGCTGCTGACGCTGCTCGCCGCCGGCAGAGTGGGGTTCTGACTCCGCGGCGGCGCTGACGTACGGTCCTGCCCGTAGCACGGGATTCCCGGAGAAGTGGAGGACCGCTGCTCATGCATCCGGGCGGCCCGCGTCCGATGACCGGAGTGAGGGCGAGGTGGACCCTCACCCAACGCGCGAGGAGGCAAGACATGAGCGGCGTGGCGAGCGGGTTCACGCTGGTGCTGGAGAACGAGACGCACGACGGCGCGCCGGCGACCGAGTACATCGTGACCGACGGCGGCGTGCTGTTCGCGACAGCGGACCACGGCGCCACCTGGCGCTGCTACGGCCTCGTCGATCCCGAGGCGTTCCTGCTGGACCTCGGGTTCGTCGAGGCCTCGGACCTGCTGGAGGCCGACGCGACGCCGCGGCCGGCGCCGCGCGGCCGGTCCCGCGCCGCCTGAGGCGGCGCTCCTCCGGCCTCGCTGATCGTCAGATCCCGGCGCCCTCGTCGAAGCGCAGCAGTTCGTCGAGGATCGCCTGCGTCTCGCGCACGGCCTGCTCGCGCCTGCCGCCGCGGTCCGGATGGATCTCGTCCAGCTCCTTCTCCATCTCCACGATCCGCGCCACCAGGCACTTGATGGCCTCCGCTACCGGGTCCGGCAGGTGACGGTAGTCGATGTCGGGGATGCCGACCTTCTGCCCCCGCAGGAGGACCGGGCGTCCCGGATTGCCGACCACGGTGGAGTTCTTCGGCACGTCGCTGACGACCACGCTGCCGGCCCCGACCTTGGCGTTGTCTCCCACGCTCACGCCGCCGAGCACCTTGGCGCCGGCCCCGAAGATGACGTTGTCGCCCACGGTCGGGTGCCTCTTGCCGGTCTCCTTGCCGGTGCCGCCGAGCGTGACTCCCTGGTAGATGGTCACGTTGTCGCCGATGTCCGCAGTCTCGCCGATCACTACGCCCGAGCCGTGGTCGATGAACAGGCCGTGGCCGATCCTCGCGGCCGGGTGGATCTCGATGCCGGTGACGAACCGGTTGAACTGGCTGACCCAGCGCGGCAACAGCGGCAGACCCACATGGTGCAGCTTGTGCGCCAGGCGGTGCAGCCACAGGGCGTGCAGGCCGGAGTACGAGGTGAGGATCTCGACCCTGGAGGTCGCCGCCGGGTCGCGCTCCTGGACGGCGCGCACGTCGCTCGATATCTCCTGGACGGCGGTGTGGAGGTCCTGGCCGATGGTCTCGACGATGCCGTTGACGGGACGACAACCGCGCGTCCCTCGTCCCAGGAACCAGCACGCAGCGACGCTCAAACCCGTGAGGGCGAGCAGCTTGCGGGTCACGGCCGTCACCTCCTCGTCTCGTGTGTGACGGGCGTCGGCCGGCGGGCAGCCCCGACGCCCGGGGTACGCTATCACGCTTCGTTCATGCTTCCCGTGCGGAAGCCATCCATGTCCAGAGCCACGTAGGTGAAGCCGGCGTCGTGGACGGCGCGCGCGATGTCCTCACGCAGGTCCAACGCGCGCCTCAGCTGCGCCGGCTCGACCTCGAGGCGCGCCACGGCGCCGTGGTGGCGCGCCCGGCATTGGCGGAAGCCGAGCGCGCGCAGCGCCTTCTCGGCGGCAGCCACCGCGGCGAGCTTCTCGACGGTGATGGGCTCGCCGTACGGGACGCGCGAGGCGAGGCAGGCCTGCTGCGGCGCATCCCACGTCGGGAGGCCGAGGTCGCGCGCCAGCCGCCGGACCGCGGCCTTGCCGATGCCGGCGGAGAGCAGCGGCTGGAGTACGCCACGCTCGGCCGCCGCGCGCATCCCGGGCCGGTGGTCGCCGACGTCGTCGGCGTTCGCCCCGTCCACCACCCGCGCGCCGCTGGGCGCCGCCACGCGCTCGAGTTCGTCCAGCAGGCCGGCCTTGCACCAGTAGCAGCGTTCGCGCGAGTTCTCGACGAACCGCGAATCGTCGAACTCGTGCGTCTCGACCACGCGGTGGTCCACACCGAGGCTCGCGGCCACGGACCTCGCCGCCGCGAGCTCCTCCTCGAGGTAGGTGGGGGACGTCGCGGTGACCGCAACCACGTGCTCCCGGCCGAGGGCGCACACGGCGGCGGCGAGCACGAGGCTCGAGTCGGCGCCGCCGGAGAACGCGACCACGGCGCCGCTCACGCCGTCGAACCGCGCCAGCAGGCGCGCGAGCACGGGATCGTCAGTCATCGAGATCGGCCAATCCCGTGATCGTCGGACTGTCGCCGCAGATCGGACACGAGGGCGCCCGCTCGACGGCCACCTCGGTGAACGTCATGGCCCCGCCGTCGTACTGCAGGAGGCGGTCGTACAGCGGCCGCCCGACCCCGGTGAGCACCTTGATGACCTCAAGCGCCTGGATGGAACCGATGAGGCCGGGGACGGGTCCCAGCACCCCGGCCTCCGAGCACCTGGCGACGCCGGCCGGCGGAGGCGGCTCCGGGAAGAGACAACGATAGCAGGCCGTCTCTCCGCCCTTGACCGTCATCGCCAAGCCCGTCATACGCAGCACGGCGCCGTCTACCAGGGTCTTGCCGGCCAGCACGCAGGCGTCGTTGAGCAGATACCGCGTGGGGAAGTTGTCGACCGCCGTGACGACGATGTCGTAGCGGTCGACGAGCGCGGGAGCCGCGGCGGCGCGCAGGCGCGACCTGCAGGGCTCCAGCGTGACGTCCGGATTCAGCGCGGCGAGCCGCTCCGCCGCGACCTCTGCCTTGGACCGCCCGATATCCCCCGTGACGAACAGGATCTGGCGCTGCAGGTTGGAGAGGTCGACCACGTCGTCATCCACGATACCGACGCGCCCGACCCCTGCCGCCACGAGGTAGTAGAGGACCGGTGACCCGAGACCGCCGGCGCCGACGACCAGAACGGACCCGTTACGCAGCGCCTCCTGGCCGCGCTCGCCCACTTCCTTGAGGACGAGCTGGCAGTCATACCGCTGCCGATCCCGGCCGCTGATCCTCACTCCGATGACTCCCCGAGGTCCGCGAACAGCGACGTGGACAGGTAGCGCTCACCAGTGTCGCACAGGACCGTCACGACGACCTTGCCGCGGAACTCCTCTCGGCGCGCGATCTGGCCGGCCGCCCACACATTCGCGCCCGCGGAGATGCCCACTAGGAGGCCCTCCTGAGCGGCGAGGTCGCGGGCGACCGCGAAGGCGTCGTCGCTTCGCACGGCGAGGACCTCGTCGTACACCTCGCAGTCCAGCACGCCAGGAACGAACCCGGCGCCGATACCCTGGATGCGGTGCGGGCCGGCCGAGCCTCCAGAGAGCACCGACGACTCGGCGGGCTCGACGGCGACCACCCGTACCCCGGGTCGCCGCTCTCTGAGCACCTGCCCCACGCCGGTGAGCGTACCGCCGGTACCCACGCCGGCGACGAACGCGTCGACCTCGCCGGCGGTGTCCTCCCAGATCTCCTCGGCCGTCGTGAGCCTGTGCACCTCGGGGTTCGCGGCATTCTCGAACTGCTGCGGGACGAAGGCGTCGTCGAGTTCCTTGGCGAGCAGGAGAGCGCGGTCGACGGCACCGGTCATGCCGGCCGCGCCGGGGGTGAGGACGAGGCGCGCGCCGTAGGCCCTGAGCAGCGCGCGCCGCTCCATGCTCATGGAGTCGGGCATGGTGAGCACCATGTCGTAGCCGCGCGCCGCCGCCACCATGGCGAGCGCCACCCCGGTGTTGCCGCTGGTCGGCTCGATGATGGTCGTGCGTCCCGGAGCGATGAGGCCCTCCCGCTCGGCTGCCTCGATCATCGCGAGGCCGATGCGGTCCTTGACGCTGCCGCCGGGGTTGAACGACTCGAGCTTGCCGAGCACCTCCGCCCCGGTCGCGTCCGAGATGCGATTGAGGCGAACGAGCGGCGTACGCCCGATGAGCTCGGTCACGCTCCCTGCCCTGTTCATGCTTTCTCCTCCGTCAGATGTGGTACATCGGCGCCGACCGGCGCCGCTCGTCCTCGCGGCGCAGAAGGTCGCCGATGGTGGTGGCGGTGAGCACCCCCTCGAGCGCCCGCTGCGCCTCGATCCACACCGAGGATGCACCGCAGGTCTCGATCTCGTCGCAGCGGCCCTGCGTGCACTGGGCGGGAGACGGCACGCCGTCGAGCGCCGCGACCACGTCGAGGATGGTGATCTCGTCGGCCGGGCGTGCCAGAGCATACCCGCCGGCCGCGCCCCTTCGGCTGCGCACGATCCCGCCGCGACGCAACGCCGCGAAGACTTGCTCCAGGAACTGGAGCGGCATGTCGCGGCGCTCGGCGATCTCGCCCAGGCGCACGGGCCGGCCGGCCTGGGCCTGCTCAACGCGCGCGAGCTCTGTGAGCGCGCGCACGGCGTACCTGCTCTTCATGGAGATGTTCACGACGGTCCCGCTCCTCGACCAGATTCCCGATAATTCCAGTCGAGATTACGGGACCAGACCGGTCGCGTCAACGCGACCCAACGACTTCGATCCGCCCGTTCGCCGCCGTCAGCGGGCACGGGGCGGCGGCAACGAGTCAGACCGACGCCGCCGCAGCCAGTGTGTCGCCAGGGCCGTCAGCACCAGGGTCACCAGCGCGGCCCACACGATGCGGTAGCCGACCACCCAGAAGACGCTCGCCCCCAGGGCGATGAAGATCAGCGAGTCTTCGACGATCGCGTGCACCATACTCAGGAACACGCTCATGATGAAGACCTGGCGGCGGCCCAGAGCGTGGCGACGCACGTCGCGCACGATCACGCCGCCACCGTACGCGAGGCCGAAGAGGAAGCCGACGAGCGTGGGCGCAGCCGAGCGCTCGTCCAGCCCCACGTGGCGCACCACCCGGGCCCAACCACGCACCACGGCGCGGAAGGCGCGCGTCCCCTCGAACACCTCCAGCACGATCATGATCGGCACCACGATCAGGAACACGCGCACCAGCAGGTCCAGAGAGCCCCAGGCGAAGTCGGCCAGGAAGTCGGTCATGCGGCCACGCCCATGAGGAGGTTGGCGACCGCGGCCGCGACGAGGCCGGCCACGACGCGCAGCGCGCCGAAGGCGAACCCGTTCATCCCGGCCTTGTGGAGCACCGCCCCCTCCACCACCCGGTTGTGGCCGATGAGGACGGCGATCGCCAGCACCGTGATCTGGCGCGCCGTGAGGTCGAGGGCCTGCATGGACCCCACGGCGGCGTAGATGTTGAGCACGTAGCCCACCACGAGCGGGACGGCGGCGTCGCCGGGCAGTCCGAGCGCGGTCATGAGCGGACGAGCGCCGTCGGCGAGCCAGGCGATCACCCCCAGCCGTTCGAGGGCGAGCGTGACTCCGTAGGCGGGGATCATGACTTTGGTCAGGTCCCAGAAGGTCTGCAGCCCCGCGGCCACTCCCAGGCGCAGGTCGCGGCGCACCGTCGGCCAGAACCCGGTCGGCGGCTGCGGGAGCGGCGTGCCGGGGACGGGATCCCCGCCCCCCGTGCCTGACGGCTTGTCGCGTGGACCGGTCACGCGCGGGATTCTCGCACGCGTCGGGCGGCGCCGTCACCGGCATGGGCGTGCCAACGTCACCGCGCGACCCCAGGTGTCACCCTTGAGGGTCACGGGGGCCGCGCGCGACGATGCCGGCATGTCCTCCGTCCGCATAACCGTCCTCTACGCCGGCCTCTGCGTCGCCCTCGCCGCGGCGGGGGCCCTCGCCGCCGGCTGCGGTGACCCTGCGGCGGCCCCCGCCGTGGCGCCGGCCGATGTGCATCTTGCGACCGATGACCCGGAGCGGCGGAGCTCTCCGGCCGGCGCACAGTCAGGCGCAGCGCAGGCCGCCCTGGTCGGGCCACCCGAGGTAGCCCCCGGCACGACGCCGACCGTCGGCGACCGGCTCGAGGCCGTGCGCACGGTCGCACTCTACTGCGCGCTCGTCGACTCCGGGCAGTTCGCGAGAGCCTCGGACGTCTGCGCTCGCCGGCGGCTCTGGTCGCGCCGCGCTCTGGCCGGCGTCGACAGGATCCGCTTCCGCTCCGCCCGCGTCTACGCGGCGCCCGACGCGCGCACGCTGGTGCTCAAGGCGCGCGTACGCGTGCGCGCCGGGCGAGGCTGTCCGCTCCCGGACGGCCTCGCCGTTCTGTTCTTCACCCTGGGGAGGGCCGGCACCACTGTGGGGGGATGGCTCATCACGGCCGTCTCGAGCAGCCCGTAACCCTCCAGAAAGGGGTCAGTATGAGCAGACGACAGTGGGCGCACATCGTCGCCGTCACGGCGTTCGCCGCGGCGGCGCTGGCGGTGGCCGCGCCGGCGGCCGCCACCACGCAGGCCGGTGTGGCATCCTCCGGCCACGAAGGCGCATCCGGAGCGGCACAGGCGGCCACGGCCTACCTCAAGGCGCGTGCGGCGGCCGTCGTCGCGGCCGATCCGGCGACCGCCCTGGGCGCCCGCGTCGTCCCCGGCAGCGCCCTGGCGCGCACCGAGTCCCAGGTCGCGGCAGGTGCCGCGCTGCGGGGCCGCCGCGCCGGCCGCACGCCGAAGTCCGCCTCCTGTCGGGTGACCATCCTGGGTGCGGAACTCTCCGCCGACGGCTCCGGCGCCACGGTGACCGCCCACGCCGTCACCAGGATCAGGTGGCGGTCCCGCGCCGGCAGGACGGACGTCGAGGGCAGCGGCGTGGACCACACCCTGACGCTCGCGTACCGCGACGGCACCTGGGTGGTCACGGCCGACGCCTACGCGGACGTCCTCAAGGCTGCCTGTCTGGAGGCCGCCGGCGCTCCCCGTGCCCAGGTCCGGGCCGCCGCCAGGAAGATGGAGCTGGCCTCGTCGCCCCTTGCCCTCCCACGCGGCGAGGCACAGCCCGCGATCCCGGCCCGTGGCTACAGCGACATCATCAAGTACAACCGCGCGGCTGCCCAGGCCTACGCCGACAAGTACGCGTTGTCCTACAACACCACGTACGTCCGCTTCGCCGGGGCCGATTGCGCCAACTTCGCTTCGCAGTGCGCGCGCGCCGGCTCCATGCTCATGGCCGCCGGGTCGTCGAACAGCGGCTGGTGGTACGACAAGAAGGGCACGTCGTCGCCCTCCAACGACACGTACAGCCTCAGCTGGATCAACGTCGCCAAGCAGATGGGGTTCTGGAACGGCCGCCGCACCGAGTGGGCGTCGTCGGCCGGGGCGCTGAGCCGCGGCGACTTCATCTTCTACGACTGGACCGGCGACGGCGTGTGGGACCACACCGCCGTGGTCGCCGGCACCAACAGTGCCGGGCAGAAGGTGATCGACGCGCACACCACGGACCACTACCGCGTGTTCTGGAAGCTTGGGCACAGCGGCACCAAGTATCGCTACGCGAAAGTGTGGTCGCAGTGGGTCGTGGTGTGACCGTCAGGCCTCTTCGGCGACCGCGTCGTCCGGCAGCACATCGTGGGCCACGAGGTCCTCGGCGGTGTCGCGGCGCCTGATCCGCACGAGCTCGCCGGCGGCCGTCACCGCAAAGGCGGCGGCCGTCGGCCGGGCGTTGTACGGGTTCATCATCTCGAGCGTGTAGGCGCCGGCGTCGAGAAACGCGACCACGTCGCCCACGGCCGTCGCGGCGGGGAATCGGCGGTACGGCGACTCCGCGTCGCCGGCGAACACGTCGCCGCCGTCGCAGAGCGGGCCGGCGAGGCGGAAGTCCGTGTCCGCCTCCTCGCCGGCCCGCGACGCGACGATGGTGCGGTAGTACCACGCGTAGTTGGTGTGCTCGAGCAGCGTGTTGAAGCCGGCATCCACCGTGACCCAGCGCTCGTCGCCGATACGGCGCCCGGCACCGTCGCGCCGGCCCTTGACCTTCTCGTTCTCCACCCGCGAGACGAGGACGGCGGTGGTGGCGGCGATGGAACGTCCCGGCTCCAGGAAGAGCTGGAGGTCTGGTCGACGCGCCGCGACGACTCCCCCGACCGCCTCTGCGTAGTCGGCGGCGGTGAGGAGCGAGCAGAAGTAGTCGCTCGGGTGGCAGGTCACCGGCGCCTCCCGGTACGGCACCGCGAAGCCGCCGCCGGCGTTGAGGAACCGCAGTCGCACGCCGGCGGCGACCTCAACCTCGGCCACCAGCTCGAGGGCTGCCCCGATGGCCTGCCTGTAAGGCTCCACGCTCGTGATCTGCGAGCCGATGTGCAGGTGCATGCCGACCGGCTCGAGGTTGGGGTGCTCCGCTGCCAGGCGGAAGGCCTGCCCCGCGTCGTCGCGGTCGATGCCCGCCTTGCCGCCGTGGGCCGTCTCCAGGCCGGGATGCGTGAGCGTGGGCACGTGCACGTCGATGCGCGGGGCCACGGCGGCGACCGCGTCGATGCTCGCCGCCACCTCGCCGATACGGCCGAGCTCGTAGAGCGAGTCGACCATGAGAGCGCGCACGCCGCAGGCGACCGCGCGCTCGATCTCGTCTTTCGTCTTGGCCACCCCGTTGAAGACGATCTGGTCCGGCTCGAACCCCGCCGCCAGGGCCTTCTCGAGCTCGCCCCCGGCGTTGACCTCCACGTTGGCGCCGGCGTCGCGTACCACGCCGAGGAACCACAGGTTGGAGCACGCCTTGCTGGCGTAGAACACTTCGGTCGCCTCGTGCACGCGTCTGAACGAACCCAGCACGGCCTCGACGTTGTCGCGCAGGCGGCGCTCGCTGAAGACGAAGAACGGGGTCGCTCGCGCATCCGCCACCTCGACGAGGTCCACCCCGTCGAAGCAGAGGTGTCCATCACGGACGGTGTACAGCGGGTCGGTTGCCGGCATGCGCCCCCCAGCTTGTCGCGTCAGTGGTCAGCGAAGTATACTGCGCCCGCTTTGTCCCACCCGGCCACGGGGAGACCGCGTGGTAGACGCAAGCCCTCACGACCATCGTCGTACCGCCTTCTCGGGCGGCAAGGTCCACGACTTCTAATACCCTTCTTCTCCGACGCGCAGCGTCGCGGCCGCCTCTGGTGGCGCCCCGCGCTCGCGCTCCGCTGCCCGCGACCCCTCGCCGGCCGGCCCACCGCGTCATCATGCGCGACTGCCTCGCCGGCGGCCGTCCTGACCCCGCAGACAGACGACTGGAGATGGAGTGACCCTCCCCCGGCTCACGATCGACCTCGACGCCGTCGGCGAAGCGACACGGCTCCTCGTCGCGGACCTGCAGGCACGTCGCCTGACGCTCGTCGGCGTGACCAAGTGCGTCGACGGCGAGCCTGCGGTCGGGCAGGCGATGCTGGAGGCCGGCTGCGCCGGCCTCGCCGACAGCCGTCTGTCTTCGCTGGTCCGGCTCGCACAGTGGGGGCTCGGGCCGCGGACGCTCATCCGGGCGCCGCAGCCCGGCGAACTGCGGACTGCGGCGCAGGTCGGCGACCGCGTGCTGCTCAGCGACCCGGGCGCCGCCCGCGTGCTCGGAGAGCACGCCCCCGGCGCCCCAGTCGAGGTGCTGCTCACCGTCGACCTCGGCGACCGCCGCGAGGGCGTCCTGCCGGACGCCGCCCCGGCGGTCGCCGCCCAGCTCGCCGGCCTGCCCGGCGTCGACCTGGCCGGCGTGGCAGTCAACTTCGCCTGCCTCTCGGGGCAACTCCCCTCACAGGCGTTGTTCAGGCAGGCCGAGGACGTCCTGGCGACGGTCTCGTCCGTTTGTGCCGCCGAGCCGGTGCTGAGTCTCGGCGGCACCTGCGTCGTCCAGCATCTGGACGGCTATGCGCCGCGGTTCGCGACCGAGGTCCGGTCCGGCGGCGGCCCCATCTACGGCCATGACTTCGTCAGCGATCGTGCCATCACGGGGCTCCGGCGCATCGACCCCGTCCTCACGGCCGCAGTGCTCGAGTGCCATCGCAAGCCGCCGGCGCCTGCGGGCCCGGGCGGCCTCGACGCCTTCGGCCACGTCCCCGACGTGCGGCTGCCGGACGAGGACGCCTGGTACGCGATGCTCGCCGTCGGCCGGCGCGACATGGAGCCGGGCGGCCTGCGTCCGCTCCTCCCCGGCTCCTGGCTCGCCGGCGCCACCAGCGACGTCAGCATGCTGATCACGCCGGAGGCCCTGCAGCCCGGTGACGAGGTGCGGTTCTCCGTCGACTACGACGCGCTGGTGCGCGCCGTGACCTCGCCGTTCGTGACGCTGGAGTGCGTGCACGGGGGCGGGCAGGCGGACGGTCGCAGCGACGCGGGCGAGAGCGCCCACGACTCCGACGTCTCGAAGGGAGACGCATGATGAACCACGCCGACGCACGGTACGTCGGAGCACGACGGCCGCTGGATATCGTCGGGCGAGACGACCTGGAACGCATCCACGAGGCGGCCCTCGAGGTCCTGGCCGAGACGGGCTGCATGCTGCACTCGGAGATGGCCCTCGACGTGCTCGAGGAACACGGGGCGACCGTCGACCGGGAGACCACGGCGGCGCGCATACCACGAGACGCCGTGGAGCAGGCGCTGTCCACCTTGCCGGGATCGTTCACGCTGGGAGGCCGCGAGCCGGCGTTCGACCTCCCGCTCGACGGCGAGCACGTGTACCTCTCGTCAGACGGCTGCGCCACCCGCGTGCGCGACGGGGACGGCACCGTCCGCCAGAGCGTGAAGCAGGATGTGTACGACGCGGCGCGGGTGGTCGAGGACCTGGACAACCTGTCCATGACCTCCGCGCTGGTGTCCGCCCAGGACATGCCTGAGGAGAGCCGCGTGCTCCACGAGTTCGACGCCTGCATGCGGGCCTCGCGCAAGCACACCATGGTCGTGAGCATGAAGGATGCGACCGAGGCGCGAGCGCTGGTCCGCATGGCCGAGGCCGTGGCGGGCGGCGCCGCCGAGCTCATGCGCCGGCCCACGTTCTCCGTGATCCTCGGCACCGTGAGCCCGCTCCACCAGGAGCGGTTCGGCATGGACCTGGCGCTCACGCTCGCCGAGGCCGGCATCCCGACCATGCTGTACCCCATGCCGATCCTCGGGGCGACCAGCCCGGTCACCCCGGCCGGCACGGCGGTCGTCGGGGCGGCGGAGATCCTCGCCGCCATCACCGCCGTGCAGCTGGCCCACCCGGGCGCGAGACTCATCCACGCCGGCGGGCCGACCGCCCTGTTCATGCGTACGGGAGCGTACTTCGCCAACGTGCCGGAGGCCCTGGTCCTGCGCGCCCTGCAGGGGCAGATGGCGCGCTTCTGGGGCCTCCCCGCCGGGCTCGGCTGGGGCGGCACCAAGGCCAAGCAGCCCGAGGCACAGGCCGCCTACGAGAACACGCTCGGCCTCATCCTCGAGCTGATGGCCGGCGCGGACTTCCTCTTCGGTGCCGGCCTCCTCGACAGCGTGCAGATCATGAGCCTCGAGGAGCTCGTCGTCGCCGACGAGGTGTTCGGCATGGCCACGCGGCTGGTGCAGGGCGTGGCGGTCGACCGAGGGACCCTCGCCGTCGACCTCATCAAGAAGCTGGGCTTCCGCGGCGACTACCTGTTCGAGCAGCACACGCGCGAGCACGTGCGCGAGCTCTGGAAGGCGCGCCTCGGAGAGACCGGCACCTACGACAGCTGGCAGAGCGCCGGCAGCCCGCGTCTTGAAGACAAGGCGCGGGCCTTCGCCGACGGCATCCTCGCCTCTTCCGCCCCCGGGTTCCCCGAGGACCTCGGGCGCGAGTTCGACGACATCATCGCCGCGGTCGAGTCCGGCCGCTTCTGAGACCACAAGGAGCCCCACTCATGGCATACGCAGACAAGTGCTACGTCGGCAAGCGCGTCAAGCTGGACCTCCTCGACGCAGGCGAGGTGCGCCAGATCCACGAGGCCACGCTCGACGTGATCGAGACCGTGGGCGTCAAGTTCCACAGCCAGAAGGCACTCGACATCCTCGAGGCCGGTGGCGCGACGGTGGACCGGGAGAGCACGGTGGCCAGGATCCCGGCCGAGGTCGTCGAGAAGGCGATGAGCACGGTGCCCCACGAGTACGTGCTCGGCGCCCGCAACCCCGAGTACGACCTGCCGCTGGACGGCGAGCACATCTACATCAGCTCCGACGGCTGCGGCGTCTTCGCCCGTGACCCCAGGACGGGCGAAGTCAGGAGTTCCGTCAAGCAGGACCTCGCCGACTGCGCCCGAGTCGTCCAGGCGCTCGACAACGTCAGTGCCACGAGCGCCGTCGTCAGCGCCCAGGACTGCCCGCCCGAGACGAGGGTGTTGCACGAGTTCGACGCCTGCGTGCGCAACTCGGAGAAGCACAACATCGTCGTCTCCATCAAGGAGGACTGGGAGGCGCGCAGCCTGCTCAAGATGGCCGCCGCGATGGCCGGCGGCACAGAGGAGCTCAGGAAGCGGCCGATGTTCACGGCCATCATCTGTACCGTCAGCCCGCTCCACCAGGAGCGCTTCGGTATGGACCTGGCGCTCACGCTCGCAGATGCGGGGATCCCCGTGAGCTTCTACCCCATGCCGATCCTGGGCGCGACGGGTCCGATCACCATCGCCGGCTCCGCCGTGGTGAACAACGCCGAGTTCCTGAGCGGCGCCGTCCTCGTGCAACTCGCTCACCCCAGCGCCCCTGTGATGCACGGCGGCGGCCCGACGGCGATGTACATGAACTCCGGCGCCTACGCCAGCAACTCGCCGGAGGCCCTGCTCCTGCGCGCCTGCCAGGGCCATATGGCCGACTTCTACGGCGTGCCCGCCTGGTACGGCGCCGGCGCCACGACGGCCAAGGAGCCGGGCATCCAGAGCGCCTACGAGAACGCGCTGGCCATGTTCATGGCCTACGCCAACGGCGCCGACGTCACCTTCGGCACCGGGCTCCTCGACGGCTCGCGCATCCTCTGCCTCGAGAACATGGTGGTGGACGACGAGATCATCGGCATGGTCAAGCGCATCCTCATCGGCGTCGAGGTGAGCGACGAGACGCTGGCAGTCGAGCTCATCAAGAAGATGGGCTTCAACGGCAACTACCTGTTCGACAACCACACGCGCGCCCACGTACGCGAGCTGTGGCAGGCCAAGCTGGGCGAGACCGGCAACTACGACGGCTGGAAGAATGCCGGCGGCAAGAGCACGACCGAGAAGGCACAGGAGAAGGTGGCCGGGATCCTGGCGGCGCCGGCCCCCGAGTTCCCCGCCGACCTCGGCGCCGAGTTCGACGCGATCATCGCCGCGGCCGCCAGGGAGGCGGCCGGCGCCTGAGGCGTCCGTCGCGTGACACGGCGGCGCAGGAGCGGACTGACCTGCGCTGGCCGACGGCTCCTCCCGGAGCCGGTCCTGCGCACGCTCCCCCGGCCCCTGGTGTGTGGTGCGCAGGGCCGGCTCCGGGCTACCCGCTCGCTCGCGAGTGTTCACCGGGCGGCTGCTCGCCGGCCGGGCCGCTGCTCTCCCCGCCGGCCGGACGGCTGCTCTCCGACCAAGCCGCTGCTCTCCCCGCCGGCCGGGCGGCTGCGGTAGCATGAGACGCCGGCGCGGAACCTGCGCCGGCGCCGCGCCGTCTACCCGTGGGGAGCCGTGAGGTGAGCACGCAGAAGGTCCGTCAACCCGGTCAGAGCAAGGACACCGACAAGCTGATCCGCCGGTTGTCGCTGGTCGCGCTGCTGCTCTCGCGCCGCGGCCAGCCCGTGAGCGCCGCCGAGATCCGGAGCCGCGTGGAGGGCTACCCCACGATGACCGAGGAGGCTTTCAAGCGGCGGTTCTTCGAGGACCGCGACGAGCTCCGCCGGCTGGGCATCGAGATCCGCTCCCACGACGACCCGCTGGCCGAGTCCACGACCGAGACGTACAGCCTCCCCGCCGACGCCTACTACCTGGAACCGGTGACGCTGGACGGCGACGAGCTGGCGGCCCTGGCCGCCTGTCTCGCCGTCCTCGAAGACCGCTTCGCCTACTCGCAACCCCTCCGTCTGGCGCTCCTCAGCCTCGCGCAGGGGCGCCCCGAACTGGTCACGGAGGCCGAGGCGCCGCCGCTCACGGTGCTGCCGGAGGCGCACCAGCCGGCCGCCGCGCTGCCCAAGCTCCAGGCGGCCGTCGCCGAGCGCAAGACCGTGGTGTTCTCCTACTACGCCATCACCACGGACACCGAGTCGGAGCGAGTCGTCGACCCTTACGGTCTGCAGCTGGTTGCCGGTGAGTGGTACCTCATCGGCTGGTGCCATCTCCGCGGGGCCCTCCGCACCTTCCGCCTCTCGCGCGTCCGCTCGAAGGTCAGGTTCCACACGCGTCGTCCGCACGACTTCTCGCCGCCGGACGACTTCGACCTGGACGCGTACCGCGACCGGCCCGCCTGGCAGCTCGCCGAGCCTCGGGGGAGCGCCCGGGTACGGGTCTCCCCCGCCATGGCCTGGTGGGTCGAGGCTCACTGGGCGCATTGCGGCCACCTCGAGCAGGAGGACGACGGCTCCATCGTCTATGAGACGCCCTACGCGGACGCTCGGCCCCTGCTCGGGTGGGTGCTTGGTCTGGCGGACGAGGCTGAGCTCCTCGAGCCCGCGGAGCTGCGCGCGCACCTGCGCGCTCAGCTGGACGGGCTCGCCGAGCTCCTCGGCGCGCCCGCGCCGCCGCGTCCCGCCTCCGCACGGAGCGCCCCGGGCTCGCGTCCTGCCCGCCCCCGGAGGCGGCGGTCGGCGACCGACGACCTGCGCGTGGAGGTCGACCGTTTCACCCGGCTCACCGCTCTGGCCAGCTACCTCATGCGAGCGTGCGACGAGGACCAGGCGCTGCTCGACGTCGCCGAGGTCCGGGCGGACCTCGGCGTGACCGCGAGACACCTGCGCGACGACGTCGCCCTGCTCAACATGGTCAACTTCGGCGGCGACGGTCTGCTGTTGTACGCGGAGTTCACGGGGCGAGGCAAGCTCGACGTGTCGTGCGAGCTGGCGGGACCGGCGCTGGCGCGTCCCGCCCGCCTCTCCCCCCTGCAGGCGGACACGCTGCTGCTGGCGATCGAGCTGGTCGGCACGCACCTGCCCACGGCGACGGGCGCCGCCCTCGCCAGCGCCGCCGACAAGATCCGCGCCGCCCGCGGAGGGGCACCCGCGCTCACGGGCGGCGACCTCCTGCTGCCGGCGGACGAGATCCTTCGGGACGTCAACCGCTCCATCGTCGAGCGGCGGCTCCTTCGCATCGAGTACTGGACCGAGGGCACCGACGTGATCAAGGAGCGTGTCGTGGAGCCCTACCTCCTCGTCCACAGCCGCGGTGAGTGGTACTACGTGTGCTGGTGCCGCACGGCCGCCGGCACGCGCGTGTTCCGCGTGGCGACCACCAAGAGCGCGCGGCTCCTGCAGGAGACGTTCGAGCCGCGCGAGGACGTCGAGCTCGACCTGTACCGCCGCGAGGGCATCCCGGCCTCGGGCGCCTACGCGCCCCAGGCCGCTACCGTGTGGTACAGCCCCGCGGTGGCGCGCTGGATCGCCGAGCGACAGCCGATCGAGCCGCTCGCCGACGGGTCCTGTGTGGCGAGCCAGCCGTACGTGGACGTGCGCTGGCTCGCCGCCCACCTGCTGCGCCTGGGAGCCGAAGCGCGCCCGCTCGAGCCACCGGAGGCGGTCGAGGGCGTACGCGCCGCCGTCGACCGCCTGCGGGAGACCTACGCGTGATCGCGGCCGCCGCCGACAACCCGGTCCTCTACGGCGCCTACGTGGCCGCCTGGGCGTTCTTCGCCTATGGGCCCCAGCTCGCGATCTGCATGCTCTTCGCCTGGTCGGGCTGCAGGCGCGTCCACGGCGACAGGCTCAACTGGCTCACCATCGGCTTCCTCTGGTCGCTGCTTCCGTTCGTCGGCGTCGTCGCCATGTGGTGGACGTGGCGTCGTGCCAGCCGGGAGGGCAGGGGCACGACGCCGGCCTCGACGTGAACCGCCCCGGCGGCCAGCCCGCCGGCGGGCGGGCCTGGGTGTGGTGCGGGTCGCGCCGCCTGCCGGTGCCCCGTGCCGCCGGGTTCGAACCGCCGGCAGCGCTGAAGCCGGTGCCCGACCTCGTGGCCGCGATCGGTACGGCGCTTGCGCGGCCCACAGCGGCGCCGCGTCTGGGCGAGGTCGCGCGCGGCGCCTCGTCCGTGCTCATCACCATCCCGGACGCCTCGCGCCCCTGCCCCAGCGAGGCGGTGCTGGCCGCAGTCGTGGACGAGCTGGCGTCCGGCGGAGTGCCCGACGCCGCGGTGACCGTCGCCATCGGCTGCGGTCTTCACGCGACCACCGGCTCCGAGGAGAAGGAACGTCTGGCCGGCGCCTCACTCACGTCACGAGTTGAAGTGGTCGACGCCCAGGCGATCGAGACCGAGACGGTCGACCTCGGAGAGACGTCACTGGGCGCCCCCGTGCACATCGCACGCCTGGTGGCCGAGGCTGACCTCGCCGTCACGGTCGGCGTCGTGGAGCCTCACCTCTACGCCGGCTTCTCGGGGGGCGTGAAGGGCGTCGCCATCGGCTGCGCCGGACGCGACACCATCGCCTGGACGCACCGCCCGGCGTTCATCTCACAGCCGGGCGTCACCGTCGCCTCCCTGCACGGCAATCCCTTCCACACCACGCTGCGTGAGATCGCCGCCCGCACCCCGCTCCGATGGGGAGTCAACCTGGTGATCGGCGACGGCGGGGTGGCGGCCGTTCGCGCCGGCGACCCGTCAGCCGTCCAGGAGTCGCTTGCCGCTGCGGCGGCGCCGGCGTGGCTGCGAGCCGCCGGCAGGCGGTACGACGCCGTCGTGGCCGGCGTCCCCGCTCCCAAGAGCGACGGCCTCTATCAGGCGAGCCGGGCGGCGACCTACCTCGGACTCGCCGCCCGGCCGGTCGTCGCGGACGGCGGGCTGATCGTCCTGTGCGCCGACCTGCCGCTCGGGCCGGGCGACGGACCCGGCGAGCGCAACTTCCTCGAGGTGCTCGCCGCCGCCGCGTCGCCCGCGGACCTGCTCGCGCGCGGCCTGCGCGAGTCTCTGGGGCCCGGCGGCCAGCGCTCCTTCGTCGTCGCCCGCTGCCTCCACCGCTTCCGGCTCGCGGTGGTGGGCGCCGGGGACGCGCGGTTCCTCGAGCCGCTCGCGCACCTCGGCGTAGCCGCGTTCGACTCCGTCGACGCGGCCCTCGCCGCCGAGGACGAGCGGCTCGGCCG
>DAIQNY010000038.1:0-19067 GCA_036788155.1 Actinomycetota bacterium | reverse complement strand
CGGCGTGGTAGAAGCCGGGCTCGAAGCTCTGGCGCAGGTAGCACTCGACGCCGGTCCTGACGATGGCGGCGCGGTCCAGGCCTGGCACGTCCTCGCTCTCGAGCCGGGTGACCGGGACGCCGCCGATGAAGTCCATGGTCAGCACCCGGCTCGTGGTGTGGTCCCAGTACACCGCCGGGAACGTGACCTCAGGCGTGTCCGCGAAGGCCGCGCCGAACCTCTCCAGGGCGCGGCCTTCGCGCGTGTAGTCGAGCTCGGAGCGCAGGACGTCGGCGAACTCCGTGGCGACGGCGCCGATGTCGAAGTCCTTGCCCCATCGCGTGTGCGTCTCGAGCCTGCGCGCCTGCTCCACGAGGATCTCGAGATCGATCTCCATGGTCTCGGTGACGCCGGGACGCTGCACCTTGACGGCCACCGGCGTCCCGTCGAGGAGGGTCGCCCGGTACACCTGGCCGATGCTGGCCGCCGCGATCGGCGTCTGGTCGAACTCGGCGAACAGTTCCTCCACCGGCTCCCCGAGCTCCTCCTCGATGCGCGGGCGCATGTCCTCCCACGGCAGGGTCGGCACGTCGTCCTGCAGCCTGGCGAGCTCCGCCGCGAGGTCCGGGGACACGAGGTCGCGGCGGGTGGCGAGCAGCTGGCCCATCTTCACGAACGCCGGACCGAGACGTTCCAGCGCGTGGCGGATGCGCACCGAGCGGGGCAGGTCCCGCTCGCGCACCTCGGCGCCGGCAGTCTCACCGCCGTCGGCCGCCGCCGGCGCGTGCTCGTCAAGCTCGCTGCCCTTCATGATGTTGAGCACGCGCTCCTCCCAGAGCACACGCGCGATCTCGCGGACGCGCGCGCGGCGCAGCGCGGCGCGACTCGGCGCCGCCTTGTGACGACCCATGGACCCCTCCCTCGGCGCCACGCTCAGGGGCGGCGCCTCCATCGCCTCGTCTTGCAGGAACGGTGTTCCGCGCCGGCCTTCAGGCCCCTTCCACCGGTCGCCTCGAGTATCGTCCGTCCCAACACCCGGAAGCGGGGAGAGGCCGAGGAAGGGCCGGTCGCCCGCCGACCCCAGCGCCGACCTCAGCCGACGCCGGCGATCTCGGGCTCTCGGCCATTCGCGGGCTGCGTTCCTCGCCGGTGCCCGCCGCCTGGCTTCCGTTCGTGTGCCTCAAGCGTTGTACAGTCCCGTCTTGGGAAGCAGCTGAAGAAGACCTGAACGCGCTCTGAGACCGCCGGGTCCCCGTTGCAGCGACCAGGCAGCAGGAATGCCCAGAGGATTCACAGGGGTTTCTCAGGAAAGAGACCTACACTGCCGGTGAGCCAAGGGGCGCGCACGCCAGCGGAGGGACGATGATCGAGACGCCAGCAGGAGCGACAAGGGTGCTCGTCGTGGACGACGAGCCGAGCATCACCGATCTTGTCTCGATGGCGCTGCGTTACGAGCAGTTCGACGTCCGCGTGGCAGGCAACGGGCGCGAGGCGCTCGACGCAGTCGAGAGCTTCGCGCCCGACCTCGCCGTGCTGGACGTCATGATGCCGGGCATCGACGGGTTCGAGGTGGCGCGGCGGCTGCGCAATCAGGGCATCCGACTCCCCATCCTGTTCCTCACCGCCCGTGATGCGACCGAGGACAAGGTGCGCGGTCTCACGCTGGGCGGCGACGACTACATGACAAAGCCGTTCAGCGTGGAGGAGCTCGTCGCGCGCATCCGCGCGATCCTGCGACGCGTGCAGCCGGCCGCCGAGTCGGAGAGCCGGCTCGTCTTCGCCGACCTGGAGCTCGACGAGGACACACACGAGGTGCACCGCGCCGGCCGGGAGATCGATCTCACCGCCACGGAGTTCAAGCTGCTGCGCTACCTGCTGCTGAACGCCCGCCACGTGCTCAGCAAGGATCAGATCCTCGACCACGTGTGGAACTACGACTTCGGCGGGAACGCCAACATCGTCGAGACCTACGTGAGCTACCTGCGGCGCAAGATCGACGCCGAGGGCGCGCCGCTCATCCACACCGTGCGCGGCGCGGGCTACAGCCTGCGCCTGCCCAAAGAGTGACGGCGGGCCGTGAGCCTGCGCACCCGACTGCTGCTGGCCGTCCTGGCCTGCGTCGCCGCAGGCCTCCTTGCGGCCGGGTTCGCCACCTACCTCTCGCTGCGTTCGTTCCTGCTTGAACGGGTCGACGCGCAGCTCGTCGACGCACGCATCCCGACAGCGCGAGCCCTGACGAACGGGAGCTCGTTCGGCCTCCCCGGGCCGGGCGGCGACCCCGGCGTCGCCAACCTGCCGCCCGGCACGTTCGGACAGCTGCGCGATTCCGCCGGTACGGTGCTCAACGCGATCTCCTTCACCTACAGTGGCGAGGACCAGCCGACGCCTGTGCTGCCCGACCCGTTGCCGAGCCCCGACGCCGGGCAGCGCCGGGTCGTGTTCTCCGCCGACTCCACGGACGGAGGCCAGGCGCCGGGGTTCCGCGTCCTGGTCGAGCCCGTGCCCGACGTGGGCCGCGTACTCGTCGTCGCCATCCCTCTCGCCGAGACGAGGCAGACGCTGACCACGCTTCTCACCATCGAGGTCGTCGTCTCACTCGCCGTACTCGGTGCGCTGGCCGCCGCCGCCTGGTGGCTGATCAAGCGCGACCTGCGCCCGCTGGAGGACATGGCGGTGACGGCCGACGCCATCTCCGCCGGAGACCTCTCGCTGCGGGTGGAGCCGGCCGAGCCGAAGACGGAGGTCGGCCGGCTCGGCCTGAGCCTGAACACGATGCTCGGCCGCATCGAGGAGGCGTTCGCCGAGCAGGCGCGCACGGAGGAGAAGCTGCGCCGGTTCCTTGCCGACGCCTCCCATGAGCTGCGCACACCGCTCACCAGCATCCGCGGCTACTCCGAGATGTTCGAGCGCGCCAAGGACGACCCCGACGATCTCGAGCTGGCCATGCGCCGGATCGAGGACGAGAGCAGGCGCATGGGCGTGTTGGTCGAGGAACTGCTCGTGCTCGCGCGGCTCGGCGAAGGGCGATCGCCCGAGAGGCTGCCGGTGGACCTGGCGCGCGTCGTGGACGACTGCGTCAGCGACGCGCGCGCCGCGGCGCCGCAGCGCGACATCAGACTCGAGCGTGTGGACTCCGTCGTCGTACTCGGCGATGACCACCACCTGCACCAGGTGGCGGCCAACCTGCTCGCCAACGCCGTGCGGCACACGCCGGACGAGGCGCAGATCCGGGTAACGCTCACCGCTGGGGAAGGCCGCACGCGGCTCAGCGTCGCGGACGACGGGCCGGGGCTCGAACCCGCCGTGGCCGCCAGAGTGTTCGAGCCCTTCTACCGCGCCGACCGATCCCGCGCCCGGGAGACGGGCGGCGCGGGACTGGGTCTCGCCATCGTCGCCGCCATCGTCGAGGCCCACGGCGGCACCGTGACCCTCGACACCGCCCCCGGCGCCGGCGCGACGTTCACCGTGACGCTGCCGCTGCTCACCGCCGTCGACTGACGGAGCCCACTCCCGGCGTGGACCTGCTCCCCCCTCGTCCACCGGCTCCACCACCGACGCGACTCACGGCGCCGGCCGGCGGGTACACAAGGTCCAGCACGACGCGCCGGCACGGCGCGGACCGGTTGTCGAGCGTCGGGAGGCAACGATGGCACAGGGGGAACCCCAGCCTGCAGGCAGGGGCACCAACGGCTGGTTGATCGGCGGCGGCGTCTTGCTGGCGCTGCTGCTCGTCTTCATCTTCCAGAACACGGCCGAGACCGAGTTCAAGTTCCTGTTCTGGTCCTTCACCCTGCCCTTGTGGCTGGTCTTGCTGATCACCGCCGTCGTGGCGTTCGTGGTCGGCCAGTTCGCGCTCATGTGGCGGCGCCACAGGCGACGCAAAGCGCGCCGCGAGGGTCGCTGATCCGGCGATCACTCACGAGACGTCGGCGGACTCCCGGAGGCGCCCGACGGTTGAGCAACGTCAAGACTGCGCCGCGCCCGCCGGTGGTACTCTTGGCGCGACGATAATCCCAACCTTTGGAGTCGGGTATGAACACCACGCCGCCGGTCACCATCACGCCCAAGACCACCGTCCACACGCTGCTCAAGGAGTACCCCTTCTTGCTCGACTTCCTGGCGGGCTACCACCCCGAGTTCAAGAAGCTGACCAATCCGGTGCTCAGACGGACGGTCGGGCGCATGGCGACGCTGGACGCGGTGGCCCAGCAGGGCAACGTGCCTCTCAACCGCCTGACCGACGACATCGCGACCGAGGTGGAGCGGCGGACGGGCGCGCGGCCTCCAATCGCCGACGTGGCCGATGCCGAGACCATCGACCCGGCCCGCCTCGCTGAACTGCACGCCATCGTGAAGGACCTTCACGCCGGCAAGACGGTCGAGGAGGTCAAGCCGCGGTTCGAGGAGCTCATCCAGGATGTGGAGGCGACGGAGATCGCCGCCATGGAGCAGAAGCTCATCGAGGGCGGCGTGCCGGACACCGAGGTCAAGCGTCTCTGCGACGTGCACGTGCAGGTGTTCGCCGACGCACTGGCGGGACACGCGCCGATCACCGTCCCGGCGGGGCATCCGCTGGACACCTTCCAGCGCGAGAACCAGGCGCTGCTGCAGGTGACCGCCTCCCTGCGCAAGGTGGCGGAGGCGATCGGCGAGCCGCCGGACGGGGCCGCGTGGGGGCGCCTGAAGGGCGCCCTGAGCGACACCGTGGAGCGGCTCGCCGAGGTCGACAAGCACTACCTGCGCAAGGAGAACCAGCTCTTCCCCTTCCTGGAGGAGCACGGCGTAGAGGGTCCGAGCAAGGTCATGTGGGCCATCCACGACGACATCCGTGATCTCACGAAGCAGGCGCGGCAGACGATCGCCGAAGACGACGCGAAGCTGGCGGTGAGCACCTGCCTCGCGCTCGCCAAGATGGTCGACGACATGGTGACCAAGGAGGAACAGGTCCTGCACCCCATGTCCATGGACACGCTGAGCGAGGCCGAGTGGGTCAGGATCCGCGCCGGCGAGGGTGAGATCGGCTACGCGTTCGTCGCCGACGTGCCGGAGTGGCCGGCGCGGCCGGTGGAGGCGGAGGCCGGCGCCGCAGGCGCTCCGGCCGGAGCCGCGGCCGCCGGCATGGCAGGCGTCCCCGCCGCCGGAACGGGCGCGACGGGCGGCGATCTTCTCGCCCTGCACACCGGGGGCCTCGACCTCGACGAACTCAACCTGGTGCTCGGCGTCCTCCCGATCGACTTCCAGTACGTGGACGAGCACGACAGGGTCCGCTTCTACAGCGAGGGCCACCGCATCTTCCCGCGCAGCCCCGGTGTCATCGGGCGCAAGGTGCAGAACTGCCACCCGCCCGCCAGCGTGCACAAGGTGCAGCAGATCATCGACGCCTTCCGGTCCGGCGAGAAGGACGTGGCCGAGTTCTGGATCGAGATGCAGGGCAAGTTCCTGCACATCCGCTACTTCGCCGTGCGGGATGAGGCCGGCGCCTACCGCGGCGTCGTCGAGACGGTGCAGGATGTGACGGGCATCCGCGCGCTGGAGGGCCAGCGCCGGCTGCTCGACTGGTAACCGGCGCATCCGGCTCGTCTGACCGGCGAAGGGGCCGGGCGCCTGCGGCGCCCGGCCCCTTCGCTCCGTCCGTCCGGTCCGTCTGCCCTTCCCCGCATGCACCCTTTCACCTTGCACCCCGCGCTCGCCTGTGACGCCGCCGCGCGTGCGATACGATGAGACGACGACACCGACACCGAGAGGCGGTCCAACGATGCTGTGGAAGCGTGGCAGTCTCACCCCCGATCTCGCGGACCTCGTGTTCGCCTTCCTCCCGCTCGACATGAGCGTCGCCGACGAGGACGACGTGCTGGTCTACTGGAAGGGCGCCACGTACAAGACCTGCGACGCACGCTTCATAGGCCGCGACGTCCGCGACTGCCATCCCGAGGACTCGATGGAGTGCCTCGAGGAGGTCCTGCGCGCCTTCAAGGCCGGCGAGAAGGACGTGGCCGAGGGCTGGCGCGAGGACAAGGGGAGGTTCAAGCGCACGCGCTACTTCGCCCTGCGCGACAAGGGCGGGGCCTACAAAGGCATCCTCGAGGTGAACGAGGACGTGACGGACGCCCGTGCCCTGGAGGGTGAGCAGGCGCTGCCGGGCTGGGAGAGCTGAGGAGTGACGAGATGAGTATGGTCGTCGCCGCTACCGGCATGAGCGCGTGGCTGCTGCTCATCGGCGCCGGCATCGCCGGTCTCGCGTTCGGCATGCTGTTGAACAGCATGATCCACGGACGCGGCAAGAAGAAGTAGCCCGAGCCGGGGCTGCCCGGCGGCGTCAGTCCACCCGGGCGAACCTCCCATGCCGCCCGTCGAAGGACAGCAGCGTGAGCGTGACGGCCTCGGCACGGGAGTCGCGCACGTCGAACACGACCGCCGTCCCCGACGCCGCGTCCCGCCACACGTCCCCGCTCCACGGCAGGTAGCGGAGCGTCTCGCCGCGGCCCAGCCGTACCCGCAGACTGTCGCCGCTGCCCGGCCGGACCGTGACCCTGCCGTAGTACCGGTCCTCGTACACGCCGGCGTAGACGGCGCGCCTGCGGGGCTCCAGCGCCGCTGCCGGCCCCTGCGGCGGCAGGACGAGACCGCGCATCTCGCCGGGATCGTCGTCCCCTGAGAGCGCTGCCGTCTCCACTCCAAGCCACTCCTCCTGCGGCATTCCGAGCACCGCGAGGTCCACGAGCGTGCGGGCCAGCGCCCTGCCGAGCGCCAGCCCCTCCGGATGGGCGTTCGCCAGGACGATCACCGCCATCCCGTCGTGCGGGAGCAGGGTCATGACCGCGCCTGAGCCGCTCGCGAGGCCGCCTTCGGCACTCGCGACCAGCCTGCCGTCGAAGCTCGAGAGCATCCAGCCGGGCGCCGCCGCCCGCGGTCCGTCCGGCGAGACGGCGGCGGACGCGGCCGGCCGCATGGTCTGCGCCAGCAGCACCTCGGGCACCACCCGCACACCGCCCAGGGCGCCGCCGTTGAGATGCAGCCGCGCCAGAACCTCGAGGCCTCTCAGACTGGCGCTCACGCCGAGCGCCGGAGCGAACACCGTCTCGTCCGACGGGTCCTGCGGCACCATCGACCCGCCCACCCGCGTGTGTGGGGTCGCTCTGTCGGCCGCGCGCCTGAAACCGCGCCAGGTTAGCGTCGTCTCGCGATCGCCCAGGGGTTCGAGCACGCGCTCCCGTACGAGCTGCGACCACGACATCCCCGTGGCCCGCTCTGCCGCGGTCGCGGCGAGGGTCACCAGCGCGGCCTGCGGTGCGTGCTCGGTCCTGAACCCAGCCGCCGGCCGCAGATGGCGCAGACGCCGCAGGATCTGGGCGCGGCCGTAGCCGAACGCGCGCAACTCGTCGCCGGCCTGCGCCGGCAGGCCGCTGCGACCGGCCGTGAGGTCGCGGAGACTCGCCTCGCGCGTCGCCCAACGGTCGTGGAGCCGGAAGCGCCGCCACACGGCGCGCACCGGCTGGTCCCAGCCCAGCTCGCTCTCGGCGACCACCACTGCGAGCATGGCGGTCGTGTAGGCGCTCGAGACGTCGCCGATCTGGAAGAGCGTGTCCTCGCCCACCAGCTCGGGACGGCCCATCTCGCGCAAGCCGAACGCACGCTCGTACATCACGGTGTCCCCGGCGATCACCGCCACCGCCGCTCCGGGTACGCCGCTCCGTTCCACCATCGACTCAGTCAACTGAGCGAACGCGGGGAGGGCGGCGCGTACCTGGGCCGCGGCCTCGACGCGCCGCGCCGCCGCCTCCAGCGCCTCGTCCCGCGCCGCCACGGCGGACGCCGCGGGAGAGGGCACGACGAGAGGCGCGACTGTCGGCGCGGGCATGACGGGCGAGGCGGAGGGAGCCGGCGCGAGTGCGGACGTGATCCCTGGAGTCGCCGGCGCCGAGGGCGCCGGCGTCGCCCCTCTCTCCACCGCCGGCGACGGCTCGGTGACCACGCGGATGCCGCAGCCGGCGAGCAGCGTCGCCGCGCCGGCCGCCGCGAGCACGCCCGCGAGCCACCTTGGTAGCACGTCATCCTCCTCGAAGCTCGTCGACCTACTTCGCCGCGCCGGTCCGCATCCCCCCGCGAGGACTCCGGCACCTCGCCACGCGACGGAGGGTCGCCCGGGTGTAGACTGCCGTCCACGGGCGAGGAGACGGGGTGACCATGCACCGCGCCATCACGAGATGCAGCACGTCGGGACGCACGCGCCGTGCGTCGATCCCCGCCGCACGAGGAGCCGCGGCGTGATGCCTCACCTCGAGGACCGCGATCGCGATGGCCTCTCCGCCTGCCTGCGAGAGATCGACGAGGCGCTCACCGGACTCATTGAGGCGCGCAGCTTCCGTTCCGTAGACCCCGCGACATGCCCAGAGCCCGCCCGCTCGCTCGTGCACACCGTCAACCGCCTGCTGCGGCACCTGGAGGAGATCGTCCGGATCGTCGTCCCGCTCTCCCGCGGCGACCTCTCGGCGCCGCTCCCGTCCCGGGACAACCTCATGGCCGTCCCACTGGTGGAGATGCACACGCGCCTCACGCAGCTCACCCGTCAGACCCAGGAGATCGCCCGCGGCGATTACACACAGCGCATCGACTTCCTCGGTGGGTTCTCGGAGGCCTTCAACACGATGGTCGAGCTCCTGGAGGAGCGCGAGCGCTCCCTCACCGACGAGATCGACCGGCGCAAGGCCGCCGAGGCAGGACTGCAAAACGAGCGCGACCTGCTGGTCGCCGGCCCCGTGGTCACGTTCCGCTGGGACGTCGACGACGAGGGCACGGTGCTGTACGTCTCCCCCAACGTGGCTGCCTACGGGTACACGCCCGAGGAGTTCCTCAGCGGACAGCGCACGTATGCCGACATCGTCGACCCCGCGGACTACGGGTGGATCACGGAAGAAGGCACCGACAAGTCGCGCACCGGCCTCGAGAACTGGACGCAGGAGTACAGGATCGTCGACGCCGAGGGCGAGACGCACTGGGTTCGAGACTCCACACACGCGGTGCGCGACGCGGCAGGCGCGGTGACGGCGTACGAGGGCTACATCATCGACGTCACGGCGCAGAAGGCGGCGGAGATGGCGCTCCGCCGGCGCGAAGAGCAGCTGCGCATGCTCTCGCTCACCGACAGCCTGACTGGGCTGTACAACCGCCGTGGCTTCCTGGCGCTCGGAGAGCACGCCATGCGCGTCGCTCGCCGCCGTTCGAGGAGTCTCACCGTCATCTCGGTGGACGTGGACGGGCTGCGCGACGTCAATGCACGGTTCGGCCACGCTCAAGGCGACGAGGTACTGCGGACCGTCGCCGACGTCCTCCGCGCCTGCATCCGCGAGTCGGACGTGGTGGGCCGCGTGGGCGGCGACGAGTTCGTCGTGCTCGCCGAGGACGATACGGACGTGGTCGTCGACCTGGCGGCGCGCCTGCGCCGCCGGATCGAGCGCGCCGATCAAGCGGGCGGACGCCCGTTCAGGCTCTCCCTCAGCATCGGAGCGACTGAGTGGCGGCCCGACGAGCAGGTGACGCTGCGGGAGCTCATGGAACGCGCCGACCTCGCGCACGAAGCGGGCCGTGCGGCGCTGACCGCGGATCCGGACGGGAGGGCATGATGACGCAGACCGTGACGGCCGCCGGCACCAGACCGGCGGCCCAGCTCCAAGCTCAGTGGTCGCCGCGAGTGAGCGCGGCGATGCTCGCGCGCCTCGCGGGGCGCGCCGCCGTCGCCGCGCCGGCCGAGTGGATCCCGGTCGAAGCACCGTGTACGGGCGCCGTCCTCGCGGAGGTGCCCAGAGGAGTCGCCGAGGACGTCACGGCCGCGTGCGCGACGGCACGTGACGCGCAGCAGGAGTGGGCGCGGCGCCCGGCAAAGGAGCGGGCCGCCGTGCTGCTGCGCTACCACGACCTCGTGCTCGCCAACGCGCAGGAGATCCTCGACATCCTGCAGCTCGAAAGCGGCAAGGCCCGCGTGCACGCCTTCGAGGAGGTGCTCGACGTCGCCATCCAGGCGCGGTACTACGGGCACGCCGCACCCGGGTTCCTGCGACCGCGGCGCGCGCAGGGGGCGCTGCCCGTGCTGACGTCCACGCGCGTACACCACCGACCGCGCGGCGTGGTGGGCATCATCTCCCCGTGGAACTACCCGTTCACGCTCGCCGTGGGCGACGCCCTGCCGGCGCTCGCCGCCGGGAACGGCGTCGTGCTCAAGCCCGACGCGCTCACCCCACTCAGCGCGCTCTGGGCGGCCGGTCTGCTGGAGGAGGCGGGGCTGCCCGCCGGCCTCCTCCAGGTCGTCACCGGCCGCGGCGCGGAGCTCGGCACACCGCTCGTCGAGAGCACCGATTTCGTGATGTTCACGGGCTCCACCGCGACCGGCCGCACGGTCGCCGCCCAGTGCGGCGAACGTCTCATGGACTGCGCCATGGAGCTCGGCGGCAAGAACGCACTGCTGGTACTGCCGGACGCGCCGCTGCGGCGCGCCATACCGGGGGCGGTGCAGGGCATCACCTCCAACGGCGGCCAGCTCTGCATCAGCATCGAGCGCGTGTACGTGCACGACGCCGTCTACGATGCCTTCGTGCCCCGCCTCGCCGAGCGCCTCACCGCCCTCCGGCTCGGCCCCAGCCTCACGTTCGCCGACGACGTCGGCTCGCTGACCAGCGCCGCTCAGCTCGCCAAGATCTCGGCGCACGTGGACGACGCCGTGACCAAGGGGGCCGAGGTGCTGGCGGGCGGCAGAGCCCGCCCCGACCTCGGCCCGTACTTCTACGAGCCGACGCTCCTGACGGGCGTCACTGAGGAGATGGACCTGTGCCGCGAGGAGACCTTCGGTCCCGTCGCGGCCGTGTACCGCTGCTCCTCAGTCGACGAGATGGTCGAGCGCGCCAACCGCACCGAGTACGGCCTCAACGCCAGCGTCTGGACGCGAGACGTCAAGGCCGGCCGCGACGTGGCGGCGCGCATCGGGGCAGGCACCGTGAACGTCAACGAGGCCTACGCGGCCGCTTGGGCGTCGGCGGCGCCCATGGGCGGCTGGAAGCAGAGCGGCCTCGGACGCCGGCACGGCCGCCACGGGATCGTCAAGTACACGTCGTCGCAGACGGTGGCCACCCAGCGCCTGCTCAACATCGGTACCCCGCCGTTCCTGAGCCACGACCAGTATGCCGCCGTCATGACGCAGGCAGTGCGCGCGCTCAAGTACGTGCCCGGCATCAAGTGACGAGGAGGGGACCGTGACCGCCATCCACAACAAGCACGTGCTCATCACCGGCGGCGCCTCGGGCATCGGCCGCCTGCTCGTGCTCGGCTGCGCCTCGCTCGGGGCGGCCGTGACCATCTGGGACCTCGACGCCGAGGGCGCCGGGCGGGTGGCCGCCGAGGCGGCGGAGCTCGGCGCCTCCGGCGCCCGCGCGTTCGCCTGCGACGTCGGCGACCGGTCGCAGGTGTACGCGCGCGCCGACGAGGTCCGGGCGGCGGCCGACGATGTCGACGTGCTGGTCAACAACGCGGGCATCGTCAGCGGCCGGCCGCTGCTGGAGCTTCCGGACGAGCACATCGAGAAGACGTTCTCCGTCAACGCGCTGGCGCTCTTCTGGACGGCCAAAGCCTTCCTGCCGCAGATGGAGGCCCGCGGCAGCGGCCACATCGTCACCGTGGCCTCGGCGGCGGGCCTCATCGGCACCGCCAGGGAGACCGACTACGCGGCGAGCAAGTTCGCCGCCGTTGGCTTCAACGAGGCGCTGCGTCAGGAACTGCGGCGCAGCGCCCGCGGCGTCCGCACCACCCTCGTGTGCCCTTACTACATCGACACCGGCATGTTCGAGGGCGTCAAGACACGGTTCCCGCTGCTGCTCCCGGTGCTCAAGGAGCAGGAGGTCTCGGACCGCATCCTCGAGGCCGTGCAGAAGAACGAGCCGCTGCTGCAACTGCCGTTCATGGTCCGCACGCTGCCGGCACTGCGGCTGCTGCCGGTGTGGGCGTTCGACCGGCTCGCCGACTTCTTCGGGCTGAACAGCGCGATTGACGCGTTCACGGGGCGGGCTCCGACGGCCGGCGACGGACCGTGACGAAAGGCGCCGCCGGCAGAGCCTCGCCGGCGGCGGCGAGCACACGTGATGGGCAGGCGCCGGCGCCGGACGCGCCGGCTACAGGCGGAACTCGTGCCGGCAGTAGGCGTCGCCGGCGCTGAGCGCGCGCGTCTGGATGTGCTGCTCGTCGGTGCAGCCCAGCATGCCGCAGAGCATGCTGCGGTCGAAGGCGCACACGAGGTCCGGGTACTCTTCGGAGAGCTCCCGGTACACGCAATTGTGGATCTCGATGACGGTGGCATCGTGGCCGTTGGACGACAGCGTCGCCTCGTAGCCGGAGAGGTCCAGCCAGTCCATGACCCTGGACGGCGAGAGCTGGGCGGACCGTCCGCCGTCGAACTCCGCCGCGGTCTCCTCTCCGAGTGCGCGACCCAACGCGGTCGCCCGTTCGACGGCTGTCGCGGAGTCCAGCTCCTCATGCACCAGCCTGAGGAGCAGCCGCGCCAGACGCTCGTACCGGCGCGGCGGCAGCATGACCTCGAGCCGGGCGTCGGCGACCGCGTAGATCTTGGCCGGACGGCCGCCGCCCGGTCGCCGTCTCGTGGCCGTGGTGACGAGACCTATCCCGCAGAGCCGCTCGAGGTGCGCCCTGGCCACGGTGCGGTGCAGTCCGAACACAGCCGCGACCTCGCTGGCCGACTGTGGCGTCTCGCAGGTGCGAAGGTGACGGTAGACGCGGCGCCGGGTGGGGTCGCCGAACACGTCGGCGAGCCGGCTGAGATACGAGCCGTCTCTGTCGTACGAGGTCTCCACGAAATCGACCTTATCGCACTTCGTTTCACGAACCAAGGTTTCTGCCGATCCTCCAGCAGGGACTACACTGAAGCACCCTGCGACGGTCGCGCCCGCGGTGCGACGGAGTGAGGGGAGCTGCGTGAGTGAGCTATCGTTGACCGCGGGAAGAGACGCGCCGGGACGCGGCAAGGCAGCCAGGAGAGGAGCAGGTCATGATCAAGGTGAAGACGTTCGCAACCCCGATCAAGATCTTCGCGACCATGCGCGAGTTGCACGACCTCGACGCGCAGATCGAGACGTTCCTGCACGAGGAGGGCGCCGACACGGTGCTCTCGATGACCGACACCACCACGGTCGGCGACGGCGGCGAGACCATCGGCCTCATCCGTGCCGTCGCCTACCGGGTCCCGGACTGACCGGATGAGCGCCGAGCGCGACATCGCCATGGCACGCGAGGCGCTCCGTCTGGAGCGCGAGGCGGTGGCGCGCTACACCGACCATCCTGCGGACTCGTCGGATCCCGGCCTCGTCGCGTATTGGGAGTCCCTCAGGCGCAACGAGGCCGGGCACCGCGAGCTGCTGGAGGCATGGCTGCGCGGTCGCGGCGCGGACCCCGACGAGGATGTGGAGGCGAAGGATGCAGGTCGAGCCGCGGCGGCGGCGGCGGACGCGGCAGCCTCGGCCGGGCAACCCGGCCGGCGCCCGCTGTCGCCGCCGCAGGCGACCGTCCGCGGCCGCCGCTCAGACAGCGCCGTGCTCCGCGCCGACTACGACTTCGAGGACGAAGCGGTGGCCGTGTACGGGCGCTTCGCCTATCAGGCGGAGGACCGCGAGCTCATGGAGCTCTTCAAGGAGCTCGCGCGCGCAGAGTCGGGCCACCGCAACGGCCTGCGACGCACCATCCGCTCGGTCGAAGGTCCGGAACGGCCGGTCGTCGTCTTCTGCTCGCTCTGCGGCTGGGAGATAGACTTCGGCCCGACCCCAGAGATCGGCGCGCAGCGCAAATGCCCCATGTGCCCGGGGCGGTTCGCGCTGCGCCTCGACGAGGACGGCGACTGGACCCTGGAGAGGCTTGTCCCGAGATGAACGACCGCGAGCAGCCGGCGAGCGCCGCCGGCCCCATGCCGCCCGAGGCGCACGCCGCCAACCTCGCCCTGTGGAACCGGTGGACCAGGGCGCACGAGAAGAGCGACTTCTACGACGTGCAGGGCTTCAAGGCCGGCGCCACGTCGCTCTGGCCTCTCGAACTCGAGGAGCTGGGCCCCTATGTGCACGAAGGGACGACCCTGCTGCACCTGCAGTGCCACTTCGGGCTGGACACGCTGAGCTGGGCGCGCCGCGGCGCCGAGGTCGTAGGACTCGACTTCAGCGAAGAGGCGATCGCGCTGGCGCGGCGTCTGGCCGGTGAGACCGGCCTGTCCGGCCGCGCCGAGTTCGTGTGCGCAGACCTCTACGATGCCGACGCTCACCTCGACGGGCGTCTGTTCGACGTCGCCTTCGTCAGCTGGGGCGCGATCGAATGGCTCCCCGACCTGGAACGGTGGGCGAGTATCGTGGCCCGGCACATCAAGCCGGGCGGCTGCTTCTACATGGCCGAGATCCACCCCTTCGCCTACGCCCTGGAGGAGGTGCCGGGCGAGCAGGACGTACAGATCAAGTACCCGCTGCTGCCGGCGCCGGACCGACCGCAGATCGACCCCGTCGACGGCAGCTATGCCGACCGCGATGCGGACACCAGCGGACTCGTCGCGTACGGCTGGCAGCACAGCCTGGCCGAGATCATCGGGGCACTCACCGGCGCCGGGCTGAGGCTCGAGCACCTGCATGAGCTCCCCACCTCGCCGTCGCCGTTCTGGAGCTGGATGATCCGCGACGACGAGCGCTGGTGGTGGCTGCCGGACGGCAAGGGCGGCCGGCGCACGGACCTGCCGTTCAGCTACTCGCTCCGAGCGAGCAAGCCGGCAGACGACGTCTCACCAGACGACGCGACGGCCCCGGCCGGCGGAGCGGTCCCGGCCCGCGAGGAGGCTTGAGATGCTGGACGACTACCTCAAGGCCAACCTCGCCAGCTGGGACGAGGCCGTGGCGCTGCACCTGGCCTCGGAGTTGTACGACGTGGCCGGGTTCAAGGCCGGCGGGACCTCGCTCAGCGAGATAGAACTCGGCGAGCTCGGCCCCTTCGTCCACGAAGGCACCCGGTTGCTGCACCTGCAGTGCCACTTCGGACTGGACACGCTGAGCTGGGCGCGCCGCGGCGCCGTCGTCACCGGTGTCGACTTCTCCGGCGCGGGCATCGCGGCGGCGCGCGCCCTGGCCGACGAAGTCGGCCTCTCCGCGCGCGCCGCGTTCGCCCAGAGCGACGTCGAACGCCTGCCGGACAGGCTGTCCGGCTCATTCGACGTCGTCTTCACCAGCTGGGGAGCGCTCATCTGGCTCGGCGACCTCGAGCGCTGGGCCGATGTGGTCGCCCACTACCTGCGCCCCGGCGGTGTCCTCTACATCGCCGAGTTCCACCCCTACGCCTTCCTGGTCGCCGACGATGCGAGGCCGGACTCGATGCGCGTGGGCTACCCCTACTTCATGCACGGCGTGCCCCAGCGCTTCGACGACGAGAGCGACTACGCAGACCCCGACGCCAGGACGGAGCACACCGTCACCTTCGAGTGGCTGCACGGCTTCGCAGAGATCATCGACCCCCTGCTGCGCCGCGGGCTCCGTCTTGACTTCCTCCACGAGCTGCCGTTCACGGTGCCGGGCCTCCCCTTCCTCTTCCTGGAGAAGGACGACGCCGGCATGCTGCGCGTCAAGGGCCACCACGACGACTTCCCGCTCACCTTCACGCTGAAGATGACGCGAGAGCGCTGACCGGCGCCGCGCGGCTCGCAAGGCGCCGTCGCAACAATTCTTCACACGCACAGGCGCCCCCAGCCTTGACCTCGGCTGGAGGCGGGCGTATCCTTTTCGTGCGCAATAACAGTCAAAACTGTCATTGCGTGTCCCGTCAGGGGGACACAGTCCGGTGCTATCCCACCAGCACCGAGGCCCCTCGAAGGCGGCGCCCCCCCTCCAGGCGCCGCCTTCACTTCGTCCGGGGTCCGCGCTCCCGTCTTCTCGCCCGCAGCGCGAGATCGCGCAGCAGCGCCGGGACGCCGGCGCGCGACACGACGAGGTCCGCGGCCGCGCGCACCGGCGCGGCGGCCTCCTCCACGGCCACGCCGAGGCCGGCCCAGCCCAGCATGTCGATGTCGTTCATGCCGTCCCCCAGCGTCACGACCCGACGGCGCTCGACGCCTAGGCGGCGGCAGAGCCAGTCGAGAGCGCGACTCTTGCTCACCGAGACGTCCACGAACTCGATGTACTCCGGCTGCGAGCGGACGACGTAGAGACTGTCCCGCCATCGCTCCTGCAGACCGGGCAGGATCGCGTCCACGTCCGCGGCCGACGTGACGAGCACGAGTTTGGTCGGCGGCCGCCGCGCCACCTCGGTCTCGAGATCGGGCACCGAGGAGATGCCGACCTCCACGTGCTCGGCGTACCGCTCTGCCCACTCGGTGATCTCGTCCACGTACAACTCGTCGTCGATGTACGCGTTGAGCTGGCGGCCCATCGCCGCCACGTGCCGCACGACCTCCGCGGCGGTCGCGCCGTCCATCCGCACGTGCCGCCACCACTCCCCGCTCCCCAGGTCGGCGACGAGCGCCCCCTGGTAGCAGATCACGGGACCGGTCGTGACGCCGAGCCGCGCAGCCACCAGCCTGACGCTCTGGAACATACGGCCGGTGCAGACGACCGTGGGCACACCGGCCGCACGCAGTCCGGCAAGCGCCTCCGGCGTGCCGTCCGCCCACGCGAGATCGCGGCCGATGAGCGTACCGTCGAGATCGGCGGCCACCAGCGCGGGGCTGAAGTCATGCGGCGGGCTGTCGACGGTCACCGGCCACCGCTCAACAGGACTTGAGCCGCCCCCATCCCGGGTACAGTCAGAACGTATCGCACAGCTCGATACACGGAGAAGAGCAGCACCCCAGCTCTCACGGGGAGCCTTCTCACGAAGACCTGGTGATTCCCAGGTCTTCGTTTTGTCATCAGGCCTTCCTCGCCACCGTGCGCATCGACGTGACGATGAGGTCGAGCCGCACGATCTCGATGCCGGCGACCTTGCGCATGTCGTCGGCGAACGCCTGCAGGACGGCCTGCTGGACGTCGTGAAGGTCGCAGACCGGTACGTCCGCCTCGACGCGGACGCTCCAGCCCACGTCGTCACGGCTGACGGCGACTTCATTGACGCGCGAGCCGGGGAGCATGGACTCGAAGCGCCGGCGCAGGGCCTTGCGGAGGGCGGGCACGGAGAGGCGCGCCGTCCCGTCCGGCACCGCATACTCGATGACCTGCGGCGGGACGGAGGGCGAGACCTGGCGGTACGCGTAGACGATCAGGAGCACCGTGAGCACGACGACCACGGCCGCCGCGACGTACGTCGCCGTGGTCGGCTCGGCCGTGAGGTCTGACCACCAGCCGGCGATGGGCCAGGAGAGGCCGGCGTCGGCGGCGAGGGCGGCCTGTCGGACCAGCGCGGCGCCGGCGAGCAGCAGGAGCACGATGCCGGTGGCAATGGCGAGGAAGCGCGCGAGCGGCGTCACGGGAGGTACCTCACGAGCTGCGTGACCCTGAGCACCTTGACGCGGACGGCGAGGCGTTCGAGCTCGCAGCCGCTGAGTCTGGCGACCTGCCGCCGTACGGCTTCGTCGACGGCGCCGCGCACGACATCGGCGTTCGCGAGCGGCCGGGCGTGCACCCTGACCTTGCCGCGCAGCCTCGTGCCGCGCCCGGAGAGCTCGACCTCGGCGCGAACCACATCCGGGTGCGAACGCCCCGCCGCCGACGCGGCCGGGCGCTCGATGGCCGGCGTGGGCACGAGCACTCCGCCGGTGCCCGCCGCGGACGGCAGCCAAAGGGCGGAGGCGTCGTGGCGCAGCACCAGCCACACGAGCACGGCGAGCGCCGCCATGGCCAGGAGCAGCAGCCAGGCCAGGAAGGCGTGTCCTCCGGGCGTGATGTACGGGAACGGTGAGAAGTCGTGGCCGAGCGCCGCGGCCACGAGCCGGACGGCGAACAGGGCCGCGACGACCCCGCCCGCGAGCAACAGCAGAAACGTCCCCAGCCGGGTGATGGAGCCGGCCGCCGCTCCGGCGGGCCGGCGCGTGTCAGCTCGCGGAGCCAGCCTGGTCCTCCGGGAACACCACGTCGGTGACCAGCACGTTCACGGCGCGCACTGGCAGACCGGTGGTGGCCTCGACCTGCTGCGTCACCGCCTTGCGGCAGGCCTCGGCGATGGACGGGACGCTCGCGCCGAAGACGATGCTCATGGTGATGTCGATGTCGACGCTGCCCTCATGGAGGTCCACCGAGATACCGGGCGTGGCCTTGTCGCCACGCAGGCCCGCGAGCGCCCTCGAGCTCGTGCCGCCCAGGGCGTGGATGCCCTCGATGCCGCTGATCGCCTTGAACGCCACCTTGGCGACCACGCTGTCGGAGATGGTGACGCCACCCCCGCCTGCGGGGGCCGCGTCGGGCCTGGGGTCGCTCATGGCACTCCTCCCGTCGTCGGTCGTCCCGGTCGCCGCGCGCTCCAGCCGCGGCCGTCCTCTCCTATGGTACCCGGACGGAGGCCGCGGCACGAGCGGAGACGTGGCGGTCAAGCTGCGTGAAGGCGCCGGCGCCGCCGGCACTACCCGCACTTCGAGTAGCCGCACGTGCGGCAGACCGCACAGCCGCCCTCGTGCTCGATGGCGCCGCCGCAGTCCGGACACGCGCCCTGCGCGACCTCCACGAGCGACAACTGCGGCTCCGGCGCGCTGCCGGCCTTCGCCGCCGCGCCGGTCACGTACCGCCGCTCGAGCGCCTTGCCGATGGCGTCGGCGCAACTGAGCGTGGCATTCGGGCCCATGCCGTACGGCACGTGGCAGCGGATGCCCTTGAGCTGCTCGACGACCTCCTGCGGCGAGGCGCCCTTCTTGAGCGCCAGTGAGATGAGCCGGCCCAGCGCCTCGGTGTTGCTGGAGGCGCACCCGCCGGCCTTGCCCATGTTGGCGAAGACCTCGCGGGCGCCGTACTCGTCGTCGTTCATGATGACGAAGAGCTTGCCGCAGCCGGTGTCCATGCGCTGCGTCTCGCCGGTGAGAAGCTGCGGGCGCGCCGGCCGGGTGGTGGCGATGCCCACGCCCGGCTCCGGCTCGCGCTTCTTCTTGCTCTGGCCGA
>DAIQNY010000037.1:0-19155 GCA_036788155.1 Actinomycetota bacterium | reverse complement strand
ACGAGTACTTCGAGCGTCACCTGCACGGAGCGGAGGGCGGCGTGATCGTGGTGCCCAGGACGAGGGTGCACGTCATGGAGGGCGGTCGCTTCAAGACGGAGTTCGAGCTCATCAAGGGCATGGCCGGCGTGATCGACTTCGACTACGAGGTGGACTGCGACGCGCACAGCACGCTGGACATGATCGCCCGCATCATCGGCCGCGGCAACGACAGGATCCGCATCAACGAGATGGGACACCTGAACGGCGAGGGCGCCACGGCGGTGCTGCAGTCTCACCTGGCGCTCCGCGACGACGCCCGCGCGGAGATCTACAACACGCTCACGGCCAGCGCGCCGCACGCGCGCGGCCACGTGGACTGCAAGGAGGTCGTGCAGGGCAACGCCGTCGCCAAGGCGGTGCCGGTGGTCGAGGTCAACCACCCGCTGGCGCACGTGACGCACGAGGCCGCCATCGGCAGCGTCGACAGCAAGCAGTTGCAGACGCTCATGAGCCGCGGACTCGACGAGGACGCGGCGACCGACCTCATCATCGAGGGGCTGCTGGGCTGAGGGCCGGCCCGGCCGCAGGCACGGCCGGTCCGGAACGCGCGGCGAGCCGCCCTGGCCGCGAGCCGGTCTACCTCGCTCGCGGTACCGGCTTGAGCCCCTCCGCGAAGGCGAGCAGCTCCTGACGGGTGAGCGCGCCGGTGACGAAGACGGCCCGGCGCTCCCCCGCCACGAAGAGCGACGGCCCTGACTCCCGGTACCAGGTCAGGGCCGTCTCGCCCTTGAAGGCGCCGTACTGCAACGTCGTCTCCTGGTAGGAGAGCCTGAGCGACGCCGCATCCGCCGCCTGGTCCGAGAGCTCCCGCCAGTACCGCATGGTCGCGGGCCCGGCCTGCTCCACCGTGAACCAGGAGAGACCCCGCGCGTACAGCTGCAGCACCGACCGTCCCGGCGGGGCGACCGGAAGGGAGCCGATCCGATCGGCGACCCCGATCCAGTCTGCGGGGCGGAGCTCCGCTCGCCAGCTGGCGACGGCTCTGAGACGGTAGCCGTCAGGCGCCAGGTCCGAGACCAGCGGGTCGTAGCCGGCGTCGCGACCTGCCTCCGCCGACGTCGCCGCGTACTTGGGCGCGGCCGTGACGGTCTCGACCTCGGTCCCGACCGGCACCTGGACGCCGAAGGTCGTGCCGGGCGCCGGCGGCGAGTCCCAGTCCACATCCGCCGTGAACGTTCCGTCGCTGCTGCTGTACCAGGTGACCACACCGGTCTCCTGGTCGACAACCACGTCCACCTGCCGGCCGTCCAACCGCATCGATGCTCGCCAGACGACGCGGTCGCCGTCCTTGACCGGCTTGATGCCGACGGACTCGTCGCCGTCCTCGACCGCGGTATGGACGACCGCCGCCGGTCCCTGGTAGTCCAGCGGGCTGCGCGTGGCGACGTTCCAGACCGGCGGCCAGGCTCCGGTGGTGACGGTCGCCCCGTTCCGCCGCCCGACGCGGGTCTCCCCTTCCTCGACGGTCGTCCCGGTGCGCCGCGCGGCGCTGTACGCGGAGTCGGTCGTACCTCCGCTGCCCGCCCGCGGTGCGGTGTTCTCCCAGGTCATGCGACCGCCGGCGTCGCCGGAGGCCACCGCGCCGAAGGACCCTTGCTCACGCGGAACGCCCGCGGCGCCTGCCGCCTCCGCCGTCCACGTGTACGTGCCCTGGACTCCCTCGATGACGGGCGCCGAGGCGGGCCCGCCGGTACGAAGGAAGAACATCCACGCGATGGCGAAGATGACGGCGAGGGCGACGAGCGTGGCGGCGAAGCTCGGCGGACGCCTGTTGAAGCGCGCCACGCGCGCCTGCCGACTGGCTCGCTGCGGGGGCGTCGACACCGGCGTCACTCGACGACGGCGCCGCTCCCCAGGGGGACCACGGCGCCGGGGAGCATCTGCCTGAAGACCGCGGGAGCCGAACGACCCGTGCAGTGGCAGGGGGCCAGCACCGCCGGCCCCCGCCGCGCCAGATCGTGCGCGACGAGGGCGATCCGCTCCTCGGAGGCGCGCATGAGGTGCGTCCCGCCGAGCAGCCGCGCGAGTGGCCGTCCGCGAGTGAGATGGTCGATGTGCTCCAGGGTGGCGAGCACACCGGAGTGCGCGCATCGGAGGATGACCCACAGGCCGTCCGGTGTGTCCAGCCAGAAGGACTGGTCGTCCGGCACCGGATCGGGCATGGTGCACGCCTCGTCGAAGTAGAAGTCGGGGTCGCCCGGCTCACGATCGTCGTCTCGGGGGACGGGGCCGGTGCACCAGAGTCCGGGGACGATCTCCGTGGGGCCGTCTGTCCAGACGACGCGGTCGCCGGCGGCCAGCGCCGCCGCTCGCGAGGCGTCCGGCATGCCGATCCGTTCGGGACGGCCGCGCCTGCGCCGCGCGAAGCGCGGTTGGAGCGCGGCCGGGTGCAGGTAGAGCCTGGCGCCGGGCGCGGCCTCGAGTGCGGCCGGCAGTCCACCCGTGTGGTCGTAGTGCCCGTGGCTCAGCGCCACCGCGTCCGCCCGCGCGAGGTCGATCCCCAGCTCCGTGGCGTTGTCCAGGAAGGCCCGGGTCTCCCCGGTGTCGATGAGGACACGGGCCTCGCCCACCTCCACCCACAGAGACAGCCCATGTTCCTTCCGCAGGGAGTCGTCCGCGCGGCGGTTGTCCACAAGCACAGTGACCCGGGGGTGGGCCGGCCGTCGTGAAGCCGCTCGCATGCGAGCCGTCACCGGCGCACCGGCCGTGAGCGCCGCAGCATGTGTGACCGTGCACTCATGGCCCTAGCCTGCCCTCCCGGTCTCCTTCGTGCAAGCGCATCGCACCGTGGAGCTAGGCGTCCCGTACGTACCTGAGGACTACGGAAGCCCACGGGCACTAGCAGAAGGTCATACGGCTTCTGAGTGCGAATATTCCTGCAAATCGCAGAAAAACGCGGGTTGCAATCGGGCGCCGGTTGGCATTGGATGTGCGCCGAGTCAAGGCAGTGCCCCCGGCGCCCGAGTCCCGCGTATCTCACACCTTCCCCCCTGCACGGGATATGCGAAACACGGCCGGCGTTCGGGGTGCCGTAAGCCCCGTCGGCGATAGCTGCCGGCGGGGGTCACAACGGGGAAAGGACGCCGTGCATAGACAACTGGCACTCCTCATCGCAGTCTGCCTGGTGACCGTCTCGGCGGTCGCCGGCCTGGCCTCAGCGAGGCCAGCAACGCTCAAGGACGTGGTGGAGAGGACGGTGATGGCCGGTCCACGAGGCACGCACGACCTCGTGCGAGCGGGCCAGTCCGTCCTCGATGCAGCAGACGGGGTCTCCGCCACGATCCGAACGACGGCATACCGGGGGTTCTGCTGGAACGTGGAGAAGAGCGTCGACGTGTCGACGGCCTTCACCGGTGCGTTCCGGCCGGACGAGTCCGGCTCCGCAACGTTCGCCAAGGTGTCGTCCGCGACGCCGGTCGCGACCGCGGAGCCGGCGCAGGCCGCGACGCGGTCCGCGACTCCGGAGTCGATCGTGACGCTGACGCCGGCGCCGACCACGGCAGCGTCGACCACCGTGTACGCAGCAACACAGACCACGACCCGCGCCGCCACGGCGCCGGCTCTGACCGGCACCGCGTCGGCCGATACCGCCGCCTCGAGCCATCCGGCCAGCCACATGAACGACAGCTCCACGTCGACGTACTGGCAGGCCTCCAGCTCCGCGGTGCCGCAGAAGGTCACCATCGACTTCGGGTCGCCGAAGGCGGTCAGCGCCTCCGACGTCTCCTGGCGGGTCAACGGTGCCGTGCACTTCCGTGTCTTCGGCAGTAACGACCAGCGGGCGTGGTATCAGCTCGCCAACTGCGACGGCAACCGGCTCACCACCACGACGACGGCGATCTCCGGGACGTGGCGGTACGTGCGCATGCGCATCGGCTACCTCTCGTCCGGGTCTGCCGGCATCTACAACTGGAAGGTCTACGGCTCGGCGACCACGACGTCACCGTCACCGTCCCCGACGGCGACCGCGACGCCCAAGCCGACCGCCACCCCGACCGCGACGCCCACGTCGGGGTCCTCGACGAGCTACACGACGATGACGAACGCCAAGCTCCAGTCGGGCACGTCCTCGTCGCCGCGCGTCTACCAGAACATCATCTTCAAGGGTGGCAGCAGCAGCACCGGCGTCCTGCACATGAACTACAACCTGCACGACGTGGTCCTGCGCAACTGCATCATCGATTCCGGCCCGCAGAACGGCTGGACCATCAACACGAACGACTCGGTGAGCGTCTACAACATTCGCGTCGAGGGGCTCACCATCCGCCCCCAGCCGCGCATGGGCCTTGAGTTCACCGACCGTACGTCCTCGGGGCGCAGCACCAACAACTGGCGCTACCTGACCCTCAACAACGTGACCGTGGAGCCCTCGGGCTCGGAGGCGGTCTCGTTCTGCTCGACGGCCATGGGCAACGCCTACACCACGGTGAAGGACATGGTCATCGAGGGCTCGGGCACGCGCCCGGACCTCTACAGCTGGGGCCAGGGCTTCGAGATCAACAAGGCCAAGGGCATCACGGTCGACGGCCTCACCATCAGGCAGACGAGGAGCTCGGCATTCAACCTGCAGGGTCCCTCCTCTTCGACCAACATGATGTGGAAGTTCACTCGTGTCAACGCCGACATGAGCGTGCGTGACTCCCAGCAGACGCAGAGCATGAAGAACACCTCGCAGGTGGTGTACTGCAAGAACGCCACCGGCTGGAGCTTCTCCGGACGCGTGGTGGCCACCGTCTCCGACTGCGGCTACCTCGACAACGTCAAGGGCGCCAACTTCTCGGGCACGAGTTGGAGCCGCGTCAGCGGCTCGGCGCGGGTCCTGTTGGCGAACGGCAGCAGCGGCAACGTCGGCCTGCCGTGAGCCACGCGCATCAGCGAGGAAGACGCAGACGGATGCCGGGCGACGGAGCGGTGACCTGAGGGTACCGGCTCGACGACCGGAGCCATCCGGAGCCTGGCAGCACAAGCCCTGAAGACGAGCGGGGCGGGCGGACGGGAAGGCCGCCCGCCCCGCTCGTCTTGTTCGATCCCTTGCGCAGGGTGTGATCCTGCGCAGCGAGTGATGCCCTGAGCAGCGAGTAAGGCCCTTCGCAGGGAGTGCTACTGGGCCGTGTAGGTCTCGGGGAACGCGGATGCGGGGTCACCGTGCACGGCGGGCAGCGGCTGCTGATGCAGGATGACGGTGAAGCTTCCGCCGGCGCCGGGCGTGTACTCGAAGCAGCCCAGCCCGGTCCCGGGGCTCATCGGCTGGAGAGTCCACGGGTTGAGGGGCCACCAGGCGCGTGCCGTGCCGACTGCCCCGTTCGCACTCATCTCCTCGATCGTCGGCAGAACGCCGTGTTCGAGCCTCCACTGCTCCACGTAGTCCCTGAGGACCTGCGTGTACCCCTGCGCCGCCAGGTCCTTCAGGCTTATGCGCAGTCGCCAGAGCGGCGAGAACAGCGGCTGTGTCCAGACGCCGACGTCGTACGTGCTTCCGTCGGTCAGGTTCGCCACCAGGTGATACCCCGTGCCCTCTCCTGTGACCGTGTAGTCGAAGTCCCCCTTGCTTGATCCGTCGACCATCGGCCGGCTGAAGAACGGATTGTGAGGCCAGGGGTCGACCGTGGAGAGCGTGAGCTGGGAGAGGGTGTCCGGGAACAGGCCGTTCTGCATGATCGTTTCCAGCTCGAGGCCGTAGCTGATGAACGTGGCGCCCTGGATGGTGAGCTGGTCCTTGCGGGCGGCCCAGTCGAAGGGCCCCTGCGTCACCGTGTAGTCGCCGACCGTGAGGTGTGCCGCGAGGGTCCACGAGCCGTCGGCTCCGGGGGTGTAGGTGAACTGTCCGGGCTCGGGCCCTTGCGACATTCGCTGTCCGTCAATCGGGTTGTACGGCCACGCGGGGTACGAGGAGCCCACGACGGCGAAGGCGAGTGTGTCCCTGGTCGGAAGGACACCGAATGATTGAGCAAGGCCGCGGAGCACCTCCTGGATCATGCCCAGCCCGTTCCTGGTGGCGGCGTCCTTCGCGGACGCGAGCTGCGTCAAGGCGGCGTCGCGATCGGCGAGGGCGGCGTCGCGATCGGCGACGGCGGCGTCGCGAGCCGCTCTGGCTCCGGCCAGGTCCGCAAGAGCCTGGTCTCGCTGGGCGAGGGCCGTCGAGAGGTCGGCTTGCGCGCCGGAGAGCGCGGCCTCTGCAGCCGAGAGCGCCGACTGAGCCGCCCCCAGGTCGGATTGGGCAGTGGTGAGGTCCGACCGCGCCGCCGCGAGGTCTGACTGCGCTGCGACGAGCTCGCTCTGGGCGGCAACGAGCTCGCTCTGGGTGACGGCGAGCGCCGCGAGCGCAGAGTCCCGCTCCTGCCGTGCCGCGGTCGCCTCCGCCTGTGCGGACGCGGCCGCACCCTGCGCCTCTTGGAGGTCGGCCGCAGCGGCGCGGCGCTCGTCCGCGAGCCATGGCGGCGCTCCACCCGAGACGGTGAACACACCGGTCGAGAGGCGGCCCACGAGTGTATACGAGGCCCTTCCAGAGGCGGGAGCGTAGGTGAAGCCGCCGCGCTTCTTGCCCGGCGCCATGGGGCGACCGCTCCAGGGATTCGCCGGCCAGAGAGGCGCCGGGAGGCCGCCGCCCTTCCTCACGAACGCGGCGGACGGGAAGACGAAGCCGTGCGCCGCGGCGTAGGCGTCGATGTAGGTCTTGAGCAGGCGTACGTTCTGCTTGGTGCGCGCATCGCGCGACATCCCGGCGGTGACGGGTGCGGTGGCGCCGATCGCGAGCAGACAGGCGACTGCGAGCAGGACGGACGAGACGAGACGGCGCATGGCACCCCTCCCTGGATGACCCCCACGATGGTCGTAGTGTGCTCGCGCCGAGCCGCGCCCGTCAAGGCGCCGGAGAAGAGGCGTGCGGCGGACGGCGACCCGCGGGCGGCTCACGATCCGGCCCGCCCGCCGGGTCAGACTTCGGTGCGGCCGAACCCGGACAGGCGAGCCGGCGGTGGCTGCTAGAGGATCGGTCCGAGCGCGGGGGAGCTCCATCCGGACGTGAGCTTGACCTTCAGCGTGAATCCGGACACCGTGCGTGCGTAGCTGTACTCACCCAGGCTCTCTCCGGCGGTCATGCCTGCGCCGGTCCACGGGTTCCGTGGCCAGACGTAGGCAGGGGAGGCGAAGGCGGCGGCGTTCACCGTCTCGGGGTACGTGCCGTGCTGCAGGTGGTAGGCCGTGATGTAGCGCTGCAGCAGGAGCAGGTTGTGCTTGCTCGCCGTGTTGCGCTCGGTCTTGAACCACGCGGGCATCGCGCTCTTCAGCACGAACTTCCCCTTCGAGAGGTGCAACGTGAGCCTGTAGCTCCGGCCGTCCTTGCCGAGGGCGTACGTGTAGGTGCCGCGCGAGGTGCCCGGTCCCATGACCTTGCCGGTCCAGGGGTTCGCAGGCCAGATGAGCGTCGAGTTCGGCAGCTTGCCCCCCTTCTTCACCATCGACTTGGGCGGGTAGACGAACTGGTGCGCCTGGCCGTAGGTGTTGATGTAGTTCTGGATGAGCAGCCCACCGGCCTGGACCTGCTTGTCCACGAAGCTGACGGCGTCGGCGCGCGGCGTCGCCACGGCGAAGGTCAGAGCGAGGGCGACGGTCGACAGGATGACGAAGAGCCAACGTCTGGTCACGGGAAGCCTCCTGAAGGGGTGGTCACTCGGGGGAGCCGGCGCCGCGCGCCGGCGCCGTAGGCGACGGCGCTGTACCGCCGGCCTGGTACTCCCCGGAGCGGAGGTGGACGGTGAGCGTGTAGACGCCGCCGGCGCCCGGAGCGTACGTGTAGGCGCCGGGCAGGGTGCCGGGCGACATGGCGCCGCCGCTGACCGGGTCGAGCGGCCAGTCGGGGTGGGCGGCGCCGACCGGCGCGGCCGGCGCCATCTCGCCGGCGGTCGGGAGCGTACCGGCGTGCTGGAGCGACCACTGGTCGACGTAGCCCCGCAGGATGCGGCCGCTGCGCCTGATGATCTCGTCCTCGAGGCTGATGAGCAGCTGCTGCCAGGCGTTGGTCACCACGCTGCCCGTCAGGACGTAGTCGCCCTTGAGGGCGCGGTGCAGCCTCAGCGTGTACGTCGTCCGATCCTTGGCGACCGAGTACGAGAACGACCCCCGGTCGCCGCGCTGCGTCATGGCGCGGTGGTCCCAGGGGTTGCTGGGCCAGTATCGGCGCCGGGGCTCCCGTCCCACGGCGCCGCCCGACTCGACCGCAGGCGGCAGAGGGTACAAGCCCTCATGCGCCGCGGCGTAGACCTCGATGTACTGACGGATGAGGTTGATGCCCTCCTCGCTGCGGTGGTCGTAGGCGCGCATGATGGTGTGCGGCATGCCGCCTTTGAGCACGACGGTGCCGCCGTGCAGGTAGCCGACGAGGCGGTATCGGCGCCGGTCCGGCGTCACGGTGTACCGGTAGTGGCCGCGGCTCGTGCCTGGACGCAGGTCGCTGCCGGTCCAGGGGTCGTCCGGCCACAGCCTGCTCCCGGCGAGACGGCCGGGCCGCACCGAGGCACGGCGTGGATACTCGAAGTAGCGCTCGGCCCCTGCGCGGTCGATGAGGCCGCGCAGCGCGAGGACGGCCGCCTTCATCTCCTCGTTGGGAGACGCGGCGCGGGCGGGCGCCGCGGCGCCCGCGCCTGTACAGACCGCCGTCAGCAGCAGGGCGGCGAGGATGAGCGTGAGTCGGGTGATGCGTCTCGTGGTGCCCCCTTCTTCCTCGCCAAGTGTCGTCGGGCGCTCTGCTCCGGTCAACCGCAGGCGCCGCCGCCGCGCGTCTGCTGCTACGATTCGCGACGGGCGCCGTGGAGCCTGCAGCGCTCGTGGATGGAAGCGAAGGGGGAGGCACGTGGAGACCAGAATCCCGACCCGCATGGGTGACGGCTACATGGTCGAGATGACGCGCAGCGAGCTGCACGCGGACATCGAGGAGGCGACGGAGGAGGCGGCCCGCAAGGCGAACTGCGCGCCGCTGGACCAGGACGAGCTCGACCACCTGCTCGATATCTACGCCTCGCGTGCGGCGTTCACGGCCGTCGACATCGGGGACCAGGTGGTCCTCAGCTGCGACGGCGGCGGCAGCAAGATGACGGGCACCGATCTGCTCGATCTTCTCGAGAGCGAGCAGCGACTGGGGCAGGACATCCTCGAGCTCTGGCACATCGAGTACAGCTACAAGGCGATCAAGACCATCCTGCCCTTCCAGCAGCAGGTGATGCAGAACGTCCAGCTCATGTGCACGGCCCCGGTGCAGTACGGGGCGCAACCCAACCTGGCCTTCTACAGCAAGCCCGACGGACCGGCGGAGAACTGGTTCGAGCTGCTGCCGCGCGGGGAGATCGCCGCCGCCCGCGCGGCCATCGAGGAGGCCATGGACCACGCCACCAAGGACTTCATCTACGTGGGCACCGGCATGCTGGACGCCGGCGCCGACGGCATGGACTTCGACACGACCGGCGGCGCCGGCGACGCCGACTTCTTCAGCACCCTGCGCGCCGTGAAGCAGTTGCGCGAGAAGTACCCCGACGCCGGCATCGAGGTCGGGATGGCCGGCGAGTTCGTGATCGGCGTGCACGGCGAGCTGGAGTGGGACGGCCGCCGGCTGGCCGGCCTGTGGCCGGCGGCCCAGGTGCAGGTCTGTCAGGACGCCGGCGCCACCATCTACGGGCCGGCCGTGAACATCCGCACCGGCAAGAGTTGCGCCTGGAACGCCGCGTACGCGATCACCGTGTGCAAGCCCGCGATGGAGGCGGCCCGCATCCCCGTGCACCCCAATGTGGGCGAGGGCGTCGGCGGCGTGCCCGTGAACGGGTACCCGCCCGAGGACGCCGCCTCGCGGGCGGCCAAGGCGCATGTCGACATCCTGAAGTGCGACGGGTTGTAGGTGGGGTCGGGTGACTCCAGAGGCATGGACGTCACTCACGCGCTCGCCGCGGGCATGGGCGGAGTGCGCACGGCCGGAGACCTGGTCGCGCGCATGCAGATGTCCCGCGGGATGCGCCTCCCGGAGGCAAAGGCCTACGTCGCGGACAGACTCGGTTGCACGGTCCGCGACCTCAGCGACAGCTACGCGATGGAGCAGATCCGCGGCGAGAAGGGTCTGGGGCGGATCCTCGACCACTCCAACCTGCACCCCGGCGAGCCCAACGCCATGTCGGCCAAGTTCCGCATCGCCGAGCTGCTCGGCGTGGCGATCAACTCGGTGGAGCGGTTTCGCGCGCTGGCGGGGGTGTAGCGGCGGGCGAGACGGCAGAGTCCGGCCCGCCGCGCACGGTCAGCCACGCCACGAGCGCCGCGGCGAGGCCGATCGGCACCAGGAGGACGGCGACGAGCGTCGTGAGGTACATGCCGACGCCGGGGTCGAAGAACCCGATCGAGGCGGCCGCGTCCTGAGCGACGCCGAAGGCGGCGACGCCGCACGCGGCCACCAGCACGCCGAGCAGGATGGAGAACCGGTGCGGCCGGGTGAGCAGCATCGCCAGCCCGGCCGCCACCACGACGGCCGCGACGGCCAGCGCCGGCGTGCCCCACGCGGTGTCCAGCACGCCGTTCAGCTCGCTGCCCTGCGACAGGCTGTAGTTGACCCGGCCGGGGCCGTCGTCGTTGGCCCACGGCAGGAAGACGGCCGCGACCAGCGCGCCCCCGGCGACCAGCGTCAGGACGGCGTCGCCGGCCCAGTCGCGTCGCAGTCTGCGGGGGTCCCTCAATCTGTCGGGCCGCTTCATGCTCCCAGTATCGCTCATGCGGCCCCGAGCTTGAACTCCTGAGGAGGTCCTTGAGCCGGAAGGGAGCGCTGCCGATACGGGGGGCAGCGACTCTGGAGGGCAGGTGATGAAACGAACTACGGCTGCGGCGCTGATCGCCCTGCTGGCGCTGGGCGCCGTCGTCGCGCTCGGGGGCTGCGGACTGCGCGAGCAGGCAGTGGAGAACACCACCGGCAAGATCGATGTGGCCAAGGACGCGGCCGTCAAGGCGCAGCTCATGATGATCAAGACGGGCATCGAGGCGCAGATCGCGACCACCGGCACGGCCCCGGCAACCGCCTCTCAGGCCAGCCTCGGCGGTCTCGTCAGCCCATGGCCGACCAACCCCTTCAGCGGCAAGCCGATGCAGGAGGGGGAGGCTCCCGGCGACTATACGTACAACCCGGGAGCGGGCGCCTCGTACACGCTCGCGGTGCATCTCTCCGACGGTACGACCTCCGCCGCACCATGATTTGTGACCGCCCCGGTCAGTTGCTACCCTAGGGCGGAAGGGGGTCGACCGTGGTGGGAACTACAGGCAGCGGGTGGCGAGCCAGGCTCGCGCTGGTGACGCTCGGCGTCGTGTGTCTGCTCGGCGTCTCAATCCCCCTGGCAATGGGCGACGACGCCACACCCACCTACAAGCTCAAGAGCTACCGCAGCCGCGGTGTGGACCGCAGCTTCAAGGCCGACGTGTACGAGGAGATGCGCCGGGTGCCGCGCGTGCTCGTCTTCGGCGGCTCGCGCGGCCTCCGCATGGATCCTGCCACCATCAAGAAGGAGACGGGCCTCACCGCCTTCAACTTCGCCTTCCACAACGGCCGGCCCGAGGACGCCTGGGCGGTCACCGACTGGGTGCTCGACAGGCGCCCCGACAAGCCCCCGACGGTGATCTGGTGCATCCAGGCCACGACCCTCGCCGACGTCCCGATGAACCCGGGGCTCATCGTCGACGAGCGCCTCTCGCAGGCATTCCCCAAGTCGCTCGTCAAGGCCAAGATGAAGTGGGCGATGAAGCAGCCCAAGCGCAACATCCTCTCGGGACGCCGCTTCGGCTACGACGGCATGCTGTGGTGGAACAGCTACGACAGGAAGCGGCAGCAGGGCCTCACCCTCACCAGGGCCCTCAACGGGTACCTCGACGCGGACATGCTCGCCAAGGCGGGCAACCGCAAGATCCCGGGCAACACTCGCGCCAAGTCGTACTTCGTCAAGACCATCAGGCTGCTCAACGCCCACAAGATCAAGCCGCTGATCGTGATCATGCCGTACCACCCCCGCGCTCTGAACGCCTTCCTCTCGGTTGGCTGGGGCGTGAAGCAGCGGTGGCTGCGCACGTACCTCTCCAAGCTGCAGGACCACCTCAACTTCAGGGTGCTCAACTGCGTCACCATCAAGACGTTCGGGGGCGATCCCAACGGCTTCTACGACGGGGCGCATCTCACCGCCTCCAACTCGAGGAAGCTCATCCGCTACTGCATCCGGCGCGCGCCCGGGTGCTTCAAGCTGCCCAAGCCGCCGGCGCCGACCCCGACGCCGTCGCCCAGCGTGAGCGGGTCGCCGGCGCCGGCGCTCGTAGCGCCGCCGGCGTACCGACCGGTACCCGAAGACACGAGCACGCAGGCCGACTTCCTCGAGTGAGCTGACGGGGGAGGCGCGCACGGCAGCGGGTGAAGCGCCGTGCGCGCATCCGGCGTTCGCGCGGGGCGGGCGCCGGCTCAGGCCCCGATCAGCTTCTTGACGCAGGTCGCCCGTCTGCTCGGGCGCCCCGTGCGGAGCTCCGCCTCGTCGGCGCTCCCCATCGCGCGAAGCGCCGCGTTCACACCGATCCAGCGGAGCGGCTCGGGCTCCCAGGGCTTCGAGCGGTGATCCACCCACGGCAGGCGCGTGAGCTCTGTCTCCTGCTCGAGGATGAGGTCGCGCAGCGTGCGGCCGGCCAGATTGGTGGTGGACACCCCGTCTCCCACGTAGGCGCCCGCCCACGCCATGCCGGTGGATCGATCCAGGCCCGTCGAGGTGTACCAGTCGCGCGCGGCGGCGATGGCGCCGCCCCAGTGGTGGGTCACCCGGACGCTGACGAGGGAGGGGAAGAGCTCGCCCAGCAACGTGCGCAGATGCTCCCGGACGGCCGGGTCGCGCTCGAAGTCCTCACTCAGGCGCGAGTCGTAGTGGTACGGCGCGCCGCGGCCGCCGATGGCGATGCGGTCGTCCGCGGTGCGCATGGCGTAGAAGATGAGGAAGCGGAAGTCGCCAAACACCTCGCGGCCGCTCCAGCCGGCCTCGTCCCAGAACGATCGCGGCAGCGGCTCCGTGCCGACCATGAGCGAGTAGATCGGCACGACGGCACGCTCGTACCCCGGGAGCTCGGGCGTGAACGCCTCGGTGGCGCGGACGACGACCTCCGCGCGCACGTCGCCCGCCGGCGTGGCGGCGACGTGGGGTGCGATGCGCGTGACGGGGGTGCGCTCGTAGATGGGCACCCCCATCTTCTCGACCACGTCGGCGAGGCCGCGGGCGAGACGCGCCGGGTCGACGGCCGCGCCGTGCGGCGTGAAGCCGGCCCCGAGGCACCCGGCCACCTTGATGCGCTCGCGCATCTCCGCCGCGCCGAGCGCCCTGTAGTCGTCCTCGCCGAAGCCCCAGGAGCGCTCGTACTCCACGGTCTCGCGTAGACGCAGCAGGTGCACGGGAGTGAGCGCGACGTCGAGCTGCCCGCCGAGGTGGAAGCGCGCGTCGATGCCCTCCTCGTGCACGACGCGGGCGATCTCGTACACCGTTCGGTGCAGCGCGCGCTGCTGGTCCGTCACAGCCTGCCGGCCGTGCGTCCGGGCGGCGAGCTCGCGGGAGCCGGGAAAGGTGGTGTGGCACCAGCCCCCGTTGCGTCCCGACGCTCCGAAGCCGGCGATCTCCCGCTCCAGGACCGCGATGCGCAGATGTGGGTCCGCCTTCTTGAGGTAGTAGGCGGTCCACAGCCCCGTGAACCCCGCCCCGACGACGGCGACGTCGACGTCGGTCGGACCGGGGAGAGAGGGGCGGGGGACGAGCTCACCGGGGAGGTCGTCGAGCCACATGCTGCGGGCGCGGTAGTCGGTCATGGCTGGCTCCTTGGGGGTGGTCCCGATGCTATCAGCGCCGTCGCCTGCGCGACCAGGGCGGGGTCACGGCACGAGCACGAGCTTGCCGAGCGCGGGGCGCTCCATCAGCAGGCGGTGGGCCCGTGGAGCCTCCGCGAGCGGGAGCTCGCGGCCGACCACGGGCCTGACGACCCCGTTGCGCGCCCCCGCGTCAACACCGGCACGCGCGGCCTCCACTTCGTCCGGCCGCGCGTTGGGCAACAGCATCCCCAGGATCGCGCCCTCGGCGTTCATCAGGTCGCGGGCGTCCACCTCGACCGGGCCGCGGCTGCCGACGACCATCACGCGGCCGCGAGGGGCCAGCACCTTGAGGTCCGCGCCGAGGTTGGCGTTGGCGAGGAACTCCACGATGAGGTCGAATCCGCGGCCGCCTGTCAGTTCCATCGCGGCCTCCAGGTGCTCCGGGTCGTGGTGGTCCAGCACCCGTACGTCGCCCTGCGCGGCTATGAGTTCACCCCCGGCCTGGCTGCCGACCGTGCCGGTGACTGCGCATCCTGCTGCCAGTGCCAGCTGCACGGCCGCGATGCCCACACCGCCCGAGGCTCCGTGGATGAGGACGCGTTCGCCCGCCGTGGCCCGGGCGCGCTGGAACAGGGCCCGGTACGCCGTGGTGCAAGGGGTGCCCAGGGCAGCTCCCTGGGCGTACGAGAGCGTCTCAGGAAGCTGTCTGACGTCGTCCTCGCGGCACAGGGCGTACTCCGCGTACGTACCGCTCAGTGAGCCGGTGACGTACACACGCTCGCCGGTGTCCACGCGCACGCCGGCGCCGTCCACGCCCGGGGTGTACGGCAGCGCGGGCAGAGCACCGTACAGGCCCGCCCGCACATACGTCTCGACAGGATTGACGCCGGCCGCCTGGACGCGAACGAGGACTTCGCCCTCCACGGGCTCCGGGCGCGGCAGCTCCTCGAGGACGAGGACATCCGGGTCGCCAAATTCGTGGACGCGGACGGCCTGCACGCTAGCGCTCGATGGGGTGGAGAGAGCCGGCGATGCGCGCGAGTTCCTCGCGCGTGAGATCGCCGGCCACGCTGACCGAGACCTTGCCGCCGACCCCGGTGGTGACGTAGAGGTGGGGCCAATCGGGCAGGCCGAGCACGATCTGCGCCGACTCGCCTCGCAGGCTGCCCGATCTGATCTCCTCCGGCGTGGTCTCCGTGAGGGCGGCCGAGTCCTCGTCGAAGGGGTCGTCCGACCCCGGCGGGTTCTCGGTGCGCCAGCGGCTGACGACACAGAAGCGGTCGAAGCCCCGGCGATAGGTGAGCACCACGGTGAGCGATCCGACCTCTCCGCCGCGCACGGGACGGTAGGCGCCGAGGTAGGCGCCGTTGACGGCTCCTGTGACTCCGCTGAGGCGGTAGCCGCGCGGCACCCAGTCGGTGGCGTACGGTGTGAAGGTGGTCGTTGCGCGGGCGCCGAGGTCGGCCGCCTCCCCCAGGGTCATGCGTCGGAAGCGCTCGCTCATCGGGAGCAGCTTGTCGCGCTCGTCAGCCGCAAGCGTGAAGCGGCTGCGCGGGATGTCGCCGCCCACGCGCACGTTCTCGATGCGGGTCCCGCTGACTTCGCCGTCGGCGCTCCAGTGCTCGACGGCGAGGGGGTAGCCGGACTCGGCGTCCACCACGATGCGAGCGGAACCCTCAGTGCCGCCGCCGGCGAGCGGCTCGGGCACCGTGACCGACCAGGCGCGGCGTCCCTCCCACTTCACCGGCGTCACGGGGACGTCCGGATCGAGTTCGGCGATCACCGCGCGCGCGTAGGCGGCAAGGCTGCGGTCCAGTACCTGGGAGGCTCCCATCCAGGGGCTGAAGAACGGGCCGGGGTCCGGGAGGTCGCGGGCGACCTCGGAGTACAGGACCTCGCCGTCGCGGAACACGTAGCGCCGGGCGACGCGCCGGGCGGCATCGTAGGTATAGGTGATGCCCTGAGCGCGTTGCTCGATCCGGTAGTCGCCGCGGGAGGTGAACGTGAACGAGCCGACGTGGAAGGAGAACGGCCGACCTCGTGCCGAGCCGTACTCCACGACGTCGCCGCTGATGCTGGTGAGGCTCTCGAGCGCCCGCTCCACGTGCGCCAGGACCGTGTCGGCCGTGGCGGGCTCCGGCGTGGAGCGCTGGACACCGGGCACGCCGGCCCAGCTGATCGCCACGGCCGCGGCGACTGCAGCGACGGCCGCCGCGGCCGCGGCCAGACGAAGGCCTCGACGTCGTCGCGGCGGTACCGCCGGCTCCCGTCGTGAGCCCGTCCGGTGCGTCGGTGCGGGCGGCAGCCCGTCGGCGCCGGTAAGCTCGCGCATCCGTTCGCGGATGCGCTCGAAGTGGTCGGGGCGGTGGGGGGGTATCGGCGATTCGCGCAGCTCGCGGCCGAGATCCTCGTCCCAGCCGGCGCGCGGAGCGCCTGCGGCGCCGCGCTCGACGTCGTGTCCTCGCCGGCCCGTCACGAGGTCTGCTCCCGTACGAGGGCCGGCTCGCAGAGCAGCGCACGCAGGCGGGTGCGGGCGGCGGCGAGACGGGAGGAGACCGTCCCCTCGGGGACGCCGACCACCTCCGCCGCGGTGCGATAGTCATACCCGTACTGGTGGACGAGGATCACGAGGACGCGCTGCTCCACCGGCAAACGGTCCAGCGCGTCCTCGAGCTCGGCCCAGCGGGTGACGAGCTCGCACGGGTCGTTGTCGCACGAGAGGTCAGCGAGCGCGTCCTCGTTCGTGAGCACCTGGAAGCGGCGCTCGCGGCGCAGGTAGTCGAGGCACGTGGTGTAGGTGATGCGGTAGAGCCACGTGCCCACCTCGCTGTCCCCGCGGAAGCCGGTGAGCGACTGGTAGGCCTTGATGGAGGCGTCCTGGAGCGCGTCGTCCATGAGCACGGGGTCGCGGAGCACGCGGAAGGCAAGGGCTCGCAGCCGGTTGTCGTAGTGCTTGAGCATCCGCACAAACGCCTCAGCGTCGCCATGCCGCGCGGCGTCCACGGTCTGCTCGTCGATCTCGCGTTCTGCCGCGTCGTACGTCACTGGCTCGCATCCCGGCCCCTTTCGCGCTGTGGGGCGATCAGTCGATTAGACGCGGCGGCGGGGCCGATCCGTCACGCCGGCAGTGTCCCCCGCCTCTGATTCTACAGCCGGGGCATCCGGCTGCCCATCTGACGATGCCCGGGCCGCCCCCCGCTTTTCGGCGGGGCGGCCCGGGCATCGTGCGACACCGCCTGCGCCGCCCGGCCGGGCGGCCGTGCAGCTCAGGGGACGGCGTAGGTGAGGCCGTTGCCGAGGTAGCCGGTGAGCCTGTAGGCCTGCCCGCCGCTCAGCTGCTCGTACACGTAACTGCCCGGTGAGGTGCCTGGAGCCATGGGCGCCCCGGTGTAGGGGTTGGCCGGCCACGGATCGACGTACTGCGAGAGGCCGGCGCCCTGGATCACGTCCTGCGGCGACGGATACAGATTGTCGTTCTCCGCCGCCCAGGCGACGATGCCTACCTGGAGCTTGGCGATGTTGGCTACGACCTGCTGGTCGGCGGTCGGCGACCCGGTCGGGCTGGGGCTCGCCGTCGGCGTAGTCGTGGGGCTCGCGGTCGGCGTCGGCGAGGTCGTCACTGTGGGGGTGGGGGTGGGGGTCGCCGGGAGCAGGACTTCCACGCGCACGTAGTACACGGGCTCGACGGACAGATCGCCGGCCGTGAAGTCGAGCCTCAGGCGATCGTCGTCCTCATGGGTCAGCGTCCCCCGTACGTTCCCGGTCACGCCCGCGAGTCCGATCGCGGACGCCCTGACGGAGAGTTCCAGCTTGTCGTCGACCAGGTCGGCGGTGGTGGAGCCGGCCTGCTGCAGGTCGCCGTCGTACTGGGTGACGGTGAACTGGCCGTCCTCGGCCTGCTTGATCACGAGACCGCCTCCGGCGTCCGTCTGCGGGGACCAGGTGCCGACGAACTCCTCGCCGCCCGTCGTGGGCGAGTCGGACGGCCGCAGGTAGAAGTACCAGAGTGCGGCCGCGGCGGCGATGACGGCGAGCACCACGATGAGCCAGACCCACCAGGGCACGCCCGGGCGCTCGGGACGCCCGTGCGTCATGAGCAGCGTGGGCTGGCTGGGGGGCGGCGGAGGCGGAGGCTCGTCCGCCGCCGGCATCACCCGGGTCGCCTCGGTCTCTCTGCCGCGCATGACCTGGGTCTCACCCTCGTCCGCGGGCGGCATGATGCGGGTCTCGTCGTCCGGCGGCGTCACCCGCGTCAGCTCGGTGTCGTCGTCGGGAACTCTGCGTTCGTCGTCCATGCTCGTCCTCCCGGGCGGGTGACGCTCGTCTGCGATGTGTGGTTCGGCTCTACTACTTTGCCCCGCTCAGCCGGTTCCCTGTTCCAGTTCGCTCAGGAGGTCGAAGAAGGTGGGACAGGTCTTGGCGACGCATGCCGGGTCGGCGACGACCATCCCCGACGTCCTGAGACCGAGCACCGAGAACGCCATGGCGATGCGGTGGTCGTCGTGGGGATCGATGACGGCGCCGTGCGGGGAGCCGGGGAAGACGCGTATCCAGTCGGGGCCGGACTCCGTCTTCACTCCGGTCCGGCCCAGGTTCTCCTCGACCGCCGAGATACGATCCGACTCCTTGAGACGCACGTTGCCGATCCCCGTCACGGTGACCGGCGACGTCGCCAGCGGCGCGATCGCGGCCAGCGTCATGAAGGTGTCGGGTATGTCGGTCATGTCGACGGTGAGGCCGGAGAGTGCGGCCGGCCCGGTCACGCGCAGGCCCTCCGGGAGGTCCTCGACGATGCAGCCCATCGCCTCGAGCACGTCCAGGAAGGCGACGTCGCCCTGCAGCGCGTGCCGGCGATGCAGTCCGGCTACCTGGACGCGGCCGGCGACGGCCGCCGCGGCGAAGAAATACGACGCCGTGGACGCGTCGGGCTCCACGTGGTACTCGCGTCCGACGTACCGCGCAGGGGCGACGACGAACCGGTCGCCGGGCCCGCTCCGCGGCGCCACGCCGAACTGGTCCATCATGCGCAGCGTCATCGTCACATAGGGACGGCTGACGAGCCCGTCGACGTCCAGCTCGAGAGGGGCGCGACCGAGCGGCGCCGCCATCAGGAGCGCCGAGACGAACTGGCTGGACGTGTCGCCGGGGAGCCGAAGGCCGCCTCCGGTGAGGCCGCCGGCCGTCAGCGTGAGCGGAAGGCTGGAGGCGGCGGCCGGCTCGGTGCGCGCGCCCTGGACGCGCAGCGCGTCGAGCAGCGGACCGAGGGGGCGCCGCCG
>DAIQNY010000036.1:0-19190 GCA_036788155.1 Actinomycetota bacterium | reverse complement strand
GCACATGCCGGTGCCGTCGACCATGATCGGATTGAGGCTGACCAGGGTCTCGACGCCGAACGGCCGGGTGGCCTCGGCGCAGAATTTCATCATCACCGCCGGGCCGATCGCGTAGACGCACGAGATGGACTTGTCGGCGTCGCCACGCAGCAATTCGACCAGCGGTTCGGTCACCAGCCCGCGGCGGCCGACGCTGCCGACCAAGCGGCGGCACAGGCGGCCGAGACGACAGACGCCGCGGCCGCTGCCGTGGCGCCAGAGCCCGATACGAAGGTCTGAGGCGATGGGTCTCTCCACCAAGTTGATCGTCAGCGGCGCCGTTGCCGGCGCCGCGCTCACCTACTATGTGCGTTCCCGCCACGCCCGCACGGGCGAGAGCTACCTCGATATCGTCCGCCGGCTGCCCGGCGACGCCCTCCGCTGGGTCGACGACACCCGCGACAGGGCCACGAAGGCCCTCGAGGAGGGCAAGACCGCGGCCCACCGCCGCGACGAGGAGTTCTCCCGACAGTTGCTGGCTGCGGGTGCGCAGTCCGGTCCCTGAGGTACGCCATGACCGAACGCATCACCCTCGAGGTGCCGGCTACGCTGAGCGCCCTCTCCACCGTCCACATGGTGCTCGGCGGGCTCGGTGCCCGTCTCGATTTCTCACTCGAAGACCTCGACGACCTCTACCTTGCGACCGACCGCCTCCTCGTGGCGGCGCTCGACACCGAGGAGCTCGAGAGCCTGCGCGTGATGTGCGTGCTCGACGACTCCACGCTGCAGGTGGTCGCCGGGCTGTTCCACTCCACGGCGCTGCGCGGCCAGGTGATCGACACTCCCGGCGGCTGCATCGACCTCTGCACGCTCCTGCAGCGTCTGGTCGACGACGTCGTGGTCGAGGAGGACGGCGAGTGTTACAGCATCGTCATCGTCAAACACCGCAGCACGGAGTCGACGACGTGAGCGCTCGAGAGGACAGACACGTCAACGACCCGCTCGATCTGGAGTCGCTGCCCGGACAGCGGCGCCTGCCGGACGACGACGAGGAACCGGGAAGCCCGACGACCCCCCATGAGGGGCCGTCCGCCGACCCCGAGGGGCGCGGCAAGGCTGACTCCGAGAAGCTCGATCAGTACCTGCTGCGTCGCTACCATCTGTACGGCGATCGCAAGGCCCGCGAGCAGCTCATCACCATGTATCTGCCGCTGGTGCGCTCTCTCGCGCGCCGGTACGCCTCGCGCGGCGAGCACTTCGACGACCTGGTCCAGGTCGGGGCCATCGGCCTCATCAAGGCCATCGACCGGTTCGACCTCGAGCGCGGCGTGGAGCTCACCACCTACGCCACTCCCAACATCGTCGGCGAGATCAAGCGCTACTTCCGCGACAAGGGCTGGTCAGTGCGCGTGCCGCGCGGGCTGCAGGAACTCAACATCCGACTGAACAAGGTCATCGACGAGCTGGTGCCCAAGCTGCAGCGCTCGCCCACCATCAACGAGCTGGCCGAGGCCGCCAACGCCACCCCTGAAGAGGTGCTCGAGGCGCTCGAGACCAGCCAGGCCTACAACTCCGTCTCCCTGCAGGCGTCGCCCAACGGCGAGTCCGGGGAGGAGGACGCGGGCCTCATCGACTACCTGGGCGGCGAAGAAGAGGCCTACGACACCATGGAGGACCGCACCACGCTCGCGCCCGGGTTCGCGAAGCTCGACAAGCGCGAGCGCTACATCCTCCACCTGCGCTTCTTCGAGGGGCTCACCCAGAGTCAGATCGCGGAGCGCGTGGGTATATCGCAGATGCACGTCTCGCGCCTCATCAGGCGTTCTCTCGAGAAACTGCGGGAAGAGATCGGCGATCTCGACAACCCGCTGCCGCCCGCCGCGTCAGACGACGAGCGCTGACGGCCCGTCCCGACATCCGACCACCCCAAGAGGCCTTCACGTGAACGCTGCCGATATCCGTGACCTGTACCGAGAGTTCTTCGTCGCCCGCGGGCATCTGGCGGGCGAGCCCGCCAGTCTCGTGCCCGCGGGCGACCCGAGCGTCCTCTTCACGACCGCCGGGATGCAGCAGTACAAGCCGTACTTCCTCGGAGTCGACACACCGTCGTCCACCCGTATCACCACCTGCCAGCGGTCCTTCCGCACCAACGACATCGAGAACGTGGGCAAGACGGCGCGGCACCTCACCTTCTTCGAGATGCTGGGCAACTTCTCGTTCGGCGACTACTTCAAGACCGAGGCCATCCAGTGGGCGCTCGAGCTCTCCGATCAGCTCGGCATCCCGCGCGACAGGGTCTGGGTCAGCGTGTTCGGCGGCGACGCCCAGGTGCCGGCCGACGAGGAGGCCGTGGAGCTGTGGAAGTCGCATGGCTTCACCGACGATCGCATCGTGCGCCTGGGCCGCGGCGACAACTTCTGGGGTCCGGCCGGACCCACCGGGCCCTGCGGTCCCTGCTCCGAGCTCTACTACGATTTCGGCCCCGGGATGGGCTGCGACGACCCGGACTGCAAGCCGGGCTGCGACTGCGACCGCTACCTGGAGTACTGGAACCTCGTCTTCGTGCAGTACGACATGGATGAGGCCGGCAGCCTCACGCCGCTGCCCAAGGGCAGTATCGACACCGGCATGGGCCTGGAGCGCATCGCGAGCATCAGCCAGGGCGTCACCAACGTCTTCGAGACGGACCTCTTCAGGCCGCTGATCGAGCGTGGCGCCGACCTGGCCGGCGTCAGACCGGATGCATCGCCGGCCGTGACGAGGGCTCTGCGCACCATGGCCGAGCACGCCCGCGGCGCCGCGTTCCTCATCATGGACGGCGTCCTCCCGGGCAACGACGGCCGCGACTACGTGCTGCGACGCATCATCCGTCGCGCCGTCCAGCAGGGCGTGGCCATCGGGGTCGAGAAGCCCTTCCTGGCCACGCTCACCGACGCCGTGGTCGACATGATGGGCGACGCCTATCCGGCGCTCGCCGAGGCGCGGGCCGAGATCAGCCGGGTGGCCGGCGACGAGGAGGTCCGGTTCCGGCGCACGCTCGAGCAGGGCATGGGCATCCTCGAGGAGGCCCTGCGGCGCGCCCGCGACGCCGGCACGGATCTGCCGGCCGACGTCGCCTTCGAGCTCCACGACACCTACGGGTTTCCGTTCGACCTCACCCGGGAGATCGCCGCGGAGCAGGACATGAGCGTGGACGAGGAGCGCTTCGGCCGGCTCATGGAAGAGCAGCGCGAGCGCGCCCGGGCTGCCCAGAAGGAGGGTGCCTTCGCCTCCGGCCCGGGCGAGGTGGAGGACTTCCAGCGCCGGTACGCCGAGAGCGCCTCGGAGTTCGTCGGCTACGAACGGCTCGAGGTGTTCACCGTCGTGCGCGCCGTCGGCGAGCTCAGTGAGGGCCGTGTTGCCGTCAAGCTCGCCGAGTCGCCCTTCTACGCCGAAGGCGGCGGCCAGATCGCCGACACCGGCTGGATCCACACCGACTCCGGCAAACTCGAGGTCGAGAAGGTCGTCAAGTTCGAGAGCGACCAGGTCGTGGTCGCCCGGCCGGTGGAGGGCAAGGTGGCGGCCGGCGAGCGCGCCAAGGCGATGGTGAACGCCGTGCGGCGTCACCAGACCGCCTGCAACCACACGGCGACCCATCTGTTGCACAACGCCTTGCGCATCGTGCTCGGCGACCACGTCCGGCAGGGCGGGTCGATGGTCCGCCCCGAGCGCCTGCGCTTCGACTTCTTCGTGCGCGAGGCCCCCACAGCCGAGCAGTTGCGGCAGGTGGAGGATCTCGTCAATCGCCGCATCGTCGAGAACCACGCCGTCCGGCCCTTCGTCACCACGCGAGAGTACGCCGCCGAGATCGGTGCGCTGGCCTTCTTCGAGGAGAAGTACGGCGAGTTCGTGCGCGTGCTCGAGATCGACGACTTCAGCCGTGAGCTGTGCGGCGGCACCCACATCTCGTCGACGTCGCAGATCGGCCTCTTCAAGATCACGTCGAGCCAGTCGGTCGGCGCCAACACGCGGCGCATCGAGGCGGTCACGTCGGCCGCCGCCATCGAGTTCTACCGCGACCTCGAGCGCGAGTGGGACGGGCTCGCCACCGGCCTCAAGGTCCGGCCGGACAGGCTCGGAGCCGCCGTCGAGAAGCTTTCGTCGCAGATCCGCGACCTCGAGAAGAAGCTGAAGGCGGCGGAGAGCGGTGAGCGCCGCGACCTCGCCGCCGAGCTGGTCGCCGGCGCCGTGGACGCCAAGGGCGTCGCGATCGTCGCCGGCTCGCCCCAGGTGGAGGCGGCCGGCGAGCTGCTCAAGCTCGCCGACGAGGTCCGTTCCCGGCGGCCGGACTCCATCGCGCTGCTGGTCTCGGAGGTCGACGGCCGGGTGGCCGCGGTCGTCGCCGCGAGCGACGCCGCCGTCGGCCGTGGGGTCAAGGCCGGCGACGTCATGAAGGCCATGCTGCCGGCCATCGACGGCAAGGGCGGCGGCAAGCCCCAGCTGGCGCGGGGCGGCGGGTCGGCGGTCGACGGCATCGGCGCCGCGCTCGAGGCCGGGTCCGCCAGTGTCCGGGACGTCCTCGGCGCCTGAGTGAAACTCCTCGCGCTCGATCACGGCACGGTGAGGACCGGCGTCGCCGTGAGCGACGAGACCGGGACCATCGCCCGCCCGCTCACCGTGGTGGAGCGTGTGGGCACCGAGGCGGGTTTCGCGGCGCTACTCGCCCTCGTCCGCTCCGAGCAGCCCGCCCGCATCGTGGTAGGCTTGCCGCTGTCACTCAGCGGCGGGGAGCACGGGCAGGCGCGCTCTGCGCGAGCGTTCGCGGCGCGCCTCTCGACGGCCGTCGAGGTTCCCGTCGAGCTGTTCGACGAGCGCTACACGTCCAAGCTCGCCGACCAGCGCGGCGGTGCCGCGGCCCGCGACGCGCGCGCCGCGGCGACGCTCCTCGAGGACTACCTCAGGACGGTGCATGGACAGGGGACCTGACGACGCGAAGGGCGGGGCGTTCCGGGCCACGGGCGCCCGCCCACCCGGCCAGGGATGGCAACGCTACGAGCCCGGGCGAGGCACCGGCAGCGGCGACGCACGCCCGGGGCCCGTGCGGGACGGTCGCAGCCGCCGTCGGCGTCGCGGCCGCTTCCTTGGCTATCTGCTCGTCGCCGTCCTCGCGCTGATCATCGGCGCGGGCGTCGGCTACGCACGCGCCTACTTCTCGGACGGCGAGGTCGGCGGGTCGGTCACCGTGGTGGTCAAGGAGGGCTCGAGTCTTCGCACCATCTCCGAGGAACTCGAGAAGCAGGGCGTGGTCAAGCACGCGCGCGCCTTCGAGATCCGCGCCGACGCCGACGGCTATGCCACCCGGTTCCTGCCCGGCTCCTACACGTTCCGGGTGAACGAGCCCTACGACACGCTGGTCGCGGCGCTGCTCAAAGGCGTCAAGCCGCGCACGGTCAAGGTCTCCATCCCGGAGGGCTCAACGCTGCGTCAGGCGGCCGGGATCGTGTCCGGCGAACTCGCCCGAGTCTCCCGCCAGGACTACGTCCGGATCGCGCGCGACGACCCGCCGCCCTTCACGCTCGAGGGCTACAGGAAGGGCACGACCCTGGAGGGCATGCTGTTCCCGGCCACCTACGACGTCCTGCCCAAGGAGGCGTCGGCGGAGTCGTTCATCGACTCGCAACTCGAGACGTTCGCCGCCTACTTCGCCAAGGTCGACATGACCAAGGCCAGGGCGGCCAACCTCACCGAGTACGACGTCGTGATCATCGCCTCGATGATCGACCGCGAGGCGCAGGTCGCCGCCGAGCGCCCGGTCGTCGCGGCCGTCATCTGGAACCGTCTGCGCAAGGACATGCTGCTCCAGATCGACGGCACCATCCAGTACGCGCTGGGCAAGACCAAGCCGCTGCTGACCTACGACGACCTCGAGATCGAGTCGCCGTACAACACGTACAAGCACGCCGGCCTGCCGCCGACGCCCATCTCCAACCCGGGTCTCGCGGCGCTCAAGGCGGCCGCCAATCCGACCGACGACACGTACCTGTACTACGTGGCCCGCAACGACGGCACGGGACGACACTACTTCTCCACGTCGTACGACCAGTTCCTCGCCGACAAGGCGAAGGCGGCCGCCAACGGCGAGTAGGCGGCCGCGGACCAAAGGGGGCGCCACGGTCAGCGGTACCACACGTGTCATCGGCATCATAGGCGACCCTGTCTCGCACTCACTCTCGCCTCGCCTGCACAACGCCGCCTACGCTGCTCTCGGTCTGGACTACGTCTACGTGCCGCTGCCGGTGAAGGCAGAGCGCGTCGGGGAGGCCGTGCGAGGCCTGGCCGCGCTCGGGTTCCGCGGCGCCAACGTCACCATCCCGCACAAGGGCGCCGTGATCCCGCACCTCGATCAGGTCTCCGACGACGCGCGCCTCGTCGAGGCGGTCAACATCATCGTCGTGGACGGCGACGCGTTGCGCGGCTACAACACGGACGTCGAGGGGGTCAGAGCGGCGCTGACGGAGACGGCCGGAGCATCGCTCGCCGGCGAGCCGGCCCTGGTGCTCGGCGCGGGAGGGGCCGGCCGGGCGGCGGCGCTCGCCCTGGCGCGGCTGGGGTGCTCGCTCACCGTCGTGAACAGGACGCCCGCCGCGGCGGAGCGCCTGGCGGCGCTCATCACGGCGGGCGTCCCCGGCGCCACCTGCGACTGGATCCCGTTGTCTGCCCTGACGGGGCGGCTGGTAGCCGGGCGGCGGGTCGTCGTCAACGCGACCTCTCTGGGGATGGCCGGTCAGGGTAAAGTCCCCGCCCTGCTGGCCGATAACGTTACGGCGGGGCAAGTCGTATTCGACGCGGTATACGCTTCCACGGCGACCGACTTCCTCGTGGCGGCGCAGGCGCGCGGTGCGACCGTCGTCGACGGCGTGACGATGCTGCTGTGGCAGGCGGCCGGGGCGTTCACCCTCTGGACCGGTCTGCCGGCGCCGCTGGAAGTGATGCGAGATGCGGTCCAAGGATGACAGGACGACCGAGCACACCACCACACCGGGCTTCCTGACCGGACGCGGAGGAGACGAGCTGGAACCCATCATGGATCCCGCAGGGCGCCTGTCCGAGGCTGAGCCTGCAGTCCGGTCGGCCGCCGACATCGTGGACGACCTGCTCGTCGACGCCGACGCGGGGCTCGCGCCGGCGCACCTCGGCATCGACGGGGTGGCGCCGCCGGCGACCGGGGACCCGGCCAATGACGACGCCACCGGCTCGGCGGAGACGGCCGGCGCGGCGCCCGCCGCGCCCCCGGACGAGTCGGAGTTCATCGTCCGCAGCCAGCGCACCAGCAAACTCCGGCTCGGCGACATCCTGAAGGACATGGGCCTGGTCACGGACGAGCAGGTGGAGAGTGCGATCGCCCGTCAGAAGGAGACACGCAAGCGCCTCGGCCAGCTGTTGCTGGACGACGGCATCGTCACCCAGCTGGACCTGACCAAGGCGCTCGCGCAGAAGTTCGGCGTGAGCTTCCTGGACCTGACGGCGACCCGCTTCGACGGCGCCGCCACCGCCTACATCGACGAGAAGCTGGCGCGGCGGTACGGCGCCGTCCCGGTCCGGTTCCTTGACGACGGCACCCTGCTGGTGGCGATGGTCGACCCGCAGAACCTGCCGGCCCAGGAGGACCTCGCCATCATCACGGGGTTCCCGATCCAGCCGGCGATCGCGAGCGAGGAGGACGTCTTCGCGGCGATCGCCCGCATCTACCGGGAGAAGGCGGAGATCGGCGAGAACACGGACGAGGTGGGTCCGGAAATCGAGGACGAGTCGCTCACCGACATCCGTGAGGCCACCGAAGAGGCGCCGATCGTCAAGCTCGTGAACTCGGTGATCGCGCAGTCGGTGGACGACTCCGCGAGCGACATCCACTTCGAGCCGCAGGCAAAGGAGCTCGTCGTCCGCTTCCGCATCGACGGCGTCCTGCACGAGATCATGTCCATCCCGCGGCGCATGCAGTCCGGCGTCATCAGCCGCCTCAAGATCATGGCCGAGCTGGACATCGCCGAGCGGCGCGTGCCGCAGGACGGACGCATCGGCCTCATGGTCGGCGGCAAGCCCATTGACATGCGCGTCGCGACGCTGCCCACGGTGTACGGCGAGAAGGTCGTCATGCGCCTGCTCGACAAGAGCAACGTGATGCTCGATCTGGAGGACCTCGGGTTCGCCGAGAAGGCCCTCAAACGCTTCCGCAAGTCGTTCACCAAGCCGTACGGCGCCATCCTCGTCACCGGACCGACCGGCTCGGGCAAGTCGACCACGCTGTACGCGGCGCTCAACATCCTGAACAGCGCCGAGAAGAACATCATCACCGTGGAGGACCCGGTCGAGTACCGGCTCACCGGCATCAACCAGGTTCAGGTCAACACGCGGGCGGGGATGACGTTCGCCGCCGCCCTGCGCTCGATCCTGCGCTGCGACCCGGACATCGTGATGGTCGGCGAGATCCGCGATCGCGAGACGGCGCTCATCGCCATCGAGTCGGCGCTCACCGGCCACATGGTGCTCAGCACCCTGCACACCAACGACGCCCCCGGCGCGCTCTCGCGCCTCACGGAGATGGGCATCGAGCCGTTCCTCACTTCGTCGGCGGTGGACGCGGTGCTGGCACAGCGCCTCGCGCGCCGGCTGTGCCAGCAGTGCAAGGAGCCGTACACCGCCACGCGCGAGATGCTCCGCAAGAACGACTTCCCGCCCGAGGTTTGTGACCGTGACGACGTCGTTCTGTACCGTGCAAAAGGCTGTTCGAGGTGCAACAATACCGGCTACAAGGGGCGACTGGGGCTGTACGAGGTGATGATCGTCAGCGAGGCGATCCGCCGTCTCACCGTGGAACGCAAGAGCGCCGACGAGATCGGCCGTGTGGCCGCGGCGGAGGGGATGAAGTCGCTGCGCGAGGACGGCATCGACAAAGTGCTGCTGGGCATGACCTCCGTGGAGGAGATCGCCCGCGTGATCGTCTGACAAGGGAACCCTGGCGAGGATGTGAACATGGATCTGGTCGACGTACTTCTCGAAGTGCTGGAACGGGACGCGAGCGACCTGCACCTCACGGTGGGGTCTCCGCCGATCATCCGCATCAACGGCGTGCTGGAACGGCTGGACTACCCGCGTCTCAGCGCCAACGACACGCGGGAACTCATCTACTCGATCCTCTCCCAGGACCAGCGGCAGCGGCTGGAGAACGAGTGGGAGATCGACTTCTCGTACTCGGTCCCTGGCCGCGCGCGGTTCCGCGTCAACGCCTACTTCCAGCGCAACAGCCTGGGGGCCGCGTTCCGGCTCATCCCCATCAACATCAAGAAGCTCGAGGAGCTGGGGCTCCCGCCGGCGCTGCACGACCTGACCCGCAAGCCGCGCGGGTTCGTCATCGTCACCGGTCCGACCGGGTCGGGCAAGTCGACCACGCTGGCGGCGATGATCGACGAGATCAACGAGACGCGTGACGAGCACATCATGACCATCGAGGACCCCATCGAGTTCCTCCACCGGCACAAGAAGTGCATGGTCAACCAGCGTGAGGTGGGCGCGGACACCAAGAACTTCAACCGCGCCCTCAAGAGCGTGCTGCGGCAGGACCCGGACATCATCCTGGTCGGCGAGATGCGCGACACGGAGACGATGGGCACGGCCCTGACGGCCGCCGAGACCGGCCACCTCGTGTTCGCCACGCTGCACACTCAGGACGCGCCGCAGACCATCGACCGCATCATCGACGTCTTCCCGCCGCATCAGCAGGAGCAGGTCCGCGTGCAGCTCAGCACCACGCTCATGGGTGTCTGCACGCAACAGCTGCTGCCCACGCGCGACGGGCGCGGCCGCTGCGTGGCCTGCGAGCTGCTCGTCCCCACGCCGGCCGTGCGCAACCTCATCCGCGAGGGCAAGACGCACCAGATCTACTCCACCATGCAGACCGGCACGGCCTTCGGCATGCAGACCATGGACGCGTCGTTGGCCGACCTCGTGCGCCGCGGCATCATCAGCCGCGAGCTGGCCAAGAACCGCTCGAGCACTCCGGCCGAGTTCGAGCGGCTGCTGGGCCAGCCTGCCGCCGCGGCCGCCGGCCGCTGAGCGCTGCAGGATTCACGGCCCGGGCCGATAAAGACAGCGTAAGCACGCCAGTCGTCAACAGGCGCGCCGCCTGTGCGGCCGCCAGAGGGGCGTAGGAGAGGCAATGACGAACTTCGCGTACAAGGCGCTCGACGCGCGCGGGACGCAGGCAGCCGGCGAGATCGAGGGCGAGAGCAAGGCCGCCGTCGCCGCCGCCCTGCGCAGCCGCGGCCTCACCGTGCTCGACCTCAACGAGGTCAAGCAGGGGTGGGGCCAGATCCAGATCGGCGGCCGCATCAAGGCGAAGGACCTCACGGTCTTCTCGCGCCAGTTCGCCACCATGGTGAACTCGGGCCTGTCCATGCTGCGCTGTCTCTACGTCCTCGAGGAGCAGACGCCGAACAAGAAGCTTGCGGCCGTGATCGGCGAGGTCCGCGCGGACGTCGAGGCCGGCATCGCCCTCTCCGACGCGCTGGAGAAGCACCCCAAGGTCTTCAGCCGGCTCTACGTGAGCATGGTGAGAGCCGGCGAGCTCGGCGGCATCCTCGACGAGGTGCTCAACCGCCTGGCCACCCAGCTCGAGAAGGAGGACAGCATCCGCCGTGCCGTCAAGTCGGCGATGGTGTATCCGGTGCTCATCGGCAGCTTCGCGATCCTCGTTCTCATCGGCATGGTGCTGTTCCTCATCCCGATCTTCGCCGACATGTACAAGGATCTCGGCGATGCCAAGTTGCCGTTCCTCACGCGCATCATGGTGGCCATCTCGGACGCCGCGCTGAACTTCCCGTACAACGTCCTCATCCTGGCGGCCATCATCGCCGGGATCTACGGCCTCATCCGGCTCAAGCGCACCGAGCGCGGCCATCGCGGGTGGGACCGCTTCAAGCTGCGCGTCCCCATGGGCATCGGCCAGATCATCCGCAAACTGGCGATCGCGCGCTTCTCGCGCACGCTCGGCACGCTCATCACCTCCGGCGTGCCGATCCTGCAGGCCATCGAGATCACCGGCCAGGCGGCCGGCAACGTGGTCATCGAGGAGGCCATGGTGAACGTGCAGCAGAGCGTCAAGGAGGGCCAGTCCATCACGGCGCCGCTCGAGAAGGTGTCCGTGTTCCCCGCCATGGTCACGCAGATGATCTCCGTGGGTGAGGAGACCGGCTCCCTGGACGCCATGCTGGGCAAGATCGCCGACTTCTACGAGGACGAGGTGAACGCCGCGGTCAAGTCGCTCACCTCCATCCTCGAACCGATCCTCATGCTCTTCGTCGGCGCCCTGGTCGGTACCGTCGTCATCTCGATGTACCTGCCGATCTTCAACATGATGAACATCGTCAAGTGACGCCGGAGACCGTCACCTAAGGGCAAAGGGGCAAGGCGTGGAGAACGAGCACCTCCTCGCCGTCTACGCAGACACCGGATCGCCGGCGACGCTGGACGAGATCGTGCGCCGCAACCAGAACCTGCTGCACCACATCCTCAAGCGCTTCTCCTACGCGCACGAGCCCTACGAGGACCTCCTGCAGGTGGCGAACCTGGGCCTGATCAAGGCGGCGCAGCGCTACGACGGCAGCCGCGGCGTGCGCTTCAGCACCTATGCCACGGCGATCGTCGACGGCGAGCTCCGCCATCACCTGCGTGACTCCCTGCTCATGCGCCAGCCTCGCTGGGTCAAGAAGGTCTACCGGCAGATCCAGGAGAAGTCGAACGAGCTGGGACACAAGCTCGGCCGGCCGCCGGCGGTCGCCGAGCTCTCCAAAGCCCTGAACATCAACGAAGAAGGCATCCTGGAGGTCATGAACCTGTACTCCAGGATCCAGCTGCACAGCCACGACGAGCCGTTCACCCATGCCCAGCTCAACGCCGAGGCCGACCCGCACCTGGTGCACAGCGTCCGGCAGCAGACCTTCGCCCTGCCGATCGAGGACAAGATCGCCCTGTACGCCGCGATGGACAGGCTGTCCGCCTTCCAGAAGCGGCTCATCTACCTGCTGTTCTTCAAGGACCTCACCCAGAGCGAGGTGGCGCAGGAGATGGGGCTGTCGCAGAAGAAGGTGTCGCGCGAGTCGATCAAGGCGCTGGGGCGTCTGAAAGAGGTCATGGGCAAGAAGGTCTTTTGACCGCTCGTTGCTTTAGACAAGCGTTCTAGTCCGCCGTCCCCGGACCGGGGCAGAGTGAAGACAGGTAGGCAACGCCGCTCGCACAGACGTCATCGCCGTTGCCAAACCAGTAAAGACTCCCGGCGAACTGCCGAAATAGGTGTCTAGGAACCTACGCGGGAGGCACTATAGAAGCAGAGGCGCAAAGGGCAAACCACTTGCGAAGGTGGGGCGCAAAGCTACAGGACTCACGGAGTCGGCTGGGCTGCCGCCGCAGATAGACTTCGCAGCCCGTGGCGCCCGGACAACCGGACCCACGGGCTTTCTCGAGGGGAAGCCGGGGAGGCAGGTATGTCGGTCTCCGACGGCAAAGAAGACATCGTTGTCAGCAGTGACAACAGGGAGTCAAGCCAGGCGAAGAGCCAAGAAGAGAGGAGATGGTAGGCGAATGAAGAGGTTCCGCAAGAGTCAGAAGGGGTTCACCCTCATCGAGCTGCTGATCGTGATCATCATCATCGGCATCCTTGCCGCGATCGCGATCCCGATGTTCCTCAACCAGAGGGACAAGGCCAAGGATTCGGCCGTCAAGGAAGGCGTCCACAGCATCCAGATCGGCATCCAGAGCTATGCGGTCGACGCAAACGATGACTACCCGACCGAAGTCAACAGTACATCTCTGGCAGACTATGTCGACAACTGGCCGAACAATCCGTGGGAGAACCGCGCCATGGCGGACTCGACCACCAAGGGTGACTATACCTACGAGGATCTTGGCACCACCTTCCGTCTGACTGGGCACATGGCCGACGATCAGAGCTTCGTCGTCGGGGCGCCTGCTGAGCCAGAGGAGTAAGAATTGGGAGGACGACGGGGGTAGGACATCTCCCGACTCGTATGGCTCTGAACTGGGGCGGCTGCACTGGCAGTCGCCCCAGTTTCTTCATGTACCGGCGTCGTGAGGCTGGCACGGCCAGACGCGAGAGGATTCGATCGCCGTCTCGCGAATCGCCAGTTGGGCAGAGTAGATGTGTTGGCGTGAAGGGCAAACCACTTGCGAGGGTGGGGCGCAAAGCTTCGGGACTCTCAGGAGTCGGCCGGGCTGCCGCTGAGTGAGAGACGACACCTCGAGCCTGTGGTTGCACGATGCGGCTGCGGGCTCGTCGCGTGTCACGAGCAGGGCTGCCTCTGGGAGGGATGGCGCATGAGGCCGGGACGACAGTCAGAGGGCTTCACACTGATTGAGTTGCTGATCGTAATCATCATCATCGGCATACTCTCCGCTATTGCGATTCCCATGTTTCTGAATCAGCGCGACAAAGCCAAGAACGCGGCGGTCAAGGGCGGCATCCACAGCATCGAACTCGGTCTCGCCACCTACGCGGTGGATCACGCAGACACGTATCCGGCGGCGGTTGATGACCGGGCGGATCTCGTGAGCTCGGGTGGCGTTGCCTACGTCGACAACTGGCCCGACAATCCGTGGTCGGGCGATCCCATGGTGCAGGGCGACGATGTGGGCGACTATCGGTACACGCAGACCGGCGGTGGGACTGGATTCATCCTGGCCGGTCATATGAGCGATGCCGACTTCTTGGTGCCGTGATTCTGGTGGCCGTGTGAAGAAGGCGTCGGCGCTGCGCGTCAGCGATCTCCACAAGACCGTCCACGTCGGCTTCCGCCGGCAGAAGGTCGTCATTCTCAAAGGGGTGGACCTCGAGGTCCACCCGAATGATGTGTTCGGGCTCCTCGGACCCAACGGCGCGGGTAAGACGACTACGGTCAAGGTCACACTCGGGCTGATGCGGCCCACGTCCGGTTCGGTAGAACTGGGTGTGCCGGGCGTCTCGCACGTCGGGTACCTGCCGGAGAACCCGTATTTCTACGACTACCTCTCGGGGAGGGAGTTCCTCGACTTCTGCGCCAGGCTGTTCGGGCTCGAGGCGAGCCGCAGGCAGGAACGCGTCGAGGTGTTGCTCCGGGACGTCGGGCTCGAGAAGGCGGCCGGCACGCACCTGCGCAAGTACTCCAAGGGCATGCTGCAGCGCATCGGGATCGCGCAGGCGCTCATCAACGATCCCGAACTGGTGCTGCTGGACGAGCCGATGACGGGGCTGGACCCCGTCGGTCGGGTGGAGGTCAAGCGCATCATCGAGAACTTGCACGAGCGCGGGAAGACGGTCCTCTTCAACTCGCACATCCTGAGCGACGTGCACGAGCTCTGCACGCGTATCGCGATCATGCGCGAGGGCCGCGTCATCTGGACCGGGTCTGTGGACGAGGCGCTCGAGGAGGCGCCGACGCTCGAGGACTTCTTCATGCAGGTGGTGACGGCATGAACCAGGTCTTCGCCATCGCAGCCAACACCTTCAAGGAGACGATCCGCGACCGGGTGCTGGCCGTGATCGTCGTCTTCGCTCTCGTGATGATCGCCGGGGGGCTCTGGCTAGGGAGCATCAGCCTCGGCGAGCAGGGCCGCATGATGAAGGACTTCGGGCTCGTGGCGGTCACGTTCTTCGGACTCATCGTCGCCGTGTTCATCGCCGCCGGCCTCGTGCACAAGGAGGTCGAGAAGCGCACCGTGTTCGTGCTGTTCAGCAAGCCGGTGAGCCGCGCCGCGTTCATCACCGGCAAGTTCGTCGGCCTGTGCGGGACCATGGCGGTGGTGCTGGCGGGCATGGGCGTCTTCCTGTTCCTGCTGGTGTGGGCGGTGGCGGGCGACGAGTCCGGGATGCTGCTCGTCGCCGTCGTGATGATCTACGTCCAGCTCCTCGCGATCATGGGCGTCACCATCTTCTTCTCGACGCTCGGGTCGGCGATCCTCGCCAGCGTGCTGGGCATCTCCGTGTTCGTCGCCGGGCAGCTCAGCCACAACGTCCTGTCGCTGACGCGCCTCGGCAAGAACGCGGTCACCGAGGCGCTCTCCTGGGTCGTCTACGTCGTCATCCCGAACCTTTCGGCCGTGGACGTCAAGGCGGGCGTGGTGGGGGAGAGCACCCTCGCCTGGAGCGACATCTTGCTCTGGACGGCCTATCTGCTGGCCTACGTCGTCGTGGTCCTTGCACTCGCGACGCTGGTGTTCCGCCGCAAGGAGTTCTGACGTGCTGCGGCGGGTGGTGGTCGTGCTCGTCGTGCTGGCCTGCGCGGCCGGCGTGATCGCCTATCAGGCGACCCGGCCGGCCATGGCTCCGGCGAACCCGCGTGTGTTCGTCCCCTCGCCGCAGTTCTTCCAGGACTTCTCGCCGAGCTTCCGCACCTCCATCGCCGACCTCTACTACCTGCAGATGGTCCAGTACTACGGGGAACACGTGAGCGGCGACGGGCGGCTGGACTCGTTGCCCGAGATGGCCGAGCTGGTCACGGCGCTGAGCCCGCACTTCACGCGTGCCTACCTCTTCAGCGCGTTCGCGCTCATCGATGCCGGGCGGGTGGATGTCGCCTACGAACTGCTGCAGAAGGGCTTCGAGGAGAACCCGAGCGAGTGGCGTTTTCCCGCCTACCTCGGGTTCTTCGCGTACCGCTACGGCGCCGGTGAGGAGAAGAACCTTGCGGCGGCGCGCTGGTACCAGAAGGCCTCCGAGATCCCAGGCAGCCCGGACTTCCTGCCGCGGCTCGCCGCCGCCCTGCTCGCCAAGGGCGGCGAGCGGGAGAAGGCCGTGCTCATGCTCGGCCAGGCGTATCTGGCAGGAGACAAGTACGCGCGGCAGAAAGCAGTGGACGGCCTGGCGAACATCCTGCCCAAGGATAAGGAGGCGCGCATGAAGGCGGTCGCTCCGCTCTACGAGACCATGCCCAGGGGCGAGTTCGAGGCGCTGGTCGCCGAGCTCTTCCTGGACTACGTCGAATGAGGTCCGGCGGCTCGCGGCGGCGCGCCGCAGGCGCCGCCGCCGGCTTCAGCATGATCGAAGTCCTCTTCGTGATGATCATCATCGGCATCCTTGCCGCGATCGCGATCCCCCTGTACATCGGGCAGCGCGACCGTGCCAAGGACGCTGCCGCTCGGGCCGGCGGGCGACAGATCGCCACGGCGTTGCTCTCGCACACACTCGACTCCGAAGCTGAGGACCCTTGGCCCGCGGAGTGCACCCCCGCGACACTGGGTCCCTACATGGTCCCCGACCAGTGGCCGGCCAATCCCTTCGAGAACGGGACGCTCATGCACACAGTGACGGAGCGCTCGGTCGGCAACTACCTCTACGAGCGCGACACGACGGGACCCGAGCCGCGGCCGTATCGCCTCACGGTGTTCCTCAAGAAGCAGGCCGACTTCATCGTGCCGTGACCGTCCTTCTGGTCGTCATCGCGGCCGTGTACGGCCTGCTCATCGGCAGCTTCCTGAACGCCTGGGCGTGGCGCTTGGCGCACCACGAGAGCATCTCGCGCGGCCGCTCGCACTGCCCGAGCTGCGGCCACCAGATCCGTGGCTACGACAACATCCCCGTGCTCAGCTGGCTGCTGCTCCGCGGGCGCTGCCGCGACTGCAAGGCGCCGATCAGCTGGCGGTACCCAATGGGGGAGGCGCTCACGGCGGCCCTCTTCGTCGCGGTGGTGCTCAGGGACGGCCTCGACTGGATCCTCGTCCCGCACCTGTTGTTCGTCTCGGCGCTCGTCCTGGTGAGCCAGGTGGACCTGGAGATCCGCATCATCCCCGACGTCGTCATCCTGCCGGTCGCGGCGGCCGGCGTGCCGCTCATGATCCTGTTCGGCGACGGGTCCTGGTGGGTCTGGCCCGTCGCGGGGCTGGGCGCCGCCGGCTTCCTCTTCCTGATCAGCGAGGTCTACTACCGCGTGCGTCACGTTGAGGGAATGGGGTTCGGCGACGTCAAACTCGCGCTCTGCATGGGGGTCTACCTGGGGGCGGCCGTGGTCCCGGCGTTGTTCCTCGGCTTCCTGAGCGGCGCGGTGATCGGCGTGATCATTGTCGCGGCGCAGAAGGGAGACGGCAAGACGGCGATCCCCTTCGGCCCGTTCCTCGCCGCCGGCGCGGTCGTCGCGCTGTTCGTCGGCACGCCGCTCATCGACGCGTACCTGAATCTCGCGCTCGGGCAGTGACGTTCCCGCTCGGGCAGTGACGTTCCCGCTCGGACTGCGGGAACGTCATCCGTTCGCAGCCTTCGTCATCCTCGCTCTTCCCGCACGCCGCGCGTAGCCTGCTGGAGCGCCTCCGCAGCGGGGCGGGGGCGTCAAGGACAGACGGGAGACGCGTGTGAACAGGCAGAGCGGGACGACGGTGCTCGAAGTCGTGACGGTGCTGGCCGTGGTCGCGGTGTTCGCGGCCGTCGCGGTGCCCAGCGCCGCGCGGGTCGGCGCCGGCGTCTCCGGAGCGGAGGCCGCCCGACGGCTGGCGCTCGTACTCCGGGCTGCCCAGGCAGAGGCCCAGAGCCGCGGCGAGCGGGTGCTCGTCGAGATCGGGAGCGGCGGCGACTATGTCGTCACCGCCGCCGCCGTGCGCATCTCGAGCGGCAGTCTCGGCACGGCGATCGAGAGCACCTATCCCGGCGGGGCGCTCGAGTTCACGGCGCGCGGCTGGGCGGGGCTGCCTGGGTCGGCCAGCCCTCGCGCCGGCCACTTCACCGTCGCCGGCGCGACCTCCACCCGCACCGTCACCATCCAGCTGTCGGGGTGCGTGCGATGCTCGTGATGTCGGCTGTGCGGAGGGCGAGGCGCGATGCGTCGGGTTTCTCGCTGCTCGAGGCCGTGATCGCGGCTGGGCTTCTGCTCGCGACGGTCACGGCCGTCTCGCTCAGCGTCGGCGCCGCCGCGCGAGCGAGCGCGCGTCTCGAACGCACGATGGAGGCCGACCGCGCCGTTCGCAGCGTCGCCGAGCGCCTGCGCTCGCTTCCGTTCTGCGCGCCGGCGCTCCCGGCTCCGACGGGCGGGCCGGCGGCCGACCTCGTCGCCGCCGTGTTCCCGCACGCTGCGACGTGGAAGAACACGGCCGCCGCCAGATACGCAGGCGCGGGCGGCGACCCCGACGACGAGCCCGGATCGTTCGTCAGCATCTGGGATGAAGACGGTCTGCAGGTCCGCTGCACCGCATGGTTTCTCGGCGCCCCAGACGGCCCTCGCCTGGTGCCGGAAGACGTGACCGGCTGGGACGTCGAGAGCAGCGCGGCGCCCCCCGGACCGACACTCGAGGTCGCCGTTTCCGCCGCTGCCCCGGGCGGGGTGAGATCGGTGCGGCTTATCGTCTCGGCGCTCCCCCCGGCGAGCGACTCACCTCCGTCGGAGAGCGCCCCGTGAAGGCGAAGGGCTTCACACTGATCGAGCTCCTGATCGCCGCGGCGGTCACGGGGATCGTGCTGGCCGCGGCGTACGGCTGGCTCTGGAACGTCGCCGCGGTGGCCGACCGCGCGGACGACCGCGCCCAGGCCGCGACCATCGCGGCTGCGTGCGCGCGCGCCGTGACGCGGGATGTGGCGGCGGCGCTGGCTGTCGCTCCGCCGCCGCCCGATCGACACCCGGCTCGCACCCTCGCGCTTCGCCACGATCGCCCGGAGGTGGCGGGAGAGGACGTGCTGGTGGTCTGGGACCCCTCGCGTCGCGTGCTCTGGCGCAACGCCTCCGGCACCTACCTCGGCGACCATGTGACGGGGTTCTCCGTCGCGTATGTGCTGGGCGACGGCGAGCAGGTCGCGGGCGAGGACATGCAGGCCGGCCAGTGGGCCGACGTCCGTGGGGTGCGCGTCGATCTGGCCGTCGTCGTGGGCTCGTTCCGGCAGGAGCGCAGCTTCTTCGTCGCCGCGAGGGCGTCGTGAGGCGCGCGGGACCATCCGCCGGGTACGCCATGCTCGCGGCGATCCTGGTCGCCGTACTGGCCGCGACGTTCGCTCTGGTCATGGTCGCCGCCGTGCACGGGGTGCAGACGGTGGAGCGATCGGACGCATCGGCTTGGCGTGCGGCGGCGCTGAGCGGCCGTGCGCTCGCGGCCGCCTCCTCATCGTTGCGCTGGCGCCCCGCCGAGGCGGCGGGCAGCGCCGCGGGTGAGGACGGGGCCGGAGGCGCCTGGCTGGCGACCTGGTCGCCGGCGTCGGCGCTCGCCGGCGTGGA
>DAIQNY010000035.1:0-19195 GCA_036788155.1 Actinomycetota bacterium | reverse complement strand
ACCACCACCAGGCCGCCGAGGAGCCAGCCGACCTGGCTGCCGATGACCGTGACCGTGGGGACCATGGCGTTACGCAGCACGTGACCGAAAACGACCCTGCTGCGCGGCACGCCCTTGAGGACCGCCGTGCGGATGTACGGCATGCTGAGCACCTGCACCGTGCCGACGCGAGCCATCCTGGCGATGTACCCGAGCTCCAGGAACATGAGCGGGATGGCCGGCAGGATGAGGTAGTAGAGGCGTGTGTAGAACGGAGACCCGTCCGGCGGCAACGCCGTGACCGGCAGCCACTTGAGCCACACGGCGAACACATACAGGAGCACGACGCCGCTGACGAACTCGGGGATCACCGTCATCGACAACGAGGAGACGGTGATGGTGCGGTCCAAGACGCTGTCTCTTCGCAGGCCGGCGAAGACGCCTAACGCGATGGACGTAGGCACGATGAGCACGAGGGCGAAGCCCGCCAGGAGCAGCGAGTGCCAGAACGCGTCCATGACCAGGGGGCGGACCGGCACCTTGAGCAGGGCCGAGTCGCCCCAGTCGCCGGTGACGAAGCCGCCGGCCCACGAGAGGTAACGCACGACGATGGGCCGATCGGCCCCCAGCCGCTCGTTGAGCAGCTGGACCTGTTCTTCGGTGGCGTAGGGCCCCAGGATGGACCGCCCCACACTGCCCGGTACGAACACCTCCGCGAGCGCGAAGATGAGGATCGACACCAGGATCAGTGTCGGGATCATCAGCAGAAGCCTACGCCCGATGAGGCGGAGCATCCCGGGGTCCCTACGTCAGCCTGTTCAGTCGAGAACCGCCTCTACCTCACGCCTGGGCGACGAAGCACTGGCTCAGATCGCAGTAGAACGAGCCCGGGCCCTGGACGCCGTACACGTTCTTCTTCTGCGTGCGCAGCTGCGTGATGTAGAACGGCACCATGATGGGCGTGTCGTCCTGCTGGAGCTGCGAAAGCTGGGTCGCGAGCTCCGTGCGCGTCGCTTCGTCGGCCGTGCTCTCGTACTGGTTGAAGGCGTCGACGAAGTCCTTGTTGTCCCAGTGAGACGAGCTCCACACCGCGTCCGGCAGAAGCATGGCGGCGGCGTAGATGCCCGGGGCGGGACGGCTGCCCCACTCGGTGATTGTCATTGCGGCATTGAGCCACGGGGTGGTGCCGTAATAGTCGTCGTCGTCGCCCGCGTAGTACGCGTCGTAGCTGAGCTGGTCGAGCTCGACAGTGATGCCGGCCGGCTTGCACTGCTCCTGGATGAGCTGGGCGAGCTGCGGGTTCTCGAGGTACTTGGCGAACGTGAGCTTGATGTTCATGCCGTCGGCCATGCCGGCCTCGGAGAGCAGCTGCTTGGCCTTGTCGTAGTCCTGGGCGCGCTCCTCGGGCACGTTCGGGCTGCCGGCGAACACCGTGGGATCCCAGAACGTGTCGAAGCCGAGGTTGCTGCGGCCGTCGTAGAGGGCCTGGTTGATGGCCACGCGGTCGAGGCAGTAGGCGACGGCCTGGCGGAGCTGCTTGCCGTTGGCGCCGCTCCACGGCTCGGCGTTGAGGTTGAACGCCACCTCGCGGATACCGGTGCCGGGGTAGATGTCCACGCGCAGGTTGGGATCCTGGAACAGCGCCTGGGCGCCCTGGAACACGGTCTGCGGCTGGAGGTCCTGGGCTCCGGACTGCAGCTGCAGGTTCTGGGCTGCGTTGTCCTCGACCATCGTGTACTCGGTGGTGTCCAGGTACGGGAGCTGCCGACCCTGCTCGTCCTTGCCCCAGTAGGTGGGGTTCTTCTTGAACGTGGCCTTCTGCTTGGGCACGTACTGGTCGAGCATGAATGGGCCGGTACCGACCGGGTTCTTGATGATGTCGCCCTTGTAGGTGCGCGGCAGGATGGCGGTGTTGTAGTTGCCGGATGACACCATGTACGGGAAGTCGGCGAACGGCTTGTCGAGGTTGAACTCGACGGTCAGGTCGTCGACGGCCTTGGTGCCGCCGGGCGAGAGGACGCCGTTGAGCTGCGAGAGCGCGCCGGACCCGTTGTCGGGATCAAGCACGCGCTCCATGCTGGTGACGACGTCCTCGGCGCCGAACGGGCTGCCGTCGTTGAACGTGACGCCCGAGCGAAGCTTGAAGGTCCAGACGTCGACCGAGTCGTTCGGCGTCCAGCTCTCGGCGAGCTTGCCGCGCAGCGAGTTGTCGTTGTTGAGGTCGATGAGGTACTCGAGGAACTGGTACACGAGGACGATGCCGCCCTGGTCGTAGATCGTGACCGGGTCGGGATCGGTGATCGGCGCAGGGCCGATCCACTTGAGGTTGCCGCCCAGCACCGGCTCGGGCATGCCGGCGGCGCTCGGCGAGGCCTCTGTGCCACCCTCGTCGCCACCGCAGGCGGCGAGCAGCTGCCCGGCGGCCGTGAGCGAGAAGCCGAACACCGACGCACGCACCAGCAGCTGGCGCCTGGTCATCTTGCCCTTAAGGACCTGCTCGACCAGGTGCTGGCCGTACTCCCTCTCGAACTTTGCGCTAGCCATATCGCTACTCCCCCTGACGCGATCTTGTGGGATCCCACACGGATTCTGGCGATGGCCCTGCTGCGGGGCCGCCCCCGATACATCGGGCCCACCATACACACGCTCGCTGCCGATGGCAAGACGAATTGACCAGTCAGTTAGTCCCGACCACCCCTTCCAAGACGCAGAAATTCTCCAGCGACCGCCATACACCGCATTTCCTTCACCGCCCGTGCGGACGCTGCCGTCAAGTATGCGCCGCACGGTGCGGCAGGCGTGCTGTCCGGCTGCCGCGTCTTCGCTTGGTATGTACCAAGTTGGCCTATGGTACGCTTGCCGGACCCGCACGGCAATGCCAGGTCGCCGGCGGGCGGGACGACCTCTAGCTGCCTGCCTGGGGGTGGAGGTGGCGAGCACGCGACGCACACCCGAACGGACGAGCCCGCTGTACTTGTGGCTGGCGGCGCTGCTGCGGGACCAGATCGAGAGCGGGCGTCTGCAGGCCCACGGCCCGGTGCCGTCGGAGCGTGCATTGAGCGAGCGGTACGGCGTCAGCCGCATGACCGCTCGTCACGCCCTCGAGACGCTCACCCTTGAGGGCTACCTGTACCGTAACCCCAGGCGCGGGACCTTCGTCGCCGAGCCGCGCCTTCGCTTCAGCGTCGGCAGCTTCACGCGGAACATGACGCAAGCCGAGCGGACACCCGGCACCCAGGTCCTCTCGGCCGCGACCGTGGACCCTGATCCCGCGGCCGCCCGGCTGCTCAAGGTGCCGTCCGGCGGCCGCGTCCACGTGCTCCAGCGGCTGCGTACCGCCATGGAGGAGCCGATCGCGATCGAGAACATCCAGCTCTCGGCCGAACGCTTCCCGGACTTGCTCGAGCACGACCTGGCGGGCTCCCTGTGGGCGATCCTGCGGGAGCGCTACGACGTGCATCCCGAGAAGGCGGACGCGCGCGTGGTGGCCGTCACCCTGGACCGGTTCGAGGCGGAGGCGCTCGGCGTCAAGGCGGGCAGTCCTGCGATCGTCCTCACGCGCACGGTGTACGACGCAGAGGGCGGCGTGGTGGAGTTGGCGCGGGACGTCTACCGCGGCGATCGTACCGAGTTCGAGGTGAGGGCGCCGGTGGAGGACGCGCAGCCCTAATCCAGACGCACGCCCTGGCGCCGGAGCTCGTCCTGCACCTGCGCCGCGTCGAACTCACTGGTCTCCCGGCCGTGCCGCAGGGAGACGGCGGCCGCGGCGCCCGCCGCCTGGCCCGTGACGGCGCAGCACATCTGGTTGCGCGTCGCGGCGTGGGAGATCCTGTCGCCGGCCACGCAACGGCCGGCGACCAGGAGGTTCTCGACGTCGCGGGGCACGAGGGCGCGGTACGGGATCTGGAAGTAGCGACCGGTGGTCGGCAGCATCAGGATGCCGTAGCCGTCGACGAACTCGGGAAAGATGCCCACCGTGTCCTCGAACCGCGCCTCCCCGCGCACGTCGTCGCCGGTGAGCTCGTAGCGGCCGGCGATCTTGCGCGAGTCGCGCGTGCCGAGCGTGGCGCCGAAGGTCCTCAGCCGGGCGCTCTTGAAGCCGGGGGTGTACCGGCGCAAGGCGTCGATGGCGAGCAGCGCCTGTCGGCGTCCCTCGATCTCCGCCGCCGTCAGGTCGTGTACGTCCAGGCAGTCGTAGCCCGACATCACCACCAGGTTGAGCGTGGTGGCCTCCCCTGCATCGGTGACTCGACCCCACGTCCCCCCGATGCTGCGGACGTCCGGAGGAATGACGCCATCCGCACGGGCGCGGTCGAAGGGCTCCTGGAGGTAAGGGCTGAACAGGCCGTCTTCTTTGCCGTCGGTGCGCACGGACCAGCACCTGCCCCAGTCCCCGTAGGTCGGCGCGCTCTCCGCGACGTGGTCGAGGAAGCGCGCCTTGTCCACGCCGGAGCACGAGAACATGACGGTGACGCCCATCCCTGAGCCACGGGGTTCCGTGTGGCAGGGGGCGCCGGCGCGGAACGCCACATCAGCGTCGCCGGTGGCGTCGACGACCCGCTCGGCGAGGATCGCCTGACGTCCGGACTTGCTCTCCGTGACCACCCCCCGGATCCGTCCGTCCACCACGATCGGCTCCGTCACGAGGCAGTGCAGGAGCGGCGTGACGCCGGCCTCCCGAACGAGCCGGTCGGCGACGACCTTGAAGAGTTCGGAGTCGAGCGCATGGCTGTCCGACTGGACGTCCGGGGTGGCCGCGCCCATCTCCGCCGCGCGTCGCTCGAACTCGAGACCGATCCCGCCCGCCTCCACCGTCCTCTCGTGGCGGTACCATGCCAGCGTGTCGACGCCGACCTGTGTGATGACGCCGCCGAAGCAGCCGTAGCGCTCGACGAGTGTGCTGCGGGCGCCGGCGCGGGCGGCGGCGAGGGCGGCGGCGAGGCCGCCGGGTCCGCCGCCCACCACGAGCACCTGCGTCTCATGCATGACCGGCGTCGACCGCGCCGCCTCCTCGATGTGTCTCATGGACTCTCCCGTGGCGCGACGCGCCGTGGTGCCTACTGTCTTGACAGAGTATGGCACAGGGGTCATGGTACATACCAGAACCTTTGGTACATACCAGTCGGCGACGAGGAGAAGCCCATGACCGAGCGCGATCCCGCTTCCGGCCTGACCTGTCGCACGCCCTGGGACGCGCGCGGACGTCAGCTCGAGCGCCTCGGTGCGGAGCTCTTCGACGTGCTGGTCGTCGGTGGCGGCGTGACCGGCTGCGGGATCGCTCTCGACGCCGCCAGTCGTGGGCTCTCGACGGCGCTCATCGAGAAGCGCGACTTCGCGGCCGGCACCTCCAGCCGCTCCAGCAAGCTCATCCACGGCGGACTGCGCTACCTGGAGCGCTTCGACCTCGGCCTCGTCCGGGAGGCGCTGCACGAGCGGGCGCTGCTGGCCACACGTCTGGCGCCGCACCTCGTCCACCCCACGCCGTTCCTGCTGCCGCTCGAGCACGGCGTGAAGGACCACGTCTACTTCGGTGCGGGCCTGACCCTCTACGACGCGCTGGCCGGCCTGCGTCCGCACATGCCGCGCCACCGGCACCTGTCGCACGCCGCCTGCCTGCGGGAGGTCCCCTCACTCAAGCCTGACGTGATCTCCGGCGGCATCAGCTACTACGACGCCCAGGTCGACGACGCGCGCTTCGCCGTCACGCTCGCCGGCACGGCCTCGGCTCAGGGAGCCTGCTGCGTCCCTGCGGTCGAGGTCGAGGGCTTCCTTCTCGACGGCCCGACCGTCGTCGGCGTGCACGGTCGCGACCTCGAGGGCGACATCGACCTGGAGATCCGTGCCCGGGTGGTGGTGAACGCGACGGGCATCTGGACCACCGAGATGGAGCGGATCGCCGGCGTCGGGACGCCGCTGCCGGTGCGACCGTCGAAGGGCGTCCACATCGTCGTTCCCCGCGACCGTATCGACTCTCGCCTGGCACTCATCCTTCCCACCGAGAAGAGCGTGCTGTTCGTGCTGCCCTGGGGCTCGCACTGGATCATCGGGACGACGGACACGCCGTGGGAGTTCGGCCTGGACCACCCCGCGGCGAGCCGGGCCGACATCGACTACCTGCTGGAGCACGCCAACGCGGTCCTGCGGAGACCCTTGACCACGGAGGACATCACGGCGGTGTACGTGGGTCTGCGGCCGCTCGTCGCTGAGGACTCCGCGGACACGGCCGCCGTCTCGAGGGAGCACGTCGTGCGGCGCAGCAAGCCGGGGCTCGTGAGCATCGCCGGCGGCAAGTACACGACGTACCGCATCATGGCGCGCGACGCCGTGGATGTGGCCGCGCGCGAGCTGCCCTTCTCCGTGCTGCCGAGCCGCACCGAGAACCTGCCGCTGCTCGGCGCGGTCGGATCGTCGGAGGCGGCTCGCCGGGCCCGGCTGCACCCGGCGGCGACCAATCTCTCTCCCGCGCACGTCGACCACCTCGCGCGTCGGTACGGGACGCTCGCGCTCCGCGTGCTCGATCTGGCGGCGGAGGACGCCACGCTGGCGGCGCCGCTCGAAGGAGCGGACGGCTACGTCGCCGCAGAGGTGCGGTTCGCCGTCCTCAATGAGGCCGCCCTCCATGTGGATGACGTGTTGACGCGCCGTACCCACATCGCGTTCGAGGCAGCGGACCGCGGCCGTCGCGCGGTGGAGCACGTGGCACGCGTCATGGCGGAGGCGCTCGGGTGGGACAAGACGACGACGAGCCGCGAGATCAGACACTACCGCTCGCGGCTCGATGCCGAGAGCGCCGCCCAGAGGATGCTCGACGACGCCGCCGCGGATGCGGCGCGCGCTCCGGTCCGCGACGTGCGGCTCGAGCACGAACGCGGCGGCGGCGCGATGTCCACGGAGTAGGCGCGCCGGCGTCGCGAAGCCCGGCCGGCGCCGTTACGGAACCGGCGGAAGGAGAGCGAAGCTCCCCACGTGCCGGTTCTCGAGGAACTCCCTCTGCACGTCGGCCATGCGCTCCAGTGGGTACGCGCCTGCCAGCGGGGGCTCGAGCTCGCCCCGCTCGAGCCGCGCGACGAGCGTCGGGAACACGGGCTCGTCCCAGGCGGTGCAGCCGATCAGCATGAGGTCGCGGAGATAGAGCGTCCGCTTGTCGAAAGCCACGTCCGGGCCCGCCGCCGCCCCCGACGTCACGTAGCGGCCGCCGATACGGAGGACTGCGAGCAACTCGTCGAGCCCCGTACCCGAGACGTTGTCGACGACGACGTCGACCGACTGCTCGCCGAGGACCGCGATCACGTCGTCGTCGCGGTCCAGCGTCCGCGTCGCGCCGAGCTCCAGCAGCCGCGGCGCCTTGGCTCGGCTCGTCACTGCCGTGACCTCCGCGCCGCGGAGGCGAGCGAGCTGCAATGCGGCCGTCCCCACTCCCCCGGACGCGCCGGTGACCAGCACGTGGTGTCCGGCGCTCACGTCCGCCCGCATGAGCATGTTCTCGGCCGTGCCGAACGAGCACGGGACGATGCCCAGCTCGGAGTCGCTGAGGCCGGAGCGTACGGGGAACACCTCGGATGCCGGCACGAGCACGTACTGGGCGAAGGCGCCGTCGAAATCGGAGCCGAGCCAGACCGTCTCACGCGAGTCGAACCCGTGCGGCCGCATGCAGGAGCGCACGAGGACGCGCCGGCCGGCAAGGCCCGCGTCGACGCCGCGGCCGGTCTCCTCGACCAGCCCGCAGCAGTCGGTGCCCTGGATGAGGGGGAACGGCGTGGGTGAGCTCCAGCCGCCGCCCTCGTACCAGCCGACACGGGTGTTGACGTCGGTGGCGTTGACGCCGGCGGCCAGGACCCGGACGAGGGCTTCGCCCTCGTCCGGTTGGGGCCGCCGCACCTCGCGGAGCTCGAGCCGCTCGGTCCCGCCGTTCCCCCTGGTGACGACGGCCAGCATGGCGCGGTCGCCGGGCCGCAGGTCGAGCCGTCCGGCGCCGCGCCGCGCCTGTCGCCGGATCACCTCGTCCACCGTGGCCATGGCGTCTCCTTCGCACCGCTCGCCGGCCGGCGAGCGGGAGCTCAAGACCGGACGTCGAGCGAGAGCCTCGTCAGAGTCTCCTCCGTGGGCACGCCGTCGGCGTCCCATCCTCGCAGTCGATAGTACTCTCCCAGCGCCCGCTGGAACTCTTCGTCGCCCACGGTCCTCCCGGCGGCCGCGCCATCGGGATGAGGCACACCGAGCACGACCGGCAACCGGTCGTCCTCGCGAGCGAACCCTTCGCGGAGATTGACGAGTCGCCCGAGGTTCCAGATGCGTGCGCCGAGGGCCATCAGCTCCTCGTGTGACGTCTCCCGGCCCCACAGGTGACGGAAGTGGGCTCCGAGGAAGTCCGTGTCGATGTACAGGTTCGCGCACCAAACACCGGTCCACGCCGCGGCGCTGAAGTCCTGCTGCTCGACGGTGAGCGCCGGCTTGCCCTCGAGTGAATCGGGAGGCGCCTCTCCACCGAGGATGTCGTCGGCGGCCGTGAAGGCTCTCATATGGCAGGCGCCGCGGTCTGAGGTCGCGTAGCCGAGCCCCATGCCGAAGGAGCCGCGGGGATCGTAGGCGGGCAGCTCGAGCCCCTTGATGTGCGGCGCGAGGTCCGGACGGCCCCTGAGTGCTGCGAGGTCGCGGGCGCCGAGCGCCAGCTCGGCGCCCCAACCCTCCCGGTGCGCGATCAGCCCGGGCGCCGCCAGGTAGCCGGCCACGTCGCCGAAGGCGAGGCCGTAGTCGGCGGCGCCCTTCTCGCACAGGTCCATCGCGAGGCCGACGACCGCGCCGGTCGAGATGGTGTCGAGACCGAGTTCGTCGCACGAACGGTTGAAGGCCGCGATCGTCGCCAGGTCGCCGACGCCGCAGTTGGCTCCACACAGGCCCAGCGTCTCGAACTCGGGACCCTCGCAGACCTCTTCGTCGAACACATGGACCTGACGGCAGGCGAGCGGACACTGGGTGCAGGCGCGGATGCGGGTGCGAACGGCGAGCAGCTCGGACGACTGGATGGCGCCGGCCTGGCCGAACTGACCCGTACGCCAGTTTCTCGTGGGCAGCGCACCTGCGGCATTGACCAGTTCGACGAGGTACGGAGTGCCTTCTTCCCAGGTCCAGGCGTTGTCCGGCGTGAGGACGCGCTCGTTCTGCAGCGACAGCACGTCGGCGATGAAGGAGGCTGCGTCGCCGACGGTGACGGCACCGGTGCCTCGCACCACGACCGCCTTGAGGTTCTTGCTTCCCATCACCGCCCCGGCTCCGCCACGTCCGGCCTTGTGGTACTGGTCGGTCGAGAGGCAGGCGAACGGGACGAGGTGCTCGCCGGCCGGGCCCGTGGAGAGGACCTTGTGCCACGGGCCCATCTCCTCACGCACCTTCTGCTCGAGGGCCGCCGTGTCGAGACCCCAGAAGCGGCCCTCGGCGCGCATGAAGTCCACCCGGTCGTCCTCCACGAGCACGAGGACCGGGTACGGCGCCCTGCCGGTGATCACCACGGCGTCGTAGCCGGCATACTTGAGCTCCGGCGCAAGGGAGCCGCCCACGTACGAGTCGAGAAGAGTGCCGGTGGCCGGGCTCTTGCAGCCGACGGCCAGTCGCGAACAGGTTGCGGCGGCCGTGCCTGCGAACGGGCCGGTGGCGAGGATCAGTGGATTCGCGGGAGAGAGTGCATCCGTGCCCGGCGCGAGCTCCTGGAAGAGATAGCGGAGAAGCAGACCCTTGCCCCCGACGTACAGCCGGGCCCAGTCTCGGTCCAGCGGCTCGACGGTCGCCCGCAGGGCGGAGAGGTCGAGCCGCAACACGCGACCTGTGTAGAAGTCCACCCCTCGCCCTCCGTTCCGAACAGGATCCGGCCATGGCCCGGCACCAGAGCTCGTGATAGAATGCCGCGCTAATCAACCGGTCAATCAATCGCCATTGGACACTGGGCCCAACGCAGTGTCAAACCGGTCCGACGTTGGGACCTCAGGGGGAGGCGAAGGTCGCATGACTGCAGCGCCTGGAGGCTGGAGCACCGACGGCGACGGCCATGCGCGGATCACCGGCCACCTGCAGTTCGCCTTCGAGGACCCGCTATCGTCGCTGCCCGAGACGGCGCGCAACCTCCTCATCGCCGCCAAGGAGATCGTCGCCGAAGACGGGTTCGAGGCGCTGACGCTGAAGACCGTGAGCGAGCGAGCGGGCGAGAACAAGGCGATGGTCGCCTACTATTTTGACAATAAGGCCGGCTTGGTGGCCGCCGTGCTCGATTCTGTGATCCACGACGAGTACCTGGACTCGCTCGACCGCATGAAGAACGTGACTCCGGGAGAGCGCATCCCGCGGCTGGTTAATGAGATGCAGAGGATGGCCGCCTGGGCCGACGACTTCCAGGTCTTCTACGAACTGCTCCCGCACGCCCTGCGCGACGAAGCGCTGAGGCGCCGACTGGCGATGCTCTACCGCTGGTACTGGAAGATGAAGCTCGAGTGGCTGGGCATGGGGGACGGAGCGGCGGCGCTCGCCGATCCCGACCTGCTCGGTCTGGCCCAGTTGCTCAGTGCGATCATCGACGGCCTCGCCGTCCAGACGGCGGTCGACCCCGACGTCGATCTGGCCAACCCGTATCGGGTGCTGGCTCGCATGCTCGAGCACGCAGCCATGCCGGCGGCGGGACCCTCCGAACTCGTCAGAGCCGAGGGACAGAGCGCACAGACCGCGGGACGAGCGCCTCAGCCCAGGCAGTAGGCGTCGAGCTGCCGCCGGACCGCAGGGTCCAGATCGTCCGGCGGCTCATAGGACTCGAGCAGTTCCCTCACGCGCGCGCGAGCGACGGATGCAAGCTCGGCGGCGCCCTGGGACCGCCAGGTCTGGTAGGGCGCCCGGTTCATGATCGTCCGTCCGATGCCGTCGCGCGCGTGCCTGCGCGTGTGCCCGTGCCCCAGCACCGTACCCCCCGGGCCGGCGGCCGCGACGACGTCGAGCGCGAGCGTCTCGTCATCGACCTCGACGGGCCGGCGGGCGAGGCGCAGGCCGGTGACGACCTCGTCGTCGATCACGAACTTCTCGGGGGAGAAGCAGTTGAAGGACGAGAGGATGCCGGCCGAGTGCAGCACGTACTGTGCGCCGGCGCGCAGCACGGTGTCCATGGCCAGGGCCGACTCGATGCCGGCCTGGGCATCCGGGAGATGCGCGTCGGTCACGGAGCCACCGGCACGCACGGGGACGCCGAGCCAGTGGCCGAGCCGCACGGTGGCCTCCATGAGCGTCCAGTAGGCCGGAGCACCGATCATGAGCGCCCCGCTCTGCATCGACGAGAGTGAGGACGTGCCGCCGTAGAGGAAGGGCGTACCGGCACGGGCGAGCTGCGTGAGCACGAGGCCGGTGAGCAGCTCCGCGTGCTGCACGGTGAGCAGACCGGCCAGGGTGATCGGCGCCGTGGTGCCGCCCATGGCACAGACGGCGACGAGGACGGGCTGGCCCAGGCGCGCCAGACGGAGCAGCACCTGCGCGCCCTCCGCCGAGAACTGCAGCGGCGACGTCGTGTTGATCACCGACCACAACCGCGGGCGGTCGTGCCAGTCCGCGCCGTAGAGGATCTCGAGGACGTCCGTGGCGACCCGGAGCTCGTCCAGCGAGGTGACGGTGAACCGCGCGTTCTTGTGGCTGGCGGTCGCGTGCAGGTGGGCGACCACCCGCGGCCGCGCCGCTTCGGGGACGTCGGTGGGCTCCACGCTGTAGCCGAGCACGTCGATGTTGGGCGAGAGGTGGGCGAGGCGGACGGCCGTGACGAGGTCGTCGAGCGTACCCGGCCGCTGCACGCCGTCCGCAAGGACGAAGGGCGGGCCGGAGGCGCTCGCCAGCACGGCGGGCTCACCGAGCCCGACGTGGAGGTCGAGCTCCGGGCGCCGGCCGGCCACGGTGTAGCGCGCGGGAGCGGTCGAGCGCGCCCGCTCGACAAGCGCCTCTCCGAAGCGCGCGCGCTCCCCGTCCACCCGCACGCCGGCCGCTGCGAGCAGCCTCAACGCCTCGGGGTCGAGGACGACGCAGCCGACCTCCTCGAGCAGCCGCAGGGCTGCCTCATGGATCGTGCGGCAGCCTTGTTCGTCGAGGACGGGCTGGGAGGCCTGTTTCACCGTGTCACCTCTGCGAGTACCTGAAAGGAAGCGGCCCCCGTCGGCCGGCGCTTCGACTGACGGGGGCCGCGAACGTGAGTCGATCCCTACTTGCCGGCCGCGACGTACGCATCGACCAGCTCGTCCATGACCTGCTTCTGCTCGGCCGTGAGCGGCTCCGGCCTGTGGTTGGCCATGATGTCGAGCAGCTTCTCGTGGGCCTTGTCGGTGGCCGTCTTGGAGCCGGCGGCCTCCCAGTTCTTCTGCGTGTCGCGGTTGAGCAGCGTAGGCTTCCACTGCTGGCCGCGCACGAACTTCTTGGTGTGGCGGGCGCGCAGGAAGTCGCCGCCGTGACCGGCCTCCTCGATCACGTCCAGGCCGAGGGTCTCGTCGGTGACCTCGATGCCCTCGAGCACGCGTCGGTTCATCGAGATGACCTCGTCGGTCATGACTACGAGCTCGCCGGCGCCCGTGAGGCCGAAATCGAGGTAGCCGATGTCGTGGTTGAGGTTGGAGCCGGCCTGCATGGAGATGAGCGTGAGCTCGGTGATGTCGATGCCGGCGTTGATGTCCACGCACTGCGAGTCGCTCGTGCCCGCGTAGCCCCAATTGGGGATGTCCATCCACTTGGCCATCTCGCAGATGCCCATGATGGTGGTGTAGTACTCGGCCGAGTTGTAGAGCGCCTGGACCGTGTTCATGTCGAGCTTGACGGGGCCCATGCCGGTGAGCAGCGGCGCGCCGGGGACGCGCAGCTGATGGAGCACGGCGCCGAAGAGCGACTCGGCCACGGCCTGCACGATGTGACCCGCCTGCGTGATCGGCGCCGTCGCGCCGGCGATCGGGGCCGGCGAGTAGATCAGCGGGATGCCCTTGTCGGCGCAGAAGAGCAGCTTGTCGAGCACCTCCGGCGCGTGCTGCAGCGGGCTGACCGGCTCGCCGTACTGGATGAAGTACGGCTTCTGGCGCAGCTCGTCCTCGCCGCCGCGGAACGCGGCGGCGATCTCCTGCATGACCGCGAGGTCCTCGAGCCCGGCGGCCGTCATCACCATCGGCTTCGTGGTGTTGCTCACCATCTGGCGGAAGCACTCCAGGTACGACGCGTAGGCCTCGACGTCGTGCGGATGCGCGGCGGACATGATGAAGTCGATATTGGGGAGGCCGTCGCACAGGTGCGCCATGCGGCCGGTGTCGGCGAGCACGCTGAGCCGGCGCTCGCCGCTCTCGAAGTCGTAGATGCTCATCAGGTCCGAGCCGGTGCCGAAGTACGAGTTCGTGCCGCCGAGCTGCATCGCGAGGTCGCCGTTGCGGTCGTACACGTCGATCATGGCCGGGATGGTGTCGCGAGCGGCGGCCACGGCATCACGGGGGATCTTGACCACGTCGTTGGCCTCGACCGTCGCACCGGCGCCGCTCACGAGCATGTCCCGCGCCTCGGCGTGCGGCACAGTCATGCCGATGTCGGCGATGATCGTCAGCGCGGCGTCATAGATCTTCTGGCACTTCTCGTCCGAGAGCATGCGGAGGCGGCTCTCGATGCCGACGACGGGCAGGTCTTTCATCGCGGTGTCTCCTTGGGGTGTCAGGAACCTGCGGGCTCGATTGTCTCGATGAAGGCCTTGAACGCGCCTAGGCCCTCCTCGATCTGTGCGGTCGTGACGCCTGAATAGGCCAATCGGAGATGGTACCTGTTCTCGCCCGGCAGTGCCTTCCCGAAGTGGAGACGGGTGCAGACCGAGACGCCGGTGTGATCGAGGAGGAGCCGCCGGAAGTCCTCGTGGCCGGCGCAGCCGGTCAGGCGGACGGCGTCCGTGACGTCGGGATACAGGTAGAACGTGGATCCCGGCGTGTGGCAGCGCACCCCGGGTGTGGCGTTCAGCAGGCGCAGCGCTGCGTCGCGCCTGCCCATGAGCCGGGCCATCATCTCGCGGGGCCCGGCCTGGTCGCCCGTGAGCGCCTCGAGTGCTCCGTACTGGGCGAAGTGGTTGGGGCACGACTCCACGTTGACGTTGAGCTGCGTGATGATGTCGACGATCGGCTTGGGCCCCACCGCTGCTCCCAGCCGCCAGCCGGTCATCGCGTACTTCTTGCTGAACGTGTACAGGATGACCGTCCGCTCCGGCATGCCCGGAAGGGAGGCGATGGAGCGGCTCCGCCCCTCGAAGCGGACGTCGAAATACGCCTCGTCACTCAGTACCAGGAGGTCGTGGCGGATGGCGATGTCGGCCAGCCGCTCGAGCTCCTCGGCCGTGCACTCCGCGGCCGTCGGGTTGTGCAGGTCGTTGAGGATGAGGATGCGCGTGCGCGGCGTGATGCGCCGCTCGATGGCGTCGACGTCGATGGTGTACCGGTCGCCGGCGTCGACGTACCCATACGGCACGGCCACTCCGCCCACGAACTCGATGAACGAACTGTAGATGGGGAAGCCGGGGTTGGGGTACAGGACCTCGTCGCCGGTGTTCATGGCGGCCATGAGGAACTTGCCGATCACGGGCTTGCCGCCCGGCTGCACCGACACGTTCTCGGCCGTGTAGGTGACGTTCCGGGCAGCGCCCACGTCCGCGGCGAGCGCCTCACGCAGCGGAGCGATGCCCGCGTTGGGGCAGTACGTGGTTTTGCCGTCGCGGATGGCCCTGTTCATGGCATCGACGATGTGGCCGGCAGTGGGGATGTTGAGATCGCCCAGGTGGAACGGGTAGACCGTCCGACCCTGCGCGGCCAGCGCGGCCGCCTCGGCCGAGACGGCGAAGACGGTCTCGGTGCCGAGCCGCGCCACCCGATCCGCGGGCACGAAGCCCGGACCCGGCTGGTCGGTGAGGTCTTCGGCGAGCGAGTGCATCAGGCGTCCCTTCGTCGAACGGCCGTCACTCGCCCTCCGCGGCCCAGGCCGCGAACTTGTCCTGCTCGCCCTCGAGCATCCGGTAGCAGTGCTGCTCCTCGGGGAACGCGCCGCCGCGCACGTCCTTGACGTACTCGGTGAGCGCGGCGGTGGAGACGGCGGCGAGGTCGGCGTACTTCTTGACGAACTTGGGCGTGAACGCCGCGAACGTGCCGAGCACGTCGCTCACGATGAGCAGCTGTCCGTCCACGTCCTCGCCGGCCCCGATGCCGAGCACCGGGATCGGGAGCTCGCGGCGGATGAAGCCGGCGACCTCCGGCGGCACGGCCTCGACGAGCAGGAGCTGGACGCCCGCTTCGTACAGGGCACGGGCGTCCTCGACGACCAACTTGGCGCTTTCGAGCGTGCGGCCCTGCGCCTTGTGGCCGCCGAGCTGGCCGGAGCTCTGCGGCGTGAGACCGATGTGGCCGCACACCGCCACGCCGGCGTCGAGGATGGCCTTGACGCGGTCCACCGTGCGCACGCCGCCCTCGAGCTTGATCGCGTCGACGTTGGCCTCCTTGAGGAAGCGGATGGCGCTCCTGACGGCCTCCTCGTCGGAGGGCTGGTAGCTGCCCAGCGGCATATCGCCGACGATGAACGTGTTCGGCGCGCCGCGGCGCACGGCCTCACAGTGGACGATGCACTGGTCCATGGTGACCGGCACGGTGCCGGGGTAGCCGTAGACGCACATGCCCAGCGAGTCGCCGACCAGGATCATGTCGATGCCGGCGGCCTCCTCGAACTGAGCCGTGGGGTAGTCGTAGGCGGTGAGCCAGGCGATCTGCTCGCCGGCGCGCTTCATCTCGTGCAGGTCGAAGAGACCCTTCTTGGCCATGGGGTGTACCTCCTGGGATGGTGACTGCGGGGGACTGCGTCCTCGCAGCTAACTCTCGTCGAGGATGGGCCAGCCGTGATCTTCGACGGACTCGGCAAGGACGAGCATGGTCTCGAGGTTCATGACGCCCGGGATGCGGGCGATGTCGACACGGATGAGCTGGCCGAGATGGTCGAGGTCGCGCAGGGCGAGCTCCACGACCATGTCGAACTGCCCGGTGACGTGGTAGCAGGCGCGGACGCCAGGTACTTCCTTGATGGCCTTCTCGAATTGCCTGATGGCCTGCTCGCTGTGTTCGTGCATGCGGGCGACGACCAGTGCGCGGACGGTGATGCCGAGGGCGGCGGGATCGACGACGGCCCGGTAGCCGCGGATGGCGCCGCTCTTTTCCAGACGGCGGACACGACCGAGCATCGCTGATGGGGAAAGGCCCAGCTTGCGAGCGAGGGCGAGGTTGGATATGCGCCCGTCCTCTTGCAGGGCCAGGAGCACGTCTCGATCGAGCTGGTCCACGCCTTCCCCCTCCGGGAGCGGTTGGCCGCCACGCTTGGTCTGTGGCCCGTCTCTCGGAGTATTCAGTCTATTGTTCGCTCAGTCAAGCGCAGAAGTGAACAATCTTCCGTATCAAGGCGTGCAAACGATGCGGATTGTGCGTACGTCACGGTGAGTGGCGGTCGAGCAGATCGGCGAGTGCCTCGAGGACCGCGAGGCCGTCGCCGGGGACGAACACGTCGGCCTCGCCGGCGATCGGGGCGTGGTCGTCCGTATCCACGGCGGCGATGAAGCGGGAGCGCTCGATGCCCCAGATGAAGGCGGGTGCACCGGAGGCCCCGGCGACGATACAGACGGCCGGGGCGGCGCGAGTCCCCGAGGCCCCCACCTGGCGGTCCGGGTCGGCCCAGGCGTTCATCACGACGGGCCGTGTGACGCCGAAGGCGGCGCCCATGCGGGCGCCGGCTGCGGCGGCGCGCTCCACGCCGCGGCGGCTCCCGGCGCCGCGGCCGACGACGACGAGGAACCGCGCCGTCTCCAGATCACCGGTGGCCGGCGCCTCGAGGGGTTCGATCTCGAGCAGCGGCGGCGGGGTTGAGGCGTCGCCTGACGCCGGGGGCGCCGCCTCGACCATGTGCTCCTCGGAAGGCTCGGCGCGAGCCTCGTCCCAGCTCGCGTCGAGGACGATGCACCAGGGACGCGGGCTCAGGGCGAACGTTCCGTTCAGGTAGCCTGCATACGCGGCGCGGCGGCAGGTCAGGACGCCGCCGGCGACGGTGGCGGAGAGGACGCCGGTGAGGACGCTGCCGCCGGTACGCGCGGCCAGCCGGGCGGCGAGCTCGGTGCCAGACGGGCCGCCGGGCAGGACGAAGAGGTCGGCGCCGACGCGCGCCTGAAAGGCGGCCAGGGCGCCGGCCGCGACGTCCGGCCGGTGCGGCGGCACCGGGACGAGCTTCACGTCGCGCGTGGGCGCGAGGGCGTGGCCGGCGTGGACGCCCTCGGCAGCCAAGACGAGGGTCCGGGTCGTGAGCCGGACGTCCTCCCCGAGGGAGAGGCCGTCTCGCAAGAAGCCGCCGAGCGCTCGTCCATGCCTGTCGGCCGCCGCGCCGGCGGCATCCAGGACGGCTACCAGGCTCAGGGGCGCGGCCGGCGTCACACCGCCTCCAGCCGCGCGCGCAGATGGTCGTCGTAGAGCACGCGAGCTTGCTCGGCCGGCGTCGCGCCGGGCACGACGATGCCGGCGCGGCGGCGATCCACAGGATCGAGGGTTCGCAGCACCGGCGCACCATCGAGCGCGGGCTCGCCCTCCACATCGAGGTCCGCGGCCGTGAACTGCCCGACGGGCACGTCGCGCACCGCGAGCCGGTCCTTGAGCGTCGGCACGCGCAGCGTGCTGACCACGGCATTGCCGACCGCGAGCACGCACGGCGGGACGGCGAGGGCGCGGAGGGGCCCGTCGTCGGCAACGAAGCTGACGCGCAGGCGGTCGGCGCCCGCCGGCTCGATCCCGGTCACGCAGGTGACGCACGGGCGACCCAGTGCCTCCGCGGCGAGGAACGGTACCGTGCCGCTTCCGGCAGGACCGCCGCGCTCGCCAAGCAGCAGGACGTCGCCGCCCAAGCGCTGCGCGCAGGCGGCGACGAGTGCGGCCGTCGCGGCGGGGGCGAAGTCGAGCGCATCGGTCATGCCGGCGCTGCCGTCGGCCGAAGCCGGTCCGGCGCCGGGGTCCAGTCGCGCACAGTCGAACCCGAGCGCCTGAAGGGTGTGCAAGAACGGCGACGCGTCCGGTCCGCCGACGGTGAACGCCGCGAGATGGGTCGGAAGACCGCTCTCGGCGCGCGCATCACGTAGGCGCAGGGCGAGCTCCAGCGCGGCCTCGTCGAACACGCCGAGCACGCGACGCACGTATCGGGTCGCCTCGGCGCGGCCCTCCGGGCCCTCGGCCGCGGCCACGCGCGCCCAGTCGGCGGCGCGCAGCGCCTCGAAGTCGGGCATGACCTTGAAGCCGACCGCGATCCGCATGCACGCTCCTCGTCCTGGCGCCGGCGGCAGCCGGCGCCGCTGACGGCGCCGGCCTCTCCGCGGTCGCGGCGCCGCCGTCAGATCGGGAAGATCGTCCCCTTGTTCATGACGCCGTTGGGGTCGAACGCCTTCTTCAGCGTCTCGAGCAGGTAGTAGCTCGAGCCGTACTCGTCCCTCACCCACGGCGCTCGTGCCTTGCCCATCCCGTGGTGGTGCACGATGGACCCGCCGCGCTTGAGCGTCTCCTCCACGATGATGCTGATGATCGGCAGGTAGTACCTCTCGGTCTCCTCCTCGGGCCCCACGTCCACCACATTGAAGAAGTAGTTGAAGTACATGTTCGTGCCGTTGATGTAGCTGTGCGAGGAGTGCCCGCCCATCATCGTGATGTCCGGGATCTCGGCGACGATGCGCGCCCGGGCGGTCTGGTAGATGTCGTTGATCGAGGCCCAGTCGGCCGAGATCTCGGTGGTGCGGTTGACGTTACGCGTCTGGCGGATGCGCTCGTCCTCGGCGGTGATCTTCTCCGGCCCCCAGCAGAGGTCGTTGAACCAGGTCTCGATGTAGGCCGGGTCGACGGGCGTGCACTCGGGGTGTTTGGCGACGGCGGCGGCGATGCCCTCCGCCGTCGCCCTCGCGATCGCCTGCGGCCCCTCGGCCATGAAGAGCAGCACACAGTCGTCCTCCGCGATGAAGTGCGAGAAGTGCAGGTTGGCGTCGCCCGGGTCGTAGAGACGGGCGACGCTCGGCTTGTAGCCGCTCACCATCACCTCGCGCAGCGCCTCGAAGCCGAGCTTCATGTCCTTGAGCGTCCAGCCCAGGAAGGTGTTGCTCTCTGGGAAGTACGGGAAGAGCTTGACGGTCACCTCGGTGATGAAGCAG
>DAIQNY010000034.1:0-19350 GCA_036788155.1 Actinomycetota bacterium | reverse complement strand
CGTTGCGCCACTCCGTTCGCGAGACGCCGAGCTTCTTCGCCTCGATCCAGCTCTGCCGGCTGGACAGCGTGACGGCGTGCAGGCCGAGGTGGTCGACGAGGTCGAGGAAGTGGTCGCTCTCCGGATCCTCGCCTCGCTCGCGGTCGCAGAAGACGGCGCCGATGTGGAGGGGGACGTCGTCCTGCTGCGCGCGGGCGACGACGTCCGAGAGCAGGTTCGCGGCGGCCTGGTCGCGGCCGCTGGAGAGCCAGCCCACTCTCATCCCGCCGTCCCTCACCAGGAGCTCCCGTGTCCGGTGGCGCCGGCGGGCTCGCCTCGCTCCTCGGCGAGCCGCTCCCGCCAGGCTGCGGCGTCAGGGTAGGCGCTGCGGCCCAGACCGGTGATGCCGCGGCTCGCCGCCCAGGCGGCCAGCCGGCCGGCGCCCTCGAGGCCGGCCCGTTCGATCATGGCGGCGATGAACCCGGCCGCGAAGAGGTCGCCGGCGCCGGTGACGTCTACCACCTCGGCCGGCAGCGGCGGCACGTACATGTCGACTCGGCGGCCGACCAGGCGTGCCCCGCGGCCGCCCATCTTGACGATCACGAGGCCGACGCCGGTGTTGAGCAGGAAGTCGAGTGATTCGGGCAGCGAGAGGCCGCAGAGCAGCTCGATCTCGGTCTCGGTCGAGAAGAGATAGGCGCAGCGGCTGAGGATGGGGAGGAACCGCTTGACCCCCTTGCGGGCGTAGATCTCACCCGGGTCGAAGGCGACGTCGACGTCGGTGGGGAGCCGCTCGAGCAGCGCCAGCTGCGCCGCGAGCGGCTCGTCCCCGACGAAGCTGCTGAACAGCGCGTGCCGCGTGCGCGGCAGCCGCTTGGGCAGGTCGGCCGGCGTGAAGGCGTCGTTGGCCGCCGGCCACACCAGGTTGCGGCGCTCGCCGTCCTCATCGAGCAGCACGTATACGCGGCCGGTGTCGCCCTCCTGGTGCACCAGTCGGCCGTCGGCCGGGGCCAGCTCGCCGAGCAGGAACCGGCCGTCGTCGTCCGCGCCCACGCGGCCGACCATGGCGGCCGCGTAGCCGAGCCGCGCCAGCGCGTTGACGGTGTTGGCTGCCTGGCCGCCGCCGGCCCTGACGGGCTCGACGTGAGCGAGCGCTTCGTCGACCGCCTTGCGCACCGAGGGCTCCATCAGCTGCTCGGTGCCGGGCGGTCCCAGCTCGTCCCACAGCGGGAAGCTGCGGGGGAGGCGGTAGATGAGGTCGAGGTTGAGGGCGCCGCAGCCGATCAGGTCGACCGGCCTCATACGCGGAGCTCCCCGATGTAGCGCACGGCCTCGCCGCCCTCGCGCGGCACGACCGTGCCCACCACGCGGGCGGCGACGTTGCCCTTCTCGATCACCGCCAGGTCCTTCTCCACGTGGGCCCGGTCCACGGCCAGCACCATGCCCAGCCCGCAGTTGAACGTGCGCAGCAGCTCCGGACGGTGCACGCCGAGCCCGTGGAGCCAGCCGAACAGCGGGCTCGGCGTCCAGGTCTCGAGGTCGATGACGGCGGCGAGATGGTCCGGCACGGCGCGACCGACGTTGTCGGGGAACCCGCCGCCGGTGATGTGCGCCGCCGCGTGCACGCCACCGGCCTCGGCGAGGTCCCGCAGCACGGAGCTGTAGATGGCCGTGGGCGTGAGCAGGACGTCGCCGACGGTGGACTTGGGGTCGTAGCACGGTCCGAATCCCTCACCGGGCGTGATGCACAGACCAACGCCCCCGCCCTCGCCGATGAAGTTGCTGTTCAGGTCGATGGAGTGCTCCTTGAGCAGGTGTCGGATGAGGCTGAAGCCGTTGCTGTGTACGCCGCTGGAGTCGATGCCGATGAGAGCGTCGCCCTCCTGGACGAGGTGTGGTCCCCACAGCTCGTCCCGCTCGGCGACGCCGACGGCGAAGCCGGCGAGGTCGAAGTCGCCGTCGGGGAACTGCCCCGGGTGCTCGGCGGTCTCTCCGCCCAGCAGCACGCACTGCGCGCGCGCGCAGCCCTCGTCCACGCCGGCGACGATCGCCGCGACCTGTTCGGGCTCCACCTTGCCGACGACCAGGTAGTCGAGAAAGAAGAGCGGCGCCGCGCCGCAGGCAGAGACGTCGTTGACGCTCATGGCAACGAGGTCGATGCCGACCGTGTCGAGCCGGCCCATCATGCGGGCGATCTCGATCTTGGTGCCCACTCCGTCCGTGCCGGCGACCAGGACCGGATCCTTGTGGCGCGGCAGGCGGATGGCGCCGCCGAACCCGCCGAGTCCGCCGAGGACGAGAGGGCTCCTCGTACTCTTGAGCCGCTCCTTCATCAGCTCGACGGCGCGGTTGCCCGCCTCGACGTCGACTCCCGCCTTCTTGTAGGTGAACCCCTGCTCGTCCGCCACGCGCGCTCCCCAGTCGATTGTCCGCTCAGTCTACGTCTTGCCTCGACCCGCCCGCCAGTACCCATGACGGTCCGGCTTTGTCCGGCTCGCGGGCCGTCGTACCATCGGTCCATGAGGTGTGGAGGGAGTCGCAGGGGTCTCAGGGTGGCGACGGCAACCGTGGCCGCCGCCGTGTTCTCGCTGGTCTGCTGGGCGGCGCCGCCGCAGGCCGCCGCCGCCCACTTCGCCTCCAAGGTCTCGCCGCGGTACGACCGGGCCGTCAAGTGCGACCTCGTGGATCGGCTGCCGCGGCCGCCGGAACTCGTGATCTTCGGCGGCTCGCGCGCGCAGCGGTTCGAGCCGTCTGTCGCGGAGAAGCTCACCGGCCTGGAGGCGTTCAACTTCGCCGTCCAGAACAGCCGCCCGGAGGATGCCTACGCGATGACGCGCTACCTGTTCTGGCGCGAGCCGCGGGTGAGAGTGCGGTGCATCTGGGCGCTGCAGGCCACGACGCTCTCGGACTCGCCGCTCCATCCGGGGCTGCTCGTGGAGCGGCGTCTCAGCCAGTTCCTGCCCGAGCGCCTGGTCGCACGGCAGCGCGCGACGCTCCAGGACACCGGGGGACGCAGGCTCGGTGCGGACACCCGGTTCACGGCGCGAGGCAGCATCGTCCGTAACGGGTACGACGCCCGCGTGGAGCGGGGCGTCACCCTTGAGCGTGCTCTCACGACCTACCTTGCGGCCATGGTGCCGCGGGCGGCCTCCCCGTCGCCCTACACGAAGACACGCGCCAGGCGCTACTTCGAGCGCACGCTCAAGCTCTTCAATCTGCACGACGTGGAGCCCGTGCTCGTGATCATGCCGTACCACCCGACGGCGCTGGCGGCCTTCCGCGCCGTCGGCTGGGACGCCAAGGAGGCGGAGCTGAGGAGCTACCTGGAGAGCCTGCGCGGCCGGTACCGGTTCAGGCTGCTCGACTACACGGACATCCGGAGCTTCCACGGCCTCGAGGAGGCCTTCTACGACGGCGCGCACGTGACGGCCGCGAACGCGCGCCGGATCCTCGCCGGGGCCGTCGCCGACGCGCCGGACGCGTTTCGCTGAGACCACCCGCCGCGAGTGCCGCCGACGCGGCCACTCGCGCGGCGCGGCTCGCGTGACGACCAGTCAGGTCGTCGCCGGCGATGACGCGATCCCGCGCAACGGGGCGGCAGGAACGCGATGGAGGCGGTCAGGCCTGGTCGCCGACCGGGTACTCGGCGACGATCTCGGCCGGCAGCCGCCGCTCTCGGAGCAGCTCACACATGCGCTTCATCGGCTCGTCGACGTGGTGGAAGAACGCCTTGTAGCCGGGGCAGAGGTAGTTGAGCCCCGGCTGCCCGTCCGGCGTGTGCCGGATGCGGTCCTTGACGCAGCCGCCATGGCAGGCGAAGCGCACGTCGCAGTCGAGGCAGTACTGCGGCAGCGCCGTCTGCTTGCCGTTGCCGAACCAGCGCTGCGGCTCGACGCTCACGAGCTCCGCCAGGTGCCGCTCGTGGATGTTGCCGCGCAGGTAGTCCGGCTCGACGAAGTGGTCGCAGGCGTACACATCGCCGTTGGACTCCATGGCAAGGGCGGTGCCGCAGCTGGCCGAGTGGACGCAGAGCCCGGACGGCTCGCCGTACCAGTTGGCGAGTGCGACGTCGAAGTGCTGGACGAAGACCTGGCCGACGTCGCGCCGCACCCACTCCTCGAAGACGGCGATGAGGAACCGGCCCCAGCCTTCCGGCGAGACCGACCGCTCCGTGACCTCGTATCCGTACGGGACCCCGTTCTCGCAGGGTCGCTCGACGATGGGGATGAGCTGGACGAAGCGACAGTCGCACTCGTCGCGGAGGAAGCGGTAGACCTCCAGCGGGCGCTCCTCGTTGGCGGCGTTCACGGTGGTGAGCGAGTTCCAGTCCACCTCTGCCTCGCGCAGCGCGTGCAGGCCGGCCATGACCTTGTCGAACGCCGGCCTGCCCGCCTTGTCGTGCCGGTAGGCGTCGTGCAGCTCCCGTGGACCGTCGATGCTGATGCCGACGAGAAAGCCGTTGTCGGCGAAGAAGCGCGCCCAGTCACCATCGATCGTGCTGCCGTTGGTCTGGATGGTGTGGAGCACGGTCTGGCCGGGCCGGGCATACTGCTTGCCCAGCTCCACGGCCCGGCGGAAGAACTGCAGCCCCATCAGGGTGGGCTCCCCGCCCTGCCAGGCGATCGTCACCTCGGGCGTGCGATGGCTCTCGAGCAGTTGCCGGATGTACTGCTCCAGCGTCTCGTCGGTCATCCGCGACGTCGCCCTGGGATACAGGCCCTCCTTGCCGAGGAAGAAGCAGTAGTCGCACGCCAGGTTGCAGACGGCGCCAGTAGGCTTGGCCAGCAGGTGGAACGACGGCGGCAGTGCGCTGGGGAGGGTCGTGATCGAGGGCTTGGGGCTGTCGGGGGATGAGGCGCTCAGGGCAATGCTCCTTGCTCCGAGCCGGCGGTTGCCGGCCACAGAGGCAAGTGTAGCGGACAACGGGCGCGGCTTCTTCATGGAGAGAGCGGTGGCCCGAGGCCCTGTATACGCTCGACTCCCGCTTCATCGTCCCCGGCGTGCCGTCCGCGGTCGCGGTGGGTAGAACGTAGGCCGACAGGCCGCCCGGTCCGTTCGTGGCGGGCGGCTTCACGCAGGCAGAAGGAGGGTGCGCATGAGTGAACTCATGGTGCTGGGCTTCGAGAACGAGGCGGCCGCGGAGGACTTCGGCGCCACGTTGTCGCAGCTGCAGAAGGACATGATCGTACAGCTGCAGGACGCCGCGATGGTCGTCCGCGACGAGGACGGCAAGCCGCACGTCAAGCACGACACTCACCTGGTCGGCGCCGGAGCTCTCGGCGGCGCGTTCTGGGGCATGCTCTTCGGCCTCATCTTCCTCATGCCGTTCCTTGGGCTCGCCATCGGCGCCGGCCTCGGCGCGCTCTTCGGCAAGCTCGGCAAGACCGGCATCGACAAGCAGGTGCTCGAGCAGATGGGCGACGCGGTGCCGCCGGGCAAGGCCGGCTGGTTCCTGCTCATCGGGCAGATGACCGAGGACAAGTTCCTCGCCGCCGTACAGGGCACCGGCGCCAGGCTCGTGCGCTCCAACCTCACGCACGAGCAGGAGGAGGAGCTGAAGAAGGCGTTCGGCACGGAGAAGCACGCGGCGGGCTGAGTCAAGCCTCACCCGGACGGAGCGAGGGCGGGGCGCCGGCGGCGCCCCGCCCTCTTCTTCGTCTTGCGCCCCGCGCGAGGACCTTCCATCATGACGGGGCGCGACCGGGTGGTCGCTGACGACGGAGGGCGGACGCTCATGACCGACACGAACGAGCGGGCCTACGGGGGCGTACCCCGTTGGCGGCCCGCCCGGCCCCGCATTCGGCCCAGGCGGCTGCTGCTGCAGTGGGCGACCAGCGCCGCCGCCCTCTTCATCGCCGCGGCCCTCGTCCCCGGCGTGCGCGTCCGGGGCATCGCCGGGGCTCTCATCGCCGCGGCTCTTATCGCCGTCTTCAACGCCGTGCTCCCGCCGCTGGTCGCCGCGCTGCGACTCCCGTACATGCTCGCGGTCGGCTTCGTCCTCGTGCTGGTGCTGGACGCGCTCATGGTGCTGTGGGCCGCCGCTCTCTCCAACAACACGTTCGAAGTCTCCGGCTTCTTCTGGGCGCTGGCCGTCGCGGTGGTGGCGGCGGCCGTCACGGTGGTGCTGGAGATGCTGCTGGGGACCAACGACGAGGACGTCTACTCGTTGCGGGTCACGCAGCGCATCGCGCGCCGGTCCCGCCGCCGGCAGGTGACAGACGTGCCGGGCATCATCTACCTTGAGATCGATGGCCTGGCGCGCCCCATACTGCAGCGCGCCATGCGCGACGGCCACGCACCCGAGATGGCCCGCTGGGTGGCCTCCGGCTCGCACGAGATCTCCGAGTGGGAGACCGACCTCTCATCGCAGACAGGCGCCTCGCAGTCCGGCTTGCTCCTCGGTTCCAACGCCGACATTCCCGCCTTCCGTTGGGTCGAGAAGGAGACCGGACGCATCATGACCTGCTCTGCGCCGTCGGACTGCGCCCTCATCGAGAGGCGGCACTCCACCGGCGCCGGGCTGCTCGCGGACGGCGGCGCCAGCCGCGGCAACCTGCTGTCGGGCGACGCCGCCGAGGTGATCCTCACCGTGAGCCGCATGGAGGCCGAGAGGCGGGCCAACCCCGGCTATCGCGCCTATCTGGCCGACGGCTACAACGTCACCCGCACCTTCGTGCTCTTCATCGCTGAGGTCGCGCTCGAACTGGCCGCGGCGGCGCGGCAGCGGCGCCGCGACGTGCGGCCTCGCGGCCACCGCACGCTGAGCTACGCCTTTCTGAGGGCGGGGCTGGCGGTGTTCGTCCGGGACTTCACCGTGTACAGCGTGCTCAGCGACATGATGATGGGCGTGCCGGCGGTGTACGCGTGCTTCGCCGGCTACGACGAGGTGGCGCATCACTCCGGCCTCGAGCGGAGCGACACGATGGAGGTCCTCCGCAAGCTCGACCAGCAGTTCGGACGCATCACCCGCGCGCGACGCTTCGCCGCGCGTCCCTACGAGATCGTCGTCCTCTCCGATCACGGGCAGACTCAAGGTGCGACGTTCAGGCAGCGCAACGGCTACGGTCTGGACGACCTGGTGGAGCGGAACCTGCGGCGTAGTGCGGCGGGAGGCGTCGAGGACCTCAGTGGAGGTGACGAGAACGACACGGCCGTGAGCAAGGCGGTGCGTGAGGCCACCGGCCGCAAGCAGAAGGACGCGGACAAGCACCAGGTCGGCGAGCGCAGGGCCGTCGTGATGGGCTCGGGCAATCTGGGCCTGATCTACCTGATGGAGGAGCCCCGACGGCTGACCATGGAGGAGATCGACGAGCGGCATCCCGACCTGCTGCCCGCGCTGCGCGCCCACCCGCACGTCGGTTGGCTGCTGGTGAGGTCCGCCGAGCACGGCGCCGTGGCGCTCGGTGCACGCGGCATCCGCTACCTCGACGAGGGCCGCGTGGAGGGCGAGGACCCGCTGGCGCCGTTCTCGCCTACAGCCGCGGCCCATCTGCTGCGCACCGATGGGTTCGCCCACGTCGCCGACATCATGGTGAACAGCTTCTACGACGACCAGCTCGATGAGGGCTGCGCCTTCGAGGAGCTGATCAGCTTCCACGGCGGTATGGGCGGATCGCAGACGCGGCCGTTCATCCTGCACCCCGTCGAGCTGGAGGTGCCCGACGAGCCTGTCGTCGGCGCGGAGGCCGCGCACCGTGTGCTTGCCGGCTGGCGCCGCCTGCTGCAGGGGGAGGCGGGGCCGGTGGCGGCGCCGCGCCGGCAGGAGACAACGCCGGTGACTCCCGGTCCCAGCGTGCGCCAGAGCTAGTCGCCGTCCTCCTCGCGGTAGGCGGCGAGCAGCTCCAGCTCCGCGTCGCGCCGGGGGAAGAGCAAGAACACGATGACGGCGCCGGCGCCTACGGCCAGCAAGCCGGCGCCGTACGCCCACAGGTCGCCGTGGAGGAACGCCGAGCGCGCCGCTCCGGTGATCTGCCCCGCGTACTCCGGGTATGCCGCGGCGATCTCCTCGGCGCCGGCGAACGACTTCGTGAGCTGCGCCTGCGTCGCATCGCCGATCTGCGACGCCTTGCCCATGGCGGCGATGCTCGCCGCCATGGCCGACGCGTAGCCGGCCGTGAGCAGGGCGCCGAAGATGGACTGCATGACGGCGCCCCCGAGGTCGCGCTGGAGGTCGGCGGTGGCCGAAGCCATCCCGGCGCGGCGCACAGGCACGGAGCCGGTCAGCGAGTGCGATGCCGGCGTGCCGGCGAGCGCCACTCCCACCCCCATCAGCGAGAAGGCGAGCAGCACGGCCCACACCCCCGCGGTCTCGCGCCACAGCAGCAGCATGGTGACGAACGCGAGGAAGCAGAACAGGTACCCCAGCAGCAGCGTCACGCGCGCGCCGTACGCGTCCACGAGCCGGGCTGAGCGGGGTGCGATGAGGATCATGAACGCGGCCGCCGGCAACGCGACGAGGCCGGCCTCGAGCGGCGTGTAGCCGAGCACGTTCTGGACGAACTGCTGGCCGACGAAGACCGCGGCCATGAGAGCGCCGAAGACGATGATGCCGGCGCAGGCAGCTACCCAGAAGACCCGCCGGGCCGCCACGTGCAGGTCGAACAGCGGGTTCGGGGCGCGCTTCTGCCGCACGGCGAACGCGACGACGCCTGCGACGGCGAGCACTCCAAGGGCCACGGCTGCCGAGCGCATGGCGGGCGCCGTCACCAGGTTGATGGCCAGCACGGCCGCACCGACCATGACCACGGAGAGTGCACCGCCGAGGTGGTCGACGCGCTCGCTGGTCTCGTTGACGTGCGCGGGCACGAGCCGCGCCGAGAGCGCCACCGCCAGCACGGCGAGCGGGAGCGTGAGCAGGAACACGGAGCCCCACCACCAGCGCGACATCAGGAGACCGGCGCACAGCGGGCCCAGCGCGGCCATGGCGCCGCCGACGGCCGACCAGAGCGCGATGCTCCTGACGCGCGCCGGTCCGTCCCACAGCGCGGTGATCAGCGCCAGCGTGGTGGGGAAGGCCATGCCCGCGGCGAGGCCGCCGACCACGCGCGCGAGGAGCAGGACGGAGTCGGACGGAGCGAAGGCGGCGAGCAGCGAGGCGGGGATGGCGAGGGCCGTGCCCAGCACGAGCATGAGCTTGCGCCCGTAGCGGTCGCCGAGCGCGCCCAAGTAGAGCACCGACGCCGCAAGCCCGAGCGAGTAGCCGACGGCTATCAGGTCGAGCATGCTCTGCGACGAGTCGAACGCCCTGGCTATCGACGGGAGCGCGATGTTGGCCACCGAGAGGTTCAGGTTGGCGACGGTCGCGACGAGGACGAGCGTGGCCAGAACGAGGCCGGCGCGGGCGGGGGCTGCGCCTCCCGCGTCCGTCTGCGCTTCCGTCTCCCGTGCTCGTCCCTGTGGCGTGCCGCCTGGGGCGGCCAAGGTGCTTCTGCTCACGTCCCTCCCACGTGAAGACAGCGTACGAGCCCGGACTCTACCTTTCGGCGCCGCAGCCGTCGATGACGACGCCGGCGGCGGCCGCCGCCGGCGTCATCGCAGGGCCCTCAGTCGATGATGCTGATCGCGTCGACGGGGCACTCCTCGGCGGCCTCTTCGCAGCAGCCCACGTCGGCGCATGCCGCCACGGGATCGGCGGCGATGACGTGCGACAACCCGTCGTCTCCAACCTGGAACACGTCCGGGCAGATCTCCTCGCACGTCCCGCACCCGATGCACAGGGTCTCGTCGACGACCGGTCGCATGGAGGCCTCCTTGGTCCTCGTTCACATCGGGAGAGGTCTACCCATTCCGGCCGGCGGCGGCACTCGGGTTCGGTGACGCTGCTCGCCGTCACGCCGCCGCCACTCGGGTTCGGTGACGCTGCGTCGACCGGCACGCCGCCGCCACCCGTCGGCGGGCGCCGGAGGACGCCTGCGCTTGCGCTCCCCGGCGCGGGCGTTCCGCGGCGCCGGTGGTCACAACCAGTCCTCAGCGAACTCTCAGCCTGATCCCAGACTTCTTCGGTAGAACCCTCTCTGAGCAGTGAGACGCGCGACCACCGGACTGCGCGCAGCAGGATTCCACGTTGACCCGTGAGCCACGTCCGGTCTGACGGGCAGCAGGCAAGAAAGGCAGTGGAGCATGAAGAAGTTCCTCACAACCATGGTAGCCGGCTTCCTTGGGGCCGCCCTGCTGCTGGGCGGGGCCTATGCCACCGGGATCGTCGGCTCAGGCGCCCCCAGCACGCCGACCGTCGTCAAAGGCGAGCCGGCGTCGCTCAAGACCACCGGCATGAGCGCGCAGGAGATCTACGACCAGAACATCGGCGGCGTCGTCGAGGTCGTTTCGACGTTCACCGGCGGCTACGACATGTGGGGTCAGCCCCAGCAGGCGCAGGGCATCGGCACCGGGTTCGTCGTCTCCGAGGACGGCTACATCCTCACCAACGCCCACGTCGTCAGCGAGAGCGGCGTGACGGCGAGCAGCGTCACCGTCGGGTTCAAGGGCGAAGGCGAGGAGGGCACGCAGGTCCCGGCGACCATCGTCGGCTCGGACGAGTCCACCGACGTCGCGCTTCTCAAGATCGACCCGAGTCAGGCTCCCGGTTTCGGCGTCGTCACTCTCGGCGACTCCTCGCAGGTCGCCGTCGGCGAACAGGTCGTCGCCATCGGCAACCCGCTCGGCTTGGACTTCTCCCTGTCCAGCGGGGTCGTGTCCGCGACCGACCGTGAGTTGCAGTCGCCCAACGGCGCCACCATCACCGGCGGCATCCAGACCGACGCGGCCATCAACTCGGGCAACTCCGGCGGCCCGTTGTTCAACGCGAACGGCGAGGTGATCGGCATCAACGAGCAGATCGCGTCGCAGGGCGGCGGTAACGAGGGCATCGGCTTCGCCGTCCCGATCAACACCGCCGTGAGCGTCATGGAGCAGATGAAGAACGGCGCGTTCGCACCGCGGACGCAGGAGGTCCCCAGCCAGGACGGGTACGGGTACCCGGAGCAGGGGAGTGAGGGCTACGGCTCTCCCGAGCAGGGCTCCGGTGACTTCTACTGGCCGTACTGAGCCGGCAGACAACTTCACGAGTCGAAGGGCCGCGGCGGCGCAGCCGCCCCGGCCCTTAGTACGTCTCGCTCCGCGCCGCCGATGATCAGGCCTGCGGCGGTGCGGCCTGCGCCCCCTGCCGAGCGGCCCGCCGTGCCCCGATGAGCTTCTGCAGCGGTGGCATGACGATCATCACCGTGGCGATCGCGAGCACGATCAGCGCCATCATGGTGGCACCCATGTCCAGCATGAACCCCGTCAGCAGCACGACCATCAGCGGCGTGCGGAACAGCACGTAGACGGCGCCGGCCATGATGCTGGCCACGAAGATCGCGACCGGCACGCCCGGGAACGCCAGATTGAGCGCAAGCGCTACGGCAGTCGAGGCGAAGATGAGCGGGAACGTCGGCCCGCCGAGGAACCCGCTCCTGAAGCCCACCGCCATCAGGGCCAGCTTGCCGGCGGCCATCACCAGCAGGAGCGCGACGCCGTAGTCGGCAGCGCCCTCGATCACCGTCTGCACCTGGGTCTCGCCGGCGAACATCATGACCGGGGCGAACACGCCGACGGCGCTGAAGATGACGCCCGCGATGACCGCTCGCAGCACGACGTGCTCCTTGAACCGGTTGAAGAAGCCCGTCGCCGCGCGCATGAACGCGGCGGTGAGCAGCGCGAGGATCAGACCGACCAGCGCCAGCGGGACCATGAGCAGCGCGTACCACCAGATGTAGCTCTCTACCGAAGGGAGATGCAGGAACCCGAGGAAGCCGACCTCGCCGAGCACCAGGAAGATGCCGTAGCCGATGGCGCCGCCGATGAGGCTGGCGGGCAGCGTGGAGAGTCCCTGCTGCCGTGTCGCCGCGACCTCGGTGCCCAGCACTGCCGCGAAGATCGGGTTCTCGAGCAGGCCGTTGTACCCCGACGACACGCTGGCGAACACCAGCTTGGGACGCCGGTCGGCAGGGATGCGTAGCAGGTCGCAGTACAGGGCGGCGATCTTGCTGGCGATGTTGCCGATGGCGCCCTCCGGGCCGAGCACAGCGCCGGAGAAGAGCGAGGCCAGGGAGGTCGCGATGGTCGCGGGGAGGTCCTGCCATCTGAGGGCCATCACGTCGCCGGTGAGGCTGTCGAGCATGGAATCGTCGAGGTTGCTGGGGGCCCGTGCGTACCTGACCAGAAGGCCGACCAGCAGTGAGAACGGGATGCAGATGACGGGGAACATCCAGGCGTGGTCGGTCACGAGGCCGTTCTCCCAGATGAGCTTGTTGAGCACCTCGTACAGGACGAACCAGCCGAGGACGAGGAGCCCGCCGGCGAACGACACCGCGATGACGTGCAGGTACAGACCCCAGGGGTAGGCGCCCTCGACCGGGCCGGCGCCGGACGGCACGTCTGGATCGCTGGTCCCGGAGCGTGCCTGCGGCGCGCCGCGCGCCGCCGCGTCTGTGGTTGTCGGTCCCTCCATCAGGGGCAGCCTACCGAGTCGGCCGCATGGCTGTACAGGACCGGCTGGGGCCGGCGGACGCTCGCGTCCGCCGGCCCCAGCCGCGTCATGCATGTGATGCCGCCGTGCTGCCCGCACGGCGGCATCGCGACCTCAGTCGTCCAGCGCCATCCCGATCTCGGCGCCCGCCGCGAGCAGGTCCTCGGGGTGCAGCCACTTGTCGGCGAGCGCGACGCCGCCGGCGCCCCTGATGGCGTTGCGCAAGGGGATCGCCCAACGGTGCTCGAGCAGACAGATCGCCGCCGTGCTCCCCTCGGGGATCGCGTCGGCGATGTACCAGACCTCCTGGTCGTCGAAAACGCTGCCCTCGTCGCCGAGTCCGGCGCCGGCCTCTGCGCCCACCTCGGCGCCCTCCTCACCGGCCGCCCCGAAGCCGATCAGCGCGCCCGCGAGGGTGCCGAGCTTGGTCAGCTCGTGCTCGTCCGAGATCTCGACCTTGTCGATCGAGCCGTCCTCTTCCTTGTGCACCACAAGCAGATCGATGACCCGCACGATGTCGGCCTCGCTCAGACGCTTGAGCTCCGCCAGCGCCTCGCCCTTGAACTGGGCATCCTCGTCGAATCCGACGACGAGGATCTGCACCGGTCCCATAGCCATGTGAGTCTCCTGCTGTCTCGTCGCCGGATCAGCCGCCGGCCAGGATCTTGGCCTTGGCCGCCTCGAACTCCTGCTGGTTCAGCACCCCGGAGTCGAGCAGGCTCTTGAGCTGCGTGAGCTGCTCGATGATGCCGCCGGCGGGAGCCGCCGCGGGCGCGGCGGCGGCCGGCGCCGGCGCCGCCTGCTGCTGCATCTGGTGCTGCAGTTGTGCGTTCTGCTGCTGCAGGTCCGCGATCTGCTGGTTCTGCTCGTCTTCGGCGTACCGATTCTGCTGGCCCCGCTTGCCGGCGTGGTAGGCGACGCCGCCGACGACCGCCGCGCCGAGCAGCGGCCTTCTCCTCATGAACATGCTCGTCCTCCCTCTTGTCGACAACACCCTTCTGCCCCTGGGGGGCGATCCAAAGCGGACGTAGCCATCGGCGAGCCCGGTGTGCGGCTGTGCGCTTCGGCGCTTCCGGTCCTACCCCGCGAGGTGCGGTCTGTCCACATTCGTGTTCCGTTTCAGAGCAGCCGCGAGAACAGCCGGTAGACGGAGTTGCGGAAGCGCTGCCTCCGGCTGAGCCCCACGAGATCGTCCCAGGTGATCAGTGCGCAGTCGTCGATGTCCCGTGCGTACTGGTCGGCGTAGTCGGTGGCGACCTTGCGGTCGTAGAAGATCGCCACCACCTCGTCGTGGAGGATGATGCTGCGGATGTCCCAGTTGCAGGTGCCGATGATGCTGAACTGGTGGTCCACGGTGACGGTCTTGGCGTGCAGGAATCCGGCCTTGTACTGGTAGACCTTGACGCCGGCCCGAAGCAGCGCCGGGTAGTAGGCGTGCGCGGCGTAGAAGGGGATCTTCTTGTCCGGCACGCCGGTCATCATGAAGCGCACGTCCACGCCGCTGCTGGCCGCCGTGCACATGGCGGTGATCAGCGGCTCGTCCGGGACGAAGTACGGCGACTGGATCCAGATGCGCTCGCGAGCGGTGAGGAGCGACGTGATGAACACGTCGCGGATGGTCTTGAAGGTCGTCTGGACGCTCGAGTGCAGCACCTGCACCGGCGTGCCCTCGTGACGGTGGTGCTCCTCGGGCGGTGGCATGAAATCCGTCGCCAGGTCCTCCTTGCCGCCGTTGTGCAGCCAGGTTGACGCGAAGAGCATGAGATAGGGCGCGACGACCGGTCCGCTGAGGCGGAACGAGGTGTCGCGCCACACATCGAACCGGGGGCCACCGTCGATGTACTCCTGACCCATGTTCATGCCGCCCGAGTACACGCTCTTGCCGTCGATGATCACCATCTTCATGTGGTTGCGGTAGTTGATCTGCGGCAGGCGCTTGTAGCAGGGCCGCACGACGGCGCCGGCGGCGGCAAGCTGCTTGAGCTCGTCCTTCTTGTAGCTGATGCAGCTGAGCCAGTCGTAGAGGATGTGGACCTTGACGCCTGCCTTGAGCCTGTCGAGCAGGACCTGGGTCACCTTGGCGGTCAGCTCGTCCTGCTCCCAGATGAGGTACATGAGGTGGATGTACTTCTCGGCCGTCGCCATCTCCTCGAGCAGGGCGGGGAACTTCTGGGAGCCGGCCGTGTAGATGTCCACCGTATCGGCCGGCAGTGGGGCGACGCCGCCCTCGACGCAGCCGACTGACTGGACCCTCGCGCCGGGCGTGGCGGCCAGGTCGTTCACCGCATCCTCGGTGAACTCCACGTTGGCCGCTTCGACCGGCGCCAGCGAGTCCGCCGCGACGGCGTCCATCTGCGCCATGACCCTCCGCCGCCGCGGCGTGTCACGGCGGAAGTTCCGCCCTATGAAGAAGTAGGCGATGAGGCCGAGGACCGGCAGCAGGAGCACGACGAACAGCCACGCCAGCACCGTACTCGGGTCGCGGTCGTCGGTGGCGAGCACGATGACGACGCCGGCGATCGCCAGCAGCAGGAGGATGTCGACGATCCAGAACCCCAGACTGAAGAAGCGGTTGGTGAAGACCGAGGCGAGGAGGATCTCCCCCGCCGGACTTGCCATGACGCTCGCGATCATCTGATCTCCTGGTCCGCTCGCCTATGGCGGAGCATTGTCGCACACCTACGGCGTGCTGGTTGCCGTGTGGTCAGGACAGGTTCGGCAGCCTCGGCGATGACTCCGTGTCCGAGTTCAGGCGAGCAACGTCCCCTCCGCACTCCCCGAGAGCTTGGGCTCGGGAGCATGCACCATGCGGAACGAGTTGACGAGGCCGATGACGCCGGCGAGGAGCGGGACCAGCAGCGCGATCTGCAGGGCGATCGGCCGCGCGTCGGTGTTGATGCGGAGGATCTCCTCCCGCACGGCCTCCGGCTGACCGGCGAGCACGTCCTCGAGCTGCGTGTTGCTCATGATCTGGGCATCTTCGTCGAGCGCGGTGGCCACCTGCTGCGCCTGCGCGGGGCTGAGCACCGCGCTGGACTCGGCCATGGTGGTGAACGTCAACGCCAGTGTCGCCATCATGATGGCGCCGGCGAACGCCAGGCCGAAGGAGAGCCCGAACGAACCCGAGGCGGAGTTGACGCCGGCCGCCTCGCTGACGCGCTCCTCGGAGATGGGGCCGAGCGTGTAGTTGTTCAGCTGCGAAACCAGCATGCCGAGTCCACATCCGGCGACGAGGAGCGGCAGGGCAAGATACCAGCCGGAATCGGCGCGCGGCACGATCGGGATGAGCGCCGCGACGCCGGCGACCAGCAGCAGGAAGCCTATCCGGATGATGACGCTCGGACGTCGCCTCCCGGCTCGCCTGCCCGCGATGACTGCGATGGCGAACATGCTGAGCGAGAGAGGCGCGAGAGACAGTCCGGCCTGCAGGGCGTTGTACTCGAGGACCATCTGCAGGTAGATGGGCAGCGCGATCATCATCCCGCCCAGACAGATCTGCTGCAGCATCTGCCCGGACACCCCCATCCGGAACACCTTGGACCGGAACAGGGTGGGATCGAGCAGCATCGGCTTGTCTTCTCGCTCGCGGCGCCGCAGCCAGAAGACGAGCAGAGCAAGGGCGGCGGCGCCGATCGCGATGAGCAGGCCCACGGACTCGCCGCCCTCCTGCCAGACCAGGATGCCCAGCACGACGCCCCCCATGCCCACGACGGACAAGGCGGAGCCGACGAAGTCGACCCGGCGGGGACCCGTGTACGGCACGTCCCGGACGAGGCGGATGTTGAGGAGGATCACGGCGATGATGGCGACCTCGATGCCGAAGCCGACACGCCACGACAGGTACGTGGTGATGAAGCCGCCGAGCAGGGGGCCGATCGCCGCGGCGATGGCCGCGGCGGCCCCGACCACGGCGTAGGCCTTCTTCTGCTCGGTGCCCTCGAAGTTGCCGTGGATGAGTGACTGCATGGCTGGCAGCAGGAGCGACGCGCCGATCCCGCCGATGACGGCCCAGAAGACGATGATGGCCGTGAGGCTCTGTGCCAGCGTCATGGCCAGGGCTCCCGCTGCGTACCCCAGCAACCCCAGCACGTAGGCGCGCTTGCGTCCGATGAGGTCCCCGATCTTGCTGCCGATGAGGATGAAGGCGGCGGAGACGAGGGCTTCGAGCGCGATCGCGGACTGGACGCCGCTCACCGTGGTGTCGAGATCGCGGACGACGGCGGAGATCGACACGTTCATGAGCGACGTGTCCACGACGAGGACGAACATCGCCATGGCGAGGAGGATGCGGAGGAGGCCGCCGGACGTCGCCGGCTTGCGTGCCCCGTCGGTGTCTCTACCGGTCATTTCGCTTCTCTCGTGTGATCGTGGGCCTGTCTGCGACCGCCCCGGGAGGTGCTGACGCGACGATACTCCAAGACGACAGTCGTTTGCCAGCAATTTCTGACCAATCGGTAAGGCACGTCGGATCCGTGTGCCGGACGGAACGCTCCGGCCAGAGATCCGCGTCGGTCCGGCGCAGTCAGTCCGTCTGCTTGGCTCGCTGGCGGCGCACGTAGTGCACCGCCCAGACGATGAACCCGGGGACGGCGGAGACGGCCACGGCGATCATCAGGGCGATCGCCAGGTACTCCTGCACCCACGGTACGTTGCCGAAGAGGTAGCCGGCCCCGAGGAAGATGGTCACCCATGTGGTGGCGGCGACGAACGCGAACAGCAGGTAGCGGTGGAACTCCATCTTCGTCACGCCCGCGATGAAGGGCACCAGCGTGCGCACGATGGGGAGGTACCTGCAGGCGACGATGGCGAGGCCGCCGTGCTGCGCGTAGAAGTCGCGCGCCTCCTGGATGTGCTCCGGCTTCAGGTGTTTGCGCGGCTTGCGAAGCAGGTGCATGCCCAGCCAGCGGCCGATGGAGTAGTTGACCACATCGCCGAGGAAGGCCGCCCCTACCAGGACCGGCCACAGCACGGCGATGTGGAGCACGCCGGCCCCGGCGAGCGTACCGCTGGTGAGCAGCAGGGACTCGCCGGGTAGGAACGGCATCACGACCAGCCCCGTCTCGGCGAAGATGGTGACGAAGATCGCGCCGTAAGCCCAGGGCCCAAGGGCGTCCACGGCCTGCGAGAGGTACTGATCGAGCTCGACGATGTAGTGCAGAAGCTGGTCCACGTGGTCACCAGTCTCCTGTCAGGCCGGCGGCCGCCGGCCGGCGACGGGCCGTGAGGCAGCCACCGGCGGGGAGCCGGCAGCTCAGGCCGGCGCCTCCGCGGGCCCGCCGCCCGAGCCCCCGCCCGTCGAGCCGGGCGGATCTCCGGCGGCCGACTTCTCGTCTCGCCGCTGCAGCCGCCGCGCCTTGTAGACGGTCCGAAAACGGTCGTACAGCACGATGATCAGCGTGAGCAGGTAGGCGAAGAACAGCGTCGTCGCGAACGGCACGCGCGCTTCGCGCACGCCGAGGAAGCGGTCGAGCGCCTCGAGCACGAGCATGATCACCAGGTTCACCACGAGCATCGCGACCAGCTCCCCGGCGAGCAGACGCCAGCTGCGCCCGCGGATCGCCATCACGTGACTCACGCCGGCGTTGACGACCGTGAAGATCGCGGCGCCGATGGCGATCCGCAGCGGACCGGCGTCTCCGCCCGTCAGCATCAACCCGAAGATGACGCTGACGATGGCGGTGAGCGCGACCTTCTCCCGCAGCTGCCAGCCCCAGATGCTGGTCTCGGCGCGGACCTTGCGGTAGGGCTCCGCGCCGCGCAACTCCGCCGGCAGGGGGTCGGCCGCGATCCGCGGGCCGTGGTCGAACTTCGGCGCCTTGAACCGGATGAGCAGGTACGCGATCAGTCCGATGACCGCGAAGAGCGCTATCGCCGCCACCACCACCCAGGGCCGGTTGGCGACCGCCGTGCCCCAGCTGTCTGTCGCGCTGACTCCGAACAGGCTCTCCTTGATGAAGTCGGTCATGTCGAGTTGGGCGATGTGGATCCACCATTCCTGTGGCAGTTTGATGAATACCCAGATCGCCGCCGCCGAGAGGATGACGGTCCACCTGCCCATCCGGTTCGTGTTCCATCCCCAGCGCACCAGTTCGACGAAGAGGAAGAAGTACTCGAAGGTGTTGGGGAAGATGAAGAGCACGGCACGCGTTTGGGTCAGCTCGAAGAGCACGACGCCGACCATGCGGTAGTAGTAGAGGAACTGGCTCATGCGGAACGCCGTCTGGTTGGTCCAGTTGCGCAGCGTGGAGAGGTAGGCGACGGAGAGGTAGTAGACGTCGAGCGCCTTGTCGTAGGACTGGTAGCCGTCCAGCGGGATCGCGGGGAACTGCTGGAAGATGCTCTGGTCGACGGAGTCCAGGATGAGGCACGTGAGCAGCGCCGGCACCGGGAAGTACGGGATCAGCAGCGGCAGGAACAGCCGGCCGCCGACGACCAGGACGACGATGATCCACTCGGTGGTGCCCATCTCAGCTCCTCGCGCGCCCGCAGATGAAGGTCACGGCTCGTCGTCCGGCGGTGGCGGCTGCATCCCGAGATCGTGGATCTCGTCCTTGAGCAGACCCTCGAAGGCGGACTGGTCACGGGGGGGTGAAGGCGGCTCCTGCGACTCGCGGACCTCGCCGCCCTGGTCGTCGACGCCGACCACGTTGTCCTTGCCGGTCCGGTCCTCGTCGGCCACGCGCGGCACGATCTGCTGGCTCTTGCGCATGAGGGACAAGATGAGCAGGCCGACGCCGAGGACGAGCAGCACGGCGACGACGGCGACGATCGCGACGGTCATGTGAGGCCTCCCCCCCATCCGTAGATGCCGCTAGCAGGCTGCTGAAATAGCCCCGCCTCAGGCTCTGCGAGAGCCTTCCGGAGGA
>DAIQNY010000033.1:0-19439 GCA_036788155.1 Actinomycetota bacterium | reverse complement strand
CCGGCGCGTCGCGTCGCGGCGGCGGCCAGGGCGGTCGCGACCGGCGTCGCGGCCGCGGGCGCGGGCGCGACCGCGACGAACAGCAGTCGGCGCCCGTCGTGCCGACGGGGCTCGTCAAGGTCCCTTCGGGCTCCACAGTGAAGGACGTCTCTCAGTTGCTCGGCATCACGACGCCGGACATCATCAAGGCTCTCATGGGCTACGGCGAGATGGTGACCATCACGCAGACGCTCAGCGACGAGGCCATCGAGGTGCTGGCCAGCGACTTCGGCCGCGAGATCGAGATCACCCACGCGGCCGACGAAGAGGCCGAACTCGAGAAGGAAGCCGTCGACGACCCCGCCGACCTCAAGGCGCGTCCGTCCGTCATCACGGTCATGGGCCACGTCGACCACGGCAAGACGAGCCTGCTCGACGCCATCCGCGAGACCGAGGTGGCCGCCGGCGAGGCCGGAGGCATCACGCAGCACATCGGTGCCTACCAGGTCAAGCACAAGGGCCAGCTCATCACCTTCATCGACACACCCGGCCACGCCGCCTTCACCGCCATGCGCGCCCGCGGCGCCAAGGTCACGGACATCGCCGCCATCGTCGTGGCGGCCGACGACGGCGTCATGCCCCAGACCGTGGAGGCCATCGACCACGCCAAGGCGGCCGGCGTCCCGATCGTCATCGTGGTCAACAAGATCGACAAGCCGGACGCCAACATCGACCGCATCAAGCAGCAACTGTCCGAGCACGGCGTGGTCCCCGAGGAGTGGGGCGGCGACAACATCTTCGTCGAGGCCAGCGCCAAGAAACGCATCGGGCTCGACAACTTCCTCGACATGCTGTTGCTGGTCGCCGAGGTAGCCGATCTCAAGGCCAACCCCGAGACCGCCGCAAGCGGGTTCGTCATCGAGAGCAAGGTCGACCCCGGCCGCGGCGTGGTGGCCACCATCCTGGTCAACCGCGGCACGCTGCACGTGGGCGACGCCGTGGTGGCCGGCGAGGCCAGCGGCAAGGTGCGCGCCATGCGCGACTTCCGCGGCGAACCCCTCAAGGCAGGCGGGCCGTCCACTCCGGTCGAGATCATCGGCTTCGACGAACTGCCGGTGGCGGGCGAGTTCGCGCGCGTGGTCAAGGACGAGCGCGCCGCTCGCGCCCTGGCCCACAAGCGCGCCAACCGGCTCAAGACGGAGGCGCTCGCCAAACAGCGCGCGCTCACGCTCGACGACGTCTTCGCGCGCATCGCCGAGGGCAAGGTGCTCGACCTCAACCTCGTGGTCAAGGCCGACGTGCAGGGCAGCCTCGAGGCGCTCAGCGACGCGCTGCTCAAGATCCAGCACCCCGAGGTCAAGGTGCGCATCATCCACTCAGGTGTCGGCGGCGTGAACGAGTCCGACGTCATGCTGGCCAGCGCATCGGACGCCATCGTCATCGGCTTCAACGTCCGCCCGAGCCCGGCCGCCACATCGCTGGCGGAGAGCGAGGGCGTCGACATCCGCACCTACCGCGTCATCTACAAGGTCACCGAGGACATCACCGCGGCCCTGGTCGGCATGCTCAAGCCGACCATCGAGGAGGTCGTGCTCGGTCAGGCCGAGGTGCGCACCACCTTCAAGGCGTCCAGGCTCGGCACCATCGCGGGTTGCATGGTCACCAACGGCGTCATCACGCGCAACGCGCTCATCCGGGTCCTGCGCAACGACGTGGTGGCTCACGACGGCAAGATCGCCTCGCTCAAGCGTTTCCAGGAGGACGCGCGTGAGGTGCAAGAGGGCTTCGAATGCGGCATCCTGCTCGACGGCTTCAACGACGTCAAAGAAGGTGACGTGTTGGAGGCGTACGAGACCAGAGAAGTCGCCCGTGAGGCCTGACGCCTGCATCGGTGTCTATCTTGCGGAGCTGCACTTCCCGGCGGCACGGACGCTCAAGGAGAAGCGCGCCCCGCTCGCTTCGCTCCGTGACGTCCTGCAGTCCCGGTTTCGCGCCTCGTTCGCCGAGGTAGGACTGCATGACGCCTGGCAGCGGGCAAGGGTGCTGGTCGTGCTGGCCGCATCCTCGCTGCAGCAGGCTCGGGAGCGACTCGACGATGTCGACCGATACGTTCACGCGCGCGACGACCAGTTCGTCGTCGCGCGCGTGCTGCTCAAGACCACCGACCCAGTGGACACGATATGGGACATAGACTTCTGAGGATCAACGAGAGCGTCAAGGAGACCCTCTCCTCGGTCATCACCGTGGAGGGCCTCAAGGACCCCCGGGTGGGGTTCGTCACCGTCACCGGCGTGGAGACCACCCCCGACCTCCGCCACGCCAAGGTGTACGTGAGCGTCCTGGGCGGCCGCGCTGAGCGTGAGGCCACCCTGAAGGCGCTGGAGAAGTCGCGCGGCTATCTGCAGGCGCAGATCAACGCCGCGCTGCACATGAAGCGCACGCCACAACTGCAGTTCCTCTACGACGAGACCCTCGACAACGCCATGCGCATCGATCGCGCGATGAAGCGCGAGGCCGAGGTGCTGGGCGAGGAGCCGCGGGAGATCCCGGTGCCGGGCATGGAGCCGGAGGAGCCTGCCGTCACGGACTCCGGCGCGGAAGGCCCGGTCCAGGAGGACGACGTCGACGATGTCCCGGACGAGGGCCGGGACGAGCAGAGAGCCGGCGACGCGGAGGACGACGAGCTGTGAGGGAGCTCGCGGCAGACCTCGACGCCGTATGCCGGCGCATGCGCGCCGAGCGTCACGTGGCGCTGGCCGTGCACGAGAAGCCTGACGCCGACGCGCTCGGCGCCGCGGCCGGCATGCTCGACCTCTTCGCGCAGCTCGGCGTCGAGGCCGCGTTGTATGTCTCGGAGGGCGAGCTCCTGCCGATGGCGGATGTCCTGCTGATCGACGCTCGAGTGGTGCGCGGCGCGCCGCCGGAGGACGCCGCGCTCTACGCGCTCGACTGCGGCGGTCCGGACAGGCTCGCGTTGCCGGCCTGGGGCGACGTCGCAGTCAACATCGACCACCATCACGACAACCCGCAGTACGGCGAGGTCGCCTTCGTCCGAGGCGAGGCGAGCAGCACCAGCGAGCTCGTCTGCGACATCGCGCGTGGGCTCGGACTACGGCCCTCCGCGCACGCCGCGACGGCCCTGTACGCCGGCATCTCGTTCGATACGGGCCACTTCCACCACGACAGCACGGGACCGTCGACCTTCCGCGCCGCCGCCTGGCTCACTGAGTGCGGGACCGACGTCCGAGCCGTCTACGCCCTCATGTACGAGCGCCGCTCGAAGGCGTCCCTGCGTCTGTGGGCGCGGGCCGTCGGCGGCGCTCGCGACGTGGCCGGCGGCCGCGCGCTCCTCGCCGTCGTCACGGCCGAGGACTACGCGGCGGCCGGCGCGGGACCGGAGGAGACCGACGGCGTGGTCGACAGCCTGCGCGGCGCGGATGGAGTTGAGGTCGCCGCGCTCGTCAAAGAACAGACGGACGGCGCGCGCACGCGCGTCAGCCTTCGCTCGGAGACCCTCGACGTGAGCGCCATCGCCGCGCTCCGGGGTGGCGGCGGGCACAAGCTCGCCGCCGGCTTCTCCAGCGACGACAGCCCCGAGGAGGTGATTGCGTGGCTCAGTTCCGAACTCGCAAGGCGCCTCTCGACGGCGTCCTCCTGATCGACAAGCCCGAGGGCCTCACGTCACACGACGTCGTCGCCCGCGTGCGGCGGAACCTGCGCCCGAGCGTCAAGAAGGTGGGACACGCCGGGACCCTCGACCCGTTCGCGACCGGCCTGCTCGTCGTGCTGGCCGGCAGGGCGACCAAGCTGGCGCGCTTCTTCGTCGACCTGCCCAAGGAGTACGAGTGCACCGTCAGGTTCGGGGTCCGTTCGGACACGGGTGACCTGACCGGAGCGCTCACGGAGACCGGCGTACGCACCACACGCGAGGCGGTCGAGGAGGCCATCCCGAGCTTCATCGGACGCATCATGCAGAGCGTGCCGATGACGTCGGCCGTCAAGGTCGACGGCGAACGCCTCTACAAGAAGGCGCACCGCGGGGAGGTCGTCGAGACTCCCGTCAAGGAGGTCGAGATCGAGGCCATCGACATCCTGGACTTCGACGAAGACGCCCAGACCATGCGCTGCCGCATCGAGTGCTCCAAGGGCACCTACGTGCGGCAGCTCGCCATCGACATCGGCGAGATGGTCGGCGCCGGGGCTCACCTCGAGCAGCTCTCCCGCACGGCAGTGGGCGACCTCCGCCTTGAGGACGCCCAGACGCTCGCCGAGTTCGAGGAGGCCGTGGAGGAGCGAGAGGCCGGTGACGAACACATCCCCGGCCTCGTCCCTCCGGCCATCGCCCTGCAGTTCATGCCGGGCATCGAGCTCTCGGCCGCCCAGGTCACCGCCGTGCGCAACGGCGCACGGCTGCCGGGTGGGCCGCAGGAACCGGTGCGGCTCACCTTCCGCGGCGAACTCGTCGCCATCTACGGCCCCGCGGAGGAGGGCATCGCCCTGAAGCTCCTCGTCAAGCTCTGATGGAGGTCGTCACCGACATCGCCGCACTGCGCCGGCGCCCGCGGGCGCTGGCGCTCGGCACCTTCGACGGCGTCCACGCCGGACACCGGACGGTGATCGGCCGCGCCGTCGAGATGGCGCGCGAACGCGGCCTTGCGAGCGCCGTCGTCACCTTCGACCGCCACCCACTCACGGTGGTCGATCCTGCCCGGGTTCCGCGCCTGCTCACGTCCAACGAGGAGAAGGCCCGGCTCATCGAGGAACTCGGCCCCGACGAACTCGTGCTGCTGCCGTTCGACGAGCGCCTGGCCGCGCTCCCCCCGGATGAGTTCTGCCGGGACCTCCTTGCCGCGGCCCTGGGCGCCCGCGTGGTCGTGGTGGGGGAGAACTTCAATTTCGGCGCCGGCGGCGCCGGAGACACGGCGCGACTGCGCGACTGCGGCGCCGCGTACGGCTACGACGTGGAGGTGTGCCGTCTCGTCACGGAGCACGGCTCGACGATCAGCTCCACGCGCATCCGGCGGTTGCTCCACGACGGCGAGCTCGAAGAGGTCCGGGAGATCCTCGGCCGGCCGCCGTCGGCGATGGGCATCGTCGTGCACGGCGACAAGCGCGGCCGCATGCTCGGTGTACCCACAGCCAACGTCGACGTCGAAGCCGGCACCATCTTCCCCGGGCGGGGCGTCTACGTAGCCCGTGTCCTGGTGGACGGCGCCTGGTACCGGGCCGCCGTCAACATCGGCCACAACCCGACGTTCCAGAGCCGCGAGGCACCCACGACCCATGTGACCGTCGAGGCGTTCCTCCTGGGGTTCTCCGGGGATATCTACGACCGTGAGATCCGGCTGGACTTCCTGCACAAGATCCGCGACGAGCGCCGCTTCGAGAGCGTGCCGGCGCTCGTCGCGCAGATGCGCCGCGACATCCAGGCTGCCGGCAGTCTCGCCGACCCCGCCCTCGAGGCGATCGGCCTGCGCCCCTCGTGAGAGCGGCGCCGGGCGCGCGCTCACCGGTCGTCTCGCCCGGCCGCGGCTGTCCGGGCGCCACCCGCTGTGCTACCCTAGCGCGACCGCTTTCTCGGTCACGGGCCTGCCAGCCCCGCGACTGGGTTTCCGGATGCTCTCCCGGAGGGAGGTGAACACGACATGGCAATGACCAAGGACGTCAAAGAGACCATCATCGCCAAGCACGCCAAGCACGACGGCGACACTGGCTCCCCCGAGGTACAGATCGCTCTCCTCACCGAGCGCATCACCACCCTCACCGAGCACCTCAAGACGCACAAGAAGGACCATCACAGCCGGCGCGGCCTGCTGAAGATGGTCGGTCAGCGTCGCCGCCTGCTCAACTACCTGCAGGCACGCGACCTCGAGCGCTACCGCGCGCTCGTCAAGGAGCTCGAACTCCGCAAGTAGCACCACCTGCGGCGCCGGACGCGCCGCGAGACATCGTCTCCGTGACAACCCCACGCCGACGAGAGAGTGCCCGAGCGCAATGGGGCGCCGGGCCGAGAGATGAAGGAAGAGATGAATACGATTCAAGTAGAGGTCGGGGGTCAACAGATCACCCTCGAGACCGGACGCCTCGCCAAGCAGGCCAACGGCGCCGTGCTGGTGCGCTCCGGCGATACGGTCGTCCTCGCCACGGCCGTCATGCGCGACGACGTCCGCGAAGGGCAGGACTTCTTCCCCCTGACCGTCGACGTGGAGGAGCGCCACTACGCGGCCGGCAAGATCCCCGGCGGCTTCATCAAGCGCGAGTCGCGACCCAGCGAGAAGGCCATCCTGGCCGCACGCCAGATCGACCGGCCCCTGCGCCCGCTGTTCCCCAAGGGCTTCATGAACGAAGTCCACGTCGTCGTCACGACGCTCTCGGTGGACTTCGAGCAGTCGTACGACGTGCTCGCCACCCTGGGCGCGTCGGCGGCCCTCACCATCAGCAACATCCCGTTCGGCGGTCCCGTGGGCTCCGTGCACGTCGGGCGCATCGACGGCCAGCTCGTCGTCAACCCGACGCTCGAGGAACTGCAGGACGAGTCGGACATGGACCTCGTGGTCACCGGCACCGCCGATGCCATCGTCATGGTCGAGGCCGGCGCCAAGCAGGTGTCCGAAGCGGTCGTGGTCGAGGCTCTCAAGCTCGCCCACGAGGAGATCAAGAAGATCGTCGCCGTACAGCTCGAGCTGCAGCGCCAAGTCGGCAAGGCCAAGGTCGAGGTCGCGCCGTGGACCGTGGACGAGGGCGTGCTCGAGGAGGTCCGCACCGGGTTCGGCGCGGCGCTCGACGAGGCTACCAGCGTCCCCGGCAAGATGGAACGCATGGACGCCACGGCCGAGGTCAAGAAGGCCGCAGTCGAGCAGCTCATCGCCGAAGAGGCCGACCTCGAGCGCGTCACGCAGGTCAAGCGTGCGATCTCCAAGCTCGAGAAGGACATCATCCGCGATCGCATCGCCGTCAAGAAGATCCGCCCGGACGGGCGCGCGACCGACGAGGTCCGGCCCATCAGCTGCGAGGTGGGCCTCATCCCGCGCACGCACGGCAGCGCCCTGTTCACGCGTGGCGAGACCCAGGCCATGAGCCTGCTCACGCTCGGCGGCACGGGTGAGTTCCAGCGCATCGACGGTCTCGGCATCGAGGACAAGAAGCGCTACATCCACCACTACAACTTCCCGCCGTACTCCGTCGGCGAGACCGGCTTCATGCGCGGGCCCAAGCGCCGCGACATCGGTCACGGCGCCCTCGCCGAGCGCGCCCTGTTGCCGGTCCTGCCCAGCGAGCTCGACTTCCCCTACACGATCCGCATCGTGAGCGAGATCCTCGAGAGCAACGGCTCGTCCTCGATGGCGAGCGTGTGCGGCAGCACCCTCAGCCTCATGGACGCCGGCGTACAGATCGCCGCTCCGGTGGCCGGCACGGCGATGGGTCTCATCAAGGAGGGCGACGACTACGTCGTGCTCACCGACATCGCGGGAGTGGAGGACCACCTCGGCGACATGGACTTCAAGGTCGCCGGCACCGCCGAGGGCATCACCGCCCTCCAGATGGACATCAAGATCACCGGCGTCACGTTCGAGATCCTCACCGAGGCGCTCGAGCAGGCCCGCAAGGCCCGGCTGCACATCCTCGCCAAGATGGCCGAGGCCATCAGCGAGCCGCGCAGCGAGCTCAGCCAGTGGGCGCCGCGCATCTTCACCATCCAGATCAACCCCGACCAGATCGGGCTCGTGATCGGCAAGGGCGGAGAGACCATCCGCGGCATGACCGAGGAGTTCAGCGCCGACATCGACATCCAGGACGACGGCACGATCTTCATCTGCGCCCCCGACCAGGAGGCCGCGGAAGGCGTCATGAACCGCATCCAGTCGATGACCAAGGAGGTCGAGGTCGGCGACGTGTTCACCGGACGCGTCGTCAAGACCACCGACTTCGGTGCCTTCGTCGAGCTCAAGAAGGGCACCGACGGCCTGCTCCACATCTCCCGCCTCGCTCCGAAGGGGCAGCGCGTCAAGAGCGTGGAGGACGTCGTCAAGCGCGGCGACACGGTGACCGTCGAGGTCGTCGAGATCGACAAGGCACGCAACCGCATCGGGCTCACGCTTCTCAAGGGCCCGGGCGCGGACTGACGCGAGAGAGCGGAGCAGGGGAGCGGCCATAGAGGCCTACCGCCTGTCAACGCTGGACAACGGCCTGCGAGTGGCCACCGAGCGCACCGAAGGCGTGCGCTCGGTGGCCCTTGGGGTCTGGATCGCCGCGGGGTCGCGACTCGAGCCGCTCGAGCTCGGAGGCATCTCCCACTTCATCGAGCACCTCATCTTCAAGGGCTCGGCGAAGTACACGGCGGGCCAGATCGCCCACATCTTCGACGACCTGGGCGCCGAGCCCAACGCGTCGACCTCCAAGGAGCACACGCTGGTCAACGCGCGCCTGCTCGACGAGGACCTCGAGACCGCGTTCGAGGTGATCGCCGAGATGGTGGCCCGCCCCAGCTTCGCCGACCTCGACCAGGAGCGCGAGGTCGTGCTCGAGGAGGTGGCGATGTACGAGGACTCGCCGCCCGAGCTCATCCACGACGACCTCTGCGAGGTCGTCTTCGGCGAGCACCCGCTCGGGCGGCCGATCATCGGTCACTACGAGACTCTCTCGGCTCTCGACCTCGCCACCGTGCGCGAGTACCACGACACCCACTACGTCAATCCGGGGATCGTCGTGGCGGCCGGCGGCAACGTCGATCACGAGAAGCTGTGCGACCTGGCCGCCCGGCACTTCCGGCCTGAGCCCGGGGCGACCGTGCCGCATCCGGAGCTCACCGTGCCGGACCGGCGTCACGTGGCCCGCTTCACGCGCAAGGACACGGAGCAGTACCACGTGTGCCTCGGCGGGCCGGGGCCACGACGCGGCGATCCGGACAGGTACGCCGTCTTCGTGGTCGACACCATCCTCGGCGGATCCTGGAGTTCGCACCTCTTCCAGGAGGTCCGAGAGAAGCGCGGACTCGCCTACTCCGTGTACTCCTACACCTCCCTCTACGCCGACGCCGGCCTGACGGCCGTCTACTTCGGCTCGCGGCAGGAGGCGGTCGAGGAGGCGATGCAGGTCATCCTCGAGGTCCTCTACGACCTCGAGACGGACATGTCCGACTCCGCGATCGCCCGTGCCAAGAACCACCTCAAGGGTCAGCTGGTACTGAGCATGGAGAGCCCTGGCGCGCGCATGCAGTCCCTGGGACGGGCCATCCTTCTGGAGCAGCCCGTCCTCAGCGTCGACGAGGTGCTCGAGCGCATCGACGCCGTCGACCGGGACGCTGTCATCGCCGCCGTGCGGCGGTACTATGACCCGGAGACATGGTCGACGGCCTGCATCGGCCCCCAGCCGGAGCCGTTCCAGGCCGTCGCCCAGGGGTTCGACCGGGAGGAAAGATAGGCGGTATGTCTGAGACGTCTCGCGTGCACACGTCGGAGGAGCCGACCTCGTGATCGACGTCCTCCTCACCGGCGCAGCCGGCAAGATGGGTGCGCTCAGCGCCGCCACGATCGCGGCGCAGGGCGACCTGCGCCTTGTTGCTCTCGTCGACCCGCGCAAGGGCGATGGGGGAGAGGTGGCGTGGTTCGACGACGTCCCCTCCGCGCTCGCGCTCACGTCCCCGGCCGTCGCCCTCGAGTTCAGCGTGCCTGGAGCGGTGTTCGAGAACAGCGCGGCGCTGCTCGAGGCCGGCGTACCGACCGTGGTCGGGGCCACCGGCCTCAGCGACGACGAGGTCGCCGTCCTCTCCGCGAAGGCGGAGGCATCCGGCGCGGGGCTCGTGATGGTCCCCAACTTCGCGCTCGGAGCCGTGCTGCTCATGAAGTTCGCCTCCGAGGCAGCGAGGCACTACCAGCATGCGGAGATTATCGAGACGCACGAGAAGGGCAAGATCGACGCACCGTCCGGGACCTCCCTGCGCACGGCGCGGCTCATGGCCGAGGCGCCGGGGTCCGCCCTGGTGGCGCCGCCCGGCGCCGGTCAGGAGTCCCGCGGCCTCGTCGCGGACGGCCGTGTGACCATCCACAGCGTGCGGCTCTCCGGCGCCGTGGCGCATCAGGAGGTCGTGTTCGGCGGCGAGGACGAACTGCTCACCCTCCGCCACGACTCGCTCTCGCGGCGCTCGTTCATGGCCGGCGTGTTGCTCGCCCTGCGCCGCGCGAGCGACGTGAGGGGAACCATCATCGGCCTCGAACACCTGCTCGATTGACCCGCCGGGACTCGAGAAGACCACTGCCGGGAGGAGACGACGTGAGTGAGAGCCTCGGGACCATCCTGACCGCCATGGTGACGCCGTTCGCCGCCGACGAGTCGGTGGACCACGAGAAGCTCGCGGCACTCGCCGGCTTCCTGCTCGAGAACGGCTCCGACGGCCTCGTCGTCGCCGGCACGACAGGGGAGTCTCCGACCCTGAGCGACGACGAGAAGCTGGAGATGTTCCGCACCGTCGTCGCCGCCGTCGGCGGCCGTGCCCCCGTCGTAGCGGGGACAGGGTCGAACGAGACGCGTCACAGCGTGGAGCTCACGCGCGCGGCCGAGGCCTGCGGCGTGGACGCCGTCCTCGTCGTCGTGCCCTACTACAACAAGCCACCGGAGCGCGGCGTGATCGCCCACTTCCAGTCCGTCGCAGCCGCCACGAGCCTGCCGGTGATCGTCTACAACATCCCGGGCCGCTGCGTCGTCAATCTGTCGCCCGAGGCCCTCGCGGACCTCGCGAAGATCGAGAACGTCGTCGCCGTCAAGCAGGCCAACCCGGACCTGTCCGAGACGGACCGGCTCATGCAGCTCAGCGACCTCGCCGTGTACGCGGGCAACGACGACATGCTGTTCGACGTGATGTCGCGCGGTGGGGCGGGCGGCATCTGCGTCGCCAGCCACATCGTGGGGCCGCGGATGGCCGAGGTCGCTCGGCTGTGTCGCCGGGGCGACCTCGAGGCCGCCCGGGCGGAGGACGCCGCGCTGCACGAGCTGTACAAGGCCCTGTTCGTGACCGCCAACCCCATCCCGGTCAAGGCGGCGCTCAATCTGATGGGGCACGAGGTCGGAGGCCTGCGCCTCCCGCTCGTGCCCGCAACACCCGATGAAGAAGCCGTGGTGGCCGCGGAGCTCAGACGGCTCGGCCTGCTCGACGCCGCCTGAGGCGCGGGGCACCACGGAGAAGAGAGAAAGAAGCGACATGACTGACGCCGTACGGATCACGCCCCTCGGGGGCCTCGGCGAGATCGGCAAGAACATGACCGCGGTCGAGTACCGCGGCAAGATCGTGGTGGTCGACTGCGGCATCGAGTTCCCCCGGGACGAGATGCTGGGCATCGACCTCATCCTCCCGGACATCCGCTGGCTGCTGGAGCGCAAGGACGACGTCCTCGCGTTCGTCATCACCCACGGTCACGAGGACCACCACGGAGCCCTGCCGTTCGTCCTCAAGCAGATCAACCGGCCCGTCTACGGCAGCCGGTTCACGCTTGCGCTCATCAAGAGCAAGCTCGACGAACACGGCCTCATCAGATCCGTGGAGGTCAACGAGGTGAGCGAACGGTCGAAGCTTCAGCTCGGCCCGTTCGACCTCTCGTTCATCGCCGTGAGCCACAGCGTACCGGACGCGCTCGCCGTGGTTCTCGGCACCGACCTCGGTGCCGTGCTCGTCACCGGCGACTACAAGTTCGACCACACGCCCATCGACGGGCGCATCACCGACGTCAACACCTTCGCCCGTCTGGGCGAGGAGGGCGTCCTCGCGCTGCTCGGCGACTCGACCAACGCGACGAGCACCGGTTCCACAGCCTCTGAGAGCGTTGTCGGCCAGTCGTTCCACCAGATCTTCGCCGAGGCGGAGGGGCGCGTGATCGTCGCCTGCTTCGCCTCGCACATCCACAGGGTGCAGCAGGCCATCCAGATCGGCAACCTGCACGGTCGCAAGTTCGCCGTGTCCGGGCGCTCGATGCAGAAGAACGTCAACATCGCCCGCAATCTCGGCATCCTCAAGGTGCCCGACGGCGCGATGATCAAGTTGACGGAGATCGACGACTACCGGCCGGAGGAGGTCCTCATCCTCACCACCGGCAGCCAGGGAGAACCGCTCTCGGCGCTCACGCGGATGGCGTTTGACGACCACCCCCAGGTCGAACTCAACGAGGGCGACACCGTGGTCATTTCGGCCACCCCGATCCCCGGCAACGAGCTCAGCGTGATGAGCACCGTGAACCGCCTGCTCAAGTCCGGCGCCACCGTCATCCACGGCAGGGAGAGCGGCGTGCACGTGAGCGGTCACGCCTCGCAGGAGGACCTGCGCATGATGCTCAACCTCGTGCGCCCGCGGTTCTTCGTGCCGGTGCACGGGGAGTACCGGCACCAGCACATCCACCGGCAACTGGCGCTCGAGACGGGCATTCCCGAGGAGGACATCTTCATCCTCGAGAACGGCGACGTGCTGGAGATCGAGGGCGACAACGCCGAACTGGTGGACCGTGTGCCCGCCGGCATGGTGTTCGTGGACGGCTTCGAGATCGGCGACGAGGAGGGCCTGGTCCTCCGAGACCGGCAGCAGCTGGCCGCCGACGGCATCCTCATCGCCGTGGTCACCGTCGATGCCCAGACGGGTCAGTCTGTCGCGCCGCCGGAGCTCGTCGCTCGCGGCTTCGTCCACGACGACGAGCGGCTCAAGGACGTGCTGGACGAGTGTGCCGGCGCCCTGCAGGAGCTCATGGCCGAGCTCGGAGCGGAGCGCGTCACCGGCCAGAAGCTCATCCGGGAGGACATCAACCAGCGCCTCTCGGAGCTGGTCTTCCAGCGCACGAGGCGACGCCCGCTCATCATGCCCGTGGTGGTCGAGGTCTGACGCCGGCGCGAGCGGCCGCGCACGCCGGCGTGCGCTAGGGATTCACCCGCGGGCGTCGAACATCACCCCATGGCGACTGCACGCCCGAAACAGGCTCGTCGGCGCGCGGGCGCCGGGTCGCGTCCGCGCTCCCGCAAGTCCTCCGCGACCTATCGCGCCAAACCGAGAGCTGACACGCGAGGCACGGACAAGGACCCGGGCTCCCGGCACCGCCGGGAGCTGGGGGCCATCGCGTGCCTCGCGGTCGCCGTCTTCCTCGGCTTCGTCCTGTACCTCGGCTGGGACGGCGGCTCACTCGGCCGTTGGCTGAGCGACGCGGCTCGCTGGCTGGTGGGGATCCTCGCCTTCGTCCTGCCGCTGCTCCTTGGGTTCGTCGCCTATCTCCTCGTCGTCAAGGAGGAGAGCCGACCTCGGCGCGGGCTCACCTGGGGCGTCGCGCTCATCGTCGTCGGGGTGGCGCTCGCCGCCGCCGCCGATGCCTTCGGCATCTTCGCCGGCGAGCGCGTCCACGCGCTGTTCCGCGACGAGTACATGAGCTCGCACGGCGGCCTTCTGGGCGAGGCACAGTGGGCCGTGCTCAGCCCGTTCATCGGCCGCGTGGGCGTCGACGTGCTCGTGGTCGCCCTCATCGTCGCCGGCGTGCTGCTCGTGACCGGCTCGTCGCTGCGCCAGTGGGCCACGCACTCGCGAGAAGGAGTGGCCAAGGCCGGCCGCGCGGCGCGCACGCAGGCGGAGGCGCTCGGCGCCCGACGCAGGGAGGCCGCCGAGACCCGCGTCACCGACCTCGACGAGTCGCCGACCATCGACGCCTCGGACGAGCTGCGCACCTCCATCGGCGCGGCGACGGCGCCCGAGCTGGACTACTCGCGGGCGGTCCCCGCCGGGCCCCACCTCATCGACGGCGCGGCGACAGCGCCGGAGATCTTCGGCGAGCCCGCGCCGTCGGCGGATCTTGACGCCGGGCCCGAGCCCGTCGTGGCCGCCGCCGACGGCGTCCAGCTCTCGCTCGCCGCGGCCGCCGCCAAGGCCGATGGTGACGGCGCCGAGAAGGGCGACGCCGAGGTCGCGCTCGCGTTCGCCGACGCCGAGCGGCGCCAGTGGGCACTGCCGGACGCGTCGCTGCTCCGGCGGCTGTCGCAGGCCGACGGCGAGTCCCCGGAGGCCATCGCCCGGGTCGCGGAACGGCTCATCGCCACACTCGCCAGCTTCAACATCCCGGCTCAGGTGGTCGGCACCGTGTCCGGTCCCCGGGTGACCCGCTATGAGCTCCAGCTCGAACCGGGCATCAAGGTGGGCAAGGTCGCCAACCTCAAGGACGACCTAAAGTACGCGCTCGCTGCGACGGAAGTGCGCGTGCTCGCGCCGATCCCCGGCAAGACGGCCGTGGGTGTCGAGGTGCCCAACATCCAGGCGAGTTACGTCTCGTTGGGCGACGTCCACGGCCCGTTCCAGCAGCACGCCTCGCCGATGTCCTTCTGGATCGGCAAGGACGTGACCGGCAAGCCCGTCTTCGCCGACCTCGTCAGGCTGGTGCACCTGCTGATCGCCGGCACCACCGGCTCGGGCAAGAGCGGCTGCCTCAATGCGCTCATCACCTCGATCCTGCTGCGCGCCACCCCGGACGAGGTGCGCATGATCATGATCGACCCCAAGAAGGTCGAGCTCAGCAACTTCAACGGCGTGCCCCATCTGCTGGCGCCCGTCGTGACCAACATGAAGCAGGCGACCTACGTGCTCGACAACATCTGCCGGGAGATGGACCGGCGCTACGACGTCCTGTCCAGGAACGGCTGCCAGGACATCCGCCAGCTGAACAAGAAGCTCGCCCGCGCCGGCGAGGAGCCCATGCCGTACACCATGGTGATCATCGACGAGCTGGCCGACCTCATGATGGTGGCCCCATCGGAGGTGGAGGACTCCATCATCCGCCTCGGCCAGCTCGGGCGCAGCTGCGGCATCCACCTCGTGGTGGCCACCCAGCGTCCGTCGGTCGACGTGGTCACCGGCATGATCAAGACCAACATCCCGTCGCGCATCGCGTTCGCCGTGAGCTCGCAGACGGACTCCCGCATCATCCTGGATCAGGGAGGCGCGGAGAGCCTGCTGGGCATGGGCGACATGCTCTTCAGCCCCATGGGCAGCAGCAAGCTGCTGCGCGTGCAGGGCGCCCTGGTGACGAGCCCCGAGATGAAGCTCGTCACCGAGCACTGGAAGCGCCAGGCCAAACCGGAGTACCACGAGGAGCTGCTCGAGAACCCGGCGGGGCCGGACGCCGAGCAGCAGGCGCAGTCCACGGGCGGAGACGATCTGCTCGGCGAGGCCATCAAGACCGTGGTGAACACCGGCGCCGCCAGCGTGGCGCTGCTGCAGCGCCGCCTGCGCGTCGGGTACGCCCGCGCCGGCCGGCTCATCGATATCATGGAGGAGATGGGCATCATCTCCGGCTACGACGGCAGCAAGGCGCGCTCGGTCCTGATTGACGAGGCCGGCCTCCCGGCCGCGCTGGCGCGGCTGAGCGGCGACGCCGTGGACGCAGCTCAGCCGGCAGCGGCGGACGAGACCGAAGAGGCGCCGGAGGAGCCGCCTGCGGCGGCCGGTCCGACCTCCGGATCCCTCGGGTGACGCCTCTGCGGCGGCCGGCCGTTTGTCTTCCGGAGAACCCGTTACTAGACTGTACGTTCGGGTGACCCCCGGCCGCGACTGAGGAGTACGTCCACCGTGTTTGAGATCGGCAACACGCTGCGCGAGGCCCGCGTCCGCCGCAACCTGACGCTCCAGCAGGTCGAAGAGGACATCAAGATCCGGGTCAAGTACGTCCAGGCCATGGAGAACGAGGACTGGGACGTCATGCCCGGCGTCACCTATGTCAAGGGCTTCCTGCGTACGTACTCCACCTACCTCGGCCTGGATCCGAACGTCATCATCGACGAGTTCCGCACCCGCGCCATGGTGCCCTCACAGGAACTCCACGAGCCCTTCGGGGGGTCGTCGGTCATCGGAAAGCCGCGCAGCCACCGCGGGCGCAACACCATCGTGGTCGTCGCCGAGGTCTGTCTCATCGTCCTCGGGGCGATCTACGCGCTCGGCATCATGAACGGCGACGACGGCGACGCCGAGCCCACGACCAAACCGGCCGCCCTCGGCATCGGGAGCCCGTCGCCCTCGCCGAGCAAGTCCCCCAAGCCCGAGGCGACGAGCACCGGCGTGCCGGCGTGGCAGCAGAACCTGGTCAAGATCGAGGCCAAGGACGGCGACTGCTGGATGGAGGTCAGGCGCAACAACGCGGAGGGCATCGTCCTGTTCTCCGGCACCCTCCAGAAGGGCGACATCGAGAAGTTCAAGGGTAAGAACATCTGGATGAGCCTCGGCGCCCCCGGCAACGCCCGGCTCAACGTCGAGGGCAAGAACGTCAGACTGAAGAGCGACACCGGCCCGTGGACCGTCGAGGTCGTCAAGGGCCGCGTGGTCCAGGGTCCGGAGATCTGAGGGGCAGGTATGGCCAAGGAGTTCTCGTTCGACGTGGTGTCCCGCGCGGACATCAACGAGGTGCGTAACGCGGTCAACATGGCGCAGAAGGAGATCGCGACGCGCTACGACTTCAAGAAGAGCGTGAGCAAGGTCACGCTCGAGGGCGACGCCCTCGTCCTGGTCTCGGACAACGAGGGCAAGCTCAAGCAGGTCGTGGACGTGCTGGAGGAGAAGCTGGTGCGCCGCAAGGTGCCGCTCAAGGCGATCCAGTACGGCAAGGTGGAGGAGGCCCTCGGCGGCACCGTCCGCCAGCGTGCACCGATCGCGCAGGGGATCCCCGAGGAGAAGACCAAGGCCATGAACAAGCTGCTGCGGCAGAAGTTCAAGAAGGTCAAGGTGCAGATCCAGGGAGACACCGTGCGTGTGTTCTCGGGGAGCAAGGACGAGCTCCAGGCGGCCATGGCCGCGCTCCGCGAGGAGGACTGGGGCATCCCCGTGCAGTTCGTCAACTACCGCTGACGCCTCGGCGCCGCGCGACCCCGAGGCGATCACGGGCGGCACCTTCTTCATCCAGACCCTCGGTTGCCCCAAGAACGAGGCGGACTCCGATGCGATCGAGGCGCGGCTGCGCGCCGCCGGGCACAGCCCGGCGGCGTCCGGCCGCGCCGACGTCGTCGTCGTCAACACCTGCGGGTTCATCGACGCGGCCAAAGAGGAGTCAATCGAGGCCATCCTCGACGCGGCGGAGGCGGCACACGAGCGTGGTGCCCTGGTCGCCGCCGTCGGGTGCCTCGTGGAGCGCTACCGCGACGAGCTCGCCGCGGAGATCCCGGAGGTCGACCTCTGGTGCGGCCTCGACTCGACACCGCTTCTGGCGGCGCTTGAGCGGCGTGGCGAGACCGGAGAAGAGGCGGGCCCCCGGCCCGCCGTGCCCGTCCCGCGCCGCCCCCGCCCGGTCAGCGCCTACGTGAAGGTCTCCGACGGCTGCGACCGCCGTTGCGCCTTCTGCGCCATCCCGCTCATCAAGGGAGACTACGAGACGGTCCCGGCGGCGGAGGTGCTCCGGGCGGCGCGCGCGCAGCTCGCCGCCGGCGCGCGCGAGCTCGTCCTCGTCGGGCAGGACACGTCGCGCTGGGCGCAGCCCGGCTGGGGCGGGATGAGCCGTCTGCTCGCAGAGCTGGGGGCGCTCGAACCCGCCCCACTGTGGCTGCGCCTCCTCTACCTGCAGCCGGACGGCATCGACGACGAGCTCCTGCAAGCGCTCGCGGCGCACGCCGTGCCGTACGTGGACGTGCCGCTCCAGCACGCCTCCGGGGCGGTCCTGCGCCGCATGCGGCGCGGCGGGGACGGCAGCGCGCACCTCGCGCTGCTCGAACGCGTGCGCGCCGCGCTGCCCGGCGCCGCCGTCCGCTCCACGTTCATCACGGGGTTCCCCGGGGAGACGGATACCGAGTTCGAAGAGCTCGAGGACTTTGTGCGCGAGGCGGGACTCGCCGTGGCGGGAGTGTTCGTCTACGACGAGCAGGAGGGCACCGCGGCGGCGGGACTGCCCGGCGCCGTACCGCACGAGATCGCCCTTGAGCGTGCCGCCCGTCTCGGCGAGCTCATCGACCGCAAGGCGGCGAGCTTCTGGAGGGCCCTCGCCGGCCACGAGGCAGCTGTGCTCGTGGAGCGCGGCGCCGGGCGACCGGGGATCCCGGCAATCGGCCGTATCGCCCTGCAGGCGCCGGACGTCGACGGCAGGACCATCCTGACCGGCGCCCGCGTCCGGCGCGGGCAGCTCGTCCGCGCCGTGGTCCGGGACGCCCTCGGGTATGATGTGGAGGCCGTCGCCGTGACAGGGGGACCGTGACCAGCCAAGGCAAGCGCAGCCAGCTGAACCTCGCCAACAGCATCACCATCGCGCGCATGCTGCTCGTGCCCGTGTTCCTCGTGCTCCTCTTCAGCGGACTGCCCGAGCCGTGGGGCGATCTCACTGCCGCCGCGGTCTTCATTCTCGCGGCGGCGACGGACAAGCTCGACGGCTACGTCGCGCGTCGCAACAAGCAGGTCACCACACTCGGTCAGTTCCTGGACCCGCTGGCCGACAAGCTGCTCATCGCCGCCGCGCTCATCGCCCTGGTGGCGCAGGACCGCGTCGCCGCCTGGGTCGCGACCGTCATCATCGTGCGCGAGGTCGCCGTCAGCGTGCTGCGCATCATCGGCGTCAGCCAGGGCGTCTCCATCCCCGCGGACAGGTACGGCAAGCTCAAGACGGTGCTGCAGATCGTCTACATCGTCTACGTGCTCTTCCCGACGGCGGACATCGCCGAGCTGATCCACGTCTCTACCGACGTGGCGGTGATCATCGAATGGGTCCTGGCCGCGGCCGTCGTGGTGGTCACCCTCTACAGCGGGGTGCGCTACTTCATGAACGCGCGCGGCATCATCCGCATGCCCGGGACCAGCAACTGATGCCTCCCGGAGCACCGCGCGCCGCCGTCGTGCTGAGCGGCAACGAACTGCTCGACGGCCGCACCAGAGACACCAACGGCGCCTTCATCTGCGTCGACCTCAGCCGCCGCGGCGTCAAGGTCCTGGAGTCGCTCACGGTCGCCGACGACCGCGAGCGGCTCTCCGCCTGCCTGCGTCACGCGCTCGAAAGCGAGCCCGACCTGCTGGTGCTGGGGGGCGGGCTCGGGACCACGCACGACGATCTCACCGCCGAGTGCCTCGCCGAGGTCCTGGACGTCTCTCTCGAGGAGGACCCGCGAGCGTTGGCGTTCGTGAAGGAGAAGGTACGCGGCGTGGCAGCACGCAGGCACCTCGACTTCGACGCCGTGTTCGCGCTGGCGCGCCGCCAGGCGCGGTTGCCGGCCGGCTCCACTGCCGTGCCGCCGGCCGGCGTCGCCCCCGGCATCGCCGCGCGCGCCGGGCGGACGCGCATCTACGCCTACCCCGGCGTTCCCTACGAATTCCAGCGCATGTGGCTCGAAACGGCCGCTGCCCTGGAGCAGGACGGGTTCTTCCCCGACGTCGCGGCGCGCATGGTCCGCATCTTCGGCGTCGGAGAGATGCAGGTGGGGCCGGTGCTCGACGCGCTGCCCCACGACCGCGTGGAGCTCGGCATCAACGTTGGTGGGGGAGAGGTGACGGT
>DAIQNY010000032.1:0-19647 GCA_036788155.1 Actinomycetota bacterium | reverse complement strand
CGCCGGGCTCGCCGCGCTGCACGAGCGCGGCGTGATCCACGGCGGCGTCGACCCCGCGTCCCTCGTCCGCGCTCCCGACGGCTCCATCGTGCTCAGGGGCGCGGGTCTGGCCGCGGCATATCCGCCGCCCGACCTTCGCCCGGGGACGCCCCCTGATGTAGCCCGCTATCTGAGCCCCGAGGAGGTCGCCGGGCGGTCTCCCGGCCCTGCGTCCGACGTGTACCGACTGGGGCTCGTCGCCTACCTGCTGCTCACCGGTCGTCATGCGTTCGACGGCGCCGACGCTGCCGTGGTGGCCCAGGAGCAACTGGACGGCGTGGTGCGCCCGCCGCAGCTCGACAACCCCGAGGTGCCGCCGGCGCTGGCGCAGGTGATCATGCGCGCGCTCGAGAAGGACCCGGGCGCGCGCGGCACGGCCGCTCAGTTCCGGGCGGATCTCGAGCGTGTACTGCGCTCGGCGCAGGTGCAGGAGGTCGTGGAGGAGAGGCGGCCCAGCAGGGCCTGGCTCTGGATCCTGCTCGTCGTGGTCGCCGCCGCGGCCGTACTGGCGGCGGCGTGGGCGTTGGGGGCGTTCGACTCGGCGGACGGAGACGTGAGGGTGCCGGACGTCTCCGGGATGACCCAGCAGCGAGCGACCGCGACGCTTGCCGAGGCGGGGCTCAAGGCCGGCAAGGTCACGCGGGTCCAGAGCACGGACGGCCCCGAGGGCACGGTGGTCGGTCAGGACCCCGACGCCGGGACGATGGTCGACGAGGGCTCCACTGTGGACCTCGAGGTCGCCGGCGCCCCGTCGCCGAGTGCGACGCCGGTAGCCGTGCCCGGCGTGGTGGGGAGCTCCGAGTCCGCCGCCACGTCGCAGCTCACGACCGCCGGCTTCAACGTCGTCATCAGCCGGCAGGAGAGCGATTCGGTCCCTGCCGGAAGCGTGGTCTCCCAGGAGCCGCAGGCGGGCGTCCTGGCGACGCCGGGCAGCACCGTGACGATCGTCGTGTCCACGGGGCCGCCCACGCCGACGGCGTCTCCGACGCCGTCGGCGAGCCCCTGAGCCGGTAGGCGAGGACGTCCGCCGGCTGCTGCGGCCGCCTCAGGGTGAGCTCGCCTCGCCCCGCGCGGCCGAGCCGGCTTCGTCCGGCGCACGCGGCGCGCCGGGTTGCGACCAGGTGCGGAGCGTGGGGAAGAGCGCGACCGCCGCGACGACGGCGAGCACGCTGAGCGACCCGCGGGACGGCGCCCGTGCAGACCGTTCTCGCTCCGGAGCCGGCCGGCACTCCCTGCGACCCGAAAGAAGAGGGCGGGCGGCCTCCCGGCCGCCCGCCCTCTTCGAGCGTTCGTCCCTGTTGGGCGAGGCTACTGCTTGTTGGCCTTGAGGTCGTCGACCACGCTGGGGTCGGCCAGGGTGCTGGTGTCGCCCAGCGCCTCGAACTCGCCCTCGGCGATCTTGCGCAGGATGCGGCGCATGATCTTGCCGGAGCGGGTCTTCGGCAGACCGGTCGAGGCGAACTGCATCTTGTCGGGCGTGGCGATGGGGCCCACGACCTTGCGCACGTGCACGACGAGCGTCTTCTTCAGGTCGTCGCTCGGCTCCACGCCGTCGTTCAGCACGACGTAGGCGTAGATGCCGGTGCCCTTGATCTCGTGCGGGTACCCGACCACGGCGGCCTCGGCGACCTGAGGAGCGCTGACGAGCGCGCCCTCGACGTCCGAGGTGCCGATGCGGTGACCGGACACGTTGAGCACGTCGTCGATGCGGCCCTTGAGCCAGTGGTCGCCGTCTGCGTCGATGGCGCAGCCGTCGCCGGTGGTGAAGTAGCCCGGGAACATCGAGAAGTAGACGTCCTTGAAGCGCTTGCCGTCCTCGTCGCCCCAGGTGCCGCGGATCATGCCCGGCCAGGGGGCCTTGATGACGAGATGGCCGTCCTCGCCGACGCCGGCGGGCTCGCCCTTGTCGGTGAGCACGGCGGTCTGCACGCCGAAGAACGGACGGCCCGCCGAACCCGGCTTGAGCGTCATGGCGCCGGCGAGCGGGGCGATCATGTGGCCGCCGGTCTCCGTCTGCCACCACGTGTCGCTGGGCGGGATACGGCTCTTGCCGACCTTCTCGTAGTACCACAGCCAGCTGTTGGGATCGATGGGCTCGCCCACGGAGGCCATGATGCGCAGGCTGTCCATGGGGTGCTTCATCGGCCACTCGTCGCCCTGCCCGATGAGGCTGCGGATGACGGTGGGGGCGGTGTAGATGGTCGTGGCCTTGTGCTTCTCGACCACCTGCCAGTAGCGGTCCGGCTCCGGATAGGTCGGCAGACCCTCGAAGAGGATGCTGCTGGCGCCCATGCTGAGCGGTCCGTACACGATGTAGCTGTGGCCGGTGATCCAGCCGATGTCTGCGATGCAGAAGTGGACGTCGTCGTCGTGAAGATTGAAGACGTACTTCGTGGTGTCGTGCGCGTAGAGCAGATAGCCGCCGGTGCTGTGGATGACGCCCTTGGGCGTGCCCGTGGAGCCTGAGGTGTAGAGGATGAAGAGCGGGTGCTCGGCGTCGACCGGCACGCACTCGCACTCGGTGGTGATGTCGGGGGCGGCCATCTCGTCGTGGTACCAGACGTCGCGGCCTTCCTTCATCGGCACGTCGCCGTCCACGCGCTGGATGACGATGACCTTCTCGACCGTCGTCTCTCCCTCGATGGCGATGTCGGCGTTGGTCTTGCTGGGCGTGCTCTTGACGCCGCGGTGACCCTTGTCGGCGCACACGAGGATCTTGGCCCCGCTGTTGTCGATGCGGGCCTTGAGAGCCTCGGCGCTGAAGCCGCCGAACACCATCATGTGGATGGCGCCGATGCGGGCACAGGCGAGCATGACGACGGGCAGCTCGGCGATCATCGGGAGGTACATGGCGACGCGGTCGCCCTTCTTGACGCCGTGCTTCTTGAGGACGTTGGCGAACTTGCTGACCTCGTCCTTGAGCTCGGCGTAGGTGTACGTCGTCGTGTCGCCCGGGTCGCCCTCGAAGATGATGGCCGGCTTGTCACCCTTGCCGGCCTCGACGTGGCGGTCGAGGCAGTTGTACGCGGCGTTGAGCTCGCCGCCCTCGAACCACTTGACGTACGGCTTGGGGTCGAAGCTCCAGTCCAGGACCTTGTCCCACTTCTTCGTCCAGACGAGCGCATCCTCGGCGCGCTCGGCCCAAAAGCCCTCCGGGTCTTCCACAGACCGCTTGTAGTCCGCCTCGTACTGCTCGATCGAGGAGTAGTAGGCGTTCTTCTGGAACTCGGGCGACGGTGGGAAAAGCTTGGGCTCGTCAGCCACCCTGTTCACCTCCCATGGACCTTCATCGGTGGTCCGATCGCTGGATGGGTCCTCCCGCGCGGTGCCCAGGGGGGGATCCGCACGAGGGGCTCGTCCGCAGGCCGGCGGGCATACCAGGACATCCGCGCGGCGGGACCTGCCAGCGAATCCCTCACAGTCGTCGCTCCCCTTAGCGCCCTCTGGTCCTGGACCGTGTGGGCCGTGCGACGGCAATGCGGGCTTCGCTCCTTGGGCTAGGCCAATGGGCAACGTTACTGATGCGCGGGGCGAAAAGCAAGCGGCCTCCTGGTGGTCAGCGGGAGCCAGGTGAGGAGGAGTGGTGGGCGATGTTGGATTTGAACCAACGACCTCCCGCGTGTGAGGCGGGCGCTCTCCCACTGAGCTAATCGCCCACGGGGCCCAGCGAGGCCGGTGGCCCCTAGGGGAGCAGAGGATACCACAGCAGATGCAGGGGGGAAAACGAGGGCATGGACGTGTTGGAACGCATCAAGCGCGGCTACAGGGCCATCGGCCCTGGGGAGCCGTTCGACCTGCTCGCCATGTTCCACCAGGAGCAGGAGGACCCGCCGGAGTGGGTCGTCGACGACGCCGCACGGGTGGTGCCGGCGCGGCCGGTGGTGGCCACGGACCTGTTCGCCGGCGCGATGCCGTCCCACTGGGAGGTCATCGGCGTGGATCTCCGGCACTGGGACTTCTCGCCGTCCAAGAGCCGCCTGGTGGTCTCCGGGAGGTTCCGCACCCGCCCACGCGGCACGTGGGAGGTGATCCCACTCCCGTTCATCCACATCTGGAGCGTCGACGATGACGACCAGGTGCGCGGAGTGTTCGACTATCTCGCCGGTATCGAAGTGAAGCGCAAGGCGGACGTGAAGCCTCGGCGACGCTGGCGGATCCGGCTGCGGGTGAGCGTCGCGGATTAGGCGGGCTCGGGTTCCGCCGCCGAACTGCTCAGAAGACGAGCGCGTCGCCGCTCTCGCGCAGCCGCCGGCGACGCTGCCGGTAGTCTGGGAGCACGTCCTCGACCCGCCGCCAGAACGCCGGTGCGTGGTTGGGCTCGTGCAGGTGCGTCAACTCGTGCACGACCACGTAGTCGATCAGGTCCGGCGGCAGGGTCACGAGGTGCCAGTGGAAACTGACCGCGAGCGAGCGGTGGTCGCACACGCCCCAGCGTCGCTTGCCGAGGTCGCGCACGACCACTGCGGCCGGCGCGGCGGCAACGAGTGGTGCGAAGCGTGCGACGGCTCGCTGCACGTACTCCCGCGCCCGTGCCTCGTACCAGGCGACGACGGCGGCACCGGCGCTCCCGTCCAGTGAGCGGTCGACGGCGAGCGCGCCGGCGGCGAGCGCCACGGACTCCGCCGGCCGGTCGACGAGGACGAGCGGGTAGTCGCGCCCGAGGTAGGGAAAGAGCTCGCCGGCGACGAAGCGCCGGGGCCGGGGCGGCGGGCCGAGCGCCTCGAACTCGGCGAGCTTGCGGCGCACCCACGGCAGCTTGTCGCGCACGACCGCTTCGAGACGCCGGGCGGACGTGCGCGCCGGAGCTGCGACAACGAGCTCGCCGTCGCGCTTCACCGTGATACCGACGGTCCGGCGTCTGGCGCTCCGGCGTACGGAGAAGCGCAGGCCGTCGATGGTGAGGGAAGCGATCGGGTCGCGGCGGAGGCTCACGGCGCACATGCTAACGCAATCCGACGGGCGTGTGCCGAGGTATCCGGGGGCGCCGTACGCCGCGAGGGCGGCCCCCGTCGGGGGCCGCCCTCGCGGCGGCACTCTGGCTGTTCCGCGCGGTCAGCCTTTGCGGACGTTGCTCGCCTGCATCTTGCCGTTCTGGCCCTCGGTGACGTCGAAGACGACGCGATCGCCCTCTTCCAAGGTACGGAAGCCGTCCATCTGGATCTCGCGGAAGTGGACGAACAGGTCGTCGCCGTCCTCACGAGAGATGAAGCCGTAGCCCTTGGCCGCGTTGAACCACTTGACGGTGCCTTCTGCCATTTTGACGCATCCTTTTCCGCCCCGGGGGGCTTAAACGAAGCGACGCGACCGAGTGCCAGATCCGCTGAGCACGCCGGCGGAAGGGACCAGGTCACGCCGCCAACTCCAGGGCCATCTGCAGGCCCGGGCGTCATACTACAGCACCTTGTCAAGAATTACCCGTGTCTGCCGTCGGCCGGACTGGTGACAGTAGGCCGCCGGCCGCCGCGAGAAGAGCCCCGAGGGGGCCATACTCGCGGCGGCCGGCGGCGTCAGACCGGTCTGTCGCGGCGTCAGACGGGAAGCAGGCAGCTTCCGTCGCGCAGCTTGAGCTGATCGCGGCCACCGGTGCAGTCGCCGGAGCCGCACCGCTGGCCCTTGCCTGCCCTGGCGGCGACGGTGGTGAGACAGCTTCCGTCGCGCAGCTTGAGCTGATCGCGGCCGCCGGTGCAGTCGCCGGAGCCGCACCGCTGGCCGCCCTTGCCGGCGACGGCGGTCACGCAGCTTCCGTCCTTGAGCTTCAGCTGGTCACGGTCGCGTGCGCCGTTGCCCGCATGTGCCACGCCGGCGAACGCGACCACTGCGACGGCGGCCGTGGCCACAACGAACCTGATCTTCGACCTCATGGATCCTCCTGGTAGGGGTGAGCTCCTTTCACCCCTACAGACGCTGTCGAGACCCGAGGCTTAGCAGACGAACATCCGGTCCGTTCACCGCGCGTCGTCGACTGTCAGGGAGTGGCGGGGACTGCGCCGGCGGCGGCCAGGGCGCGCAGCGCCCCCTTCGCCGCCTCGTCGTCGGCGCCCGGCGGAAGCTCGATGTCGGCGCCGAGGTCTCCGCCGGCGTCCATGTCGACGACGAACACCTGGTGCGGCACTGCGAGCCGGCGGAGTCGGTCGAGGTCGAAGCGGTCCACGTCGCCGAGTGAGGCGACGAAGATCGAACCCGCGTCGGTCATGGCCCAGGCAACCTCGCCCAGGCGGCCCAGGTGGTCCTCGCGGGCGAGGACGTCTTTGTCGTCGCCGAGATCGGTGGCGCCAAGGTAGAAGGAGTGCAGGCCCTGGTTGAACAAGCGGCGCTCCACGCGGCTCGCCAGCCCGTGCGCCGCTTCACCGGACTGCGAGACGAATACCACGGCCTTGCCGGCGTGGCCGTACCGGGCCGCACGCTCCGCGTCGCTCACGGCCCCGCGCAGGAACTTCCGCCCGACCACATCACCGCGGCCCTTGTCCTCAAGCGCCTCGAGGGCGATGCCGCAGCCTGCGGTGTCCCAGCCGTGCACGACGACGAAGCGCGACGTGGGCTCGAGCACGTCGGCGGCGTCGAAGGCCACGGGACGCACGGCGCGGAGGATGACCTCGGCCACCTCGTGTCGCTCTACCTGGCCGCCGCCGGTGACCGACTCGAGCTCCTGCTCGTCCAGCACGCTGATGACCTCTTCGAGCTCGGCGGCCACACGGGCGGCGCCCATGCGCAGCACGTAGCGCCGCCCCTTCAGGAGCGGAGCGCTGTTCATCCAGAACACGTTGGCGCGGATGCGAGTGGCCATGAGTGGCTCGGGCTCGTCCGCGCGGACCATCAGCTCGCCTGGCTTGGCGTAGACCTGTGTGTCGAGCGTGAGGCCCGTGGCTTGACCGGCTAACGCCTCGTCGGGCCGCGGGCCGCTGAGCGCCTCGATGGTCCTGACCGTCGAGTGCTTGCCGGAGGGCAGGAAGACGACGTCGTCGCCGGGACGGATGCGGCCGGTCTCGATGGTGCCGACGAAGATGCGCCGGTCGTCGCCCGCCTCCGTGAACTTGTAGACGTCCTGCAGCGGCATGCGGAACGGCCGGTCGAGGTCGTCCTCGAGGCGCACGAACGCCTCGACCTGGTCCAGCACGGTGGGCCCGTCGTACCAGGGCGTGGAGGCGGAGCGCGCGACGATGTTGTCGCCGTCGCGCGCGCTCACCGGGATGAAGCTCATCGGGTGCACGCCGAGGCGTCCGAGGAAGTCGCCGTACTCGGTCACGATGGCCTCGAACGCCGCCTGGTCCCAGCCGAGCAGGTCCATCTTGTTGACGAGCACGCTGATCTGCCGGATGCCGAGCATGCTGAGGATGTAGCCGTGCCGCTTGGAGTTCTCGCGCACGCCCTCGTTGGCGTCGATGACGAGCAGCGCGGCCTGCGCCCGGGATGCCCCGGTGATCATGTTCTTGAGGAACTCCACGTGGCCCGGGGCATCGTGGATGATGTAGTGGCGGCGCGGTGTGGTGAAAAAGCACCGCGCCGTGTCGATGGTGATGCCCTGCGCCTGCTCGTTCTTCAGGGCATCGAGGAGGAACGCGTACTCGAAGGGGCGCGCGTTCTGCTTGCACATCTGCTTGACCTGCTCGAGCTTGCCGTCGGGCAAGGAGCCGGTGTCGGCCATGAGGCGGCCGATGACCGTGCTCTTGCCGTGGTCCACGTGACCGACGGCGACGATGTCCAGCCGTTCGAGGTCGAACGGCGAGATCTCGTCGCCGGCGCCGGGCGGCGCGCAGCTCTGGGCCTCGAGGGAGGCGTCCGGCGCGTTCCCGTCCAGGCTGCCCATCACATGTACCCCCCGCGGCGCAGCGACTCGAGGCCGCCGCCGCCGTCCTTGTCCTGGGCGCGTCCGCTGCGCTCGGCGATGTTGCTGAACTTGCCGGTGCGCAGTTCCTCGATGATCCCGGGGATGTCCGTGGCGTCCGACTCGACCGGCGACGTGCACGGCCAGCAACCCAGGGAACGGCAGCGGTGGCCGGTGCCGTCGTCGAAGTACAGGGACGTGACGGGGATGTTCTCGCGGTGGATGTACTCCCACACGTTGAGCTCGGTCCAGTCGAGCAGCGGGTGCACGCGTACGTGCGTGCCGGGCTCGAAGTCCGTCTTGAAGTAGCGCCAGAGCTCCGGCGGCTGGTCGTCGACGTTCCAGTCGTTCTCGACATCGCGCGGCGAGAAGTAGCGCTCCTTGGAGCGCGAGCCCTCTTCGTCCGCGCGCACGCCGACGATCACACCCGTGTACGGCGTGTGATCGTCGTCATCCACCAGGCGGCCCAGCGCATGGTCCATGCGCTGCCGCGTCCACTCACCGGAGAGCGTGTGCTTGAGCGCGAGCGTCTTGAGGTTGCGGCAGCACTGGATGCGGTCGCAGTTGCCGTCCGGGAAGGTGGCCTTCTCCTCCAGCGCCTTGCGGTTCTGGCCCACGATCAGGTTGAGACGCCACTCGAGCGCCAGACGGTCCCTGTACTCGATCATCTCCGGCATCTTGTAGTCGGTGTCGATGTGGACGAGCGGGATCGGCACGTGGCCGAAGAACGCCTTGCGCGCCAGGTGCAGCAGCACGGTGCTGTCCTTGCCGATGGACCAGAGCATGCACACGTTGCCGAGGCTGCGGTACGCCTCGCGCAGGATGTGGACGCTCTTGGCCTCCAGGGTGTCGAGCTGGTTCACGACGCTCTATCTCAGGCGCCCGCCGAGTCGGCGGCGCTCCCGGGGATCCTCGCCGCGCGGTCGTGCAGCCCGCACTCGCGGTGCTCGGGTTGCTCCCACCACCAGCGGCCCGCGCGCCAGTCGTCGCCTTCGGCGACGGCGCGCGTGCAGGGCGCGCAGCCTATGCTCGGGAAGCCCTGATCGTGGAGCGGGTTGTACGGCACGTCGTTGGCCCGGATGAACTCCCACACGCGGGGCTCGTCCCACGAGGCGAGCGGGTTGACCTTGACCATGTCGGCCAGCTGGTCCCACTCCGCGATCTCCACCTTCTGCCGGGTCGCGCCCTGGCCGCTGCGCAGTCCGCAGATCCAGGCGTCCAGCTCGAGCTGTGCGCGGCGCAGCGGCAGGATCTTGCGCACCTCGCAGCAGCGGTGACGCGCCTCGATGCTGTCGCGGAACAGGTTCACACCGTCCTTGTCGACCATCTTCTCGACTTCCGCAGCGGCCGGAAAGTACGTCTTGATGCACAGGCCGTAGTGCTTCGCGGTGCGGTCGAGCAGATCATAGGTCTCCGGGAACAGCCGGCCGGTGTCGAGCGTGAAGATCGGGATGTCGAGTCCGGCCGTGGCGATCATGTGCGTGAGGACCTGGTCCTCGGCGCCCAGTGAGGAGGCGAAGGCCACGCGGCCGGCATAGCGCCCTGCGACGTCGGCGAGCACCTGCTCGGGGGACGCGGTGTCGAGCTCGGCGAGGATGGTGGAGACGTCTTCCGGCACGGTCATGGCTACCTCGTGTGGTCGGCTTCTGTGGTCTCCGCGGTCGCCGCGGCCGTACACGGCGCGCAGTCGATCGTCGGGAATCCCTTGTCGTGCAGAGAGTTGTAGGGGACGTCGTTGGCGCGGACGTAGTCCCACATGCGCGCGTCGTCCCAGCCCGCGAGCGGGTGGAGCTCGAGCAGGCCTGCGGCGGCGTCCCACTCCGCAGGCTGTACGGGTGCGCTCCCGTCAGCGCGACGGCGGGAGCCGCAGACCCAGGCGTCGAGACCGACCTGCGCGCGGCGGAGCGGTCTGGTCTTGCGCGTCTCGCAGCAGTGCTCGTGCAGGAACCGGCTGTCGCGGAACAGGTTGACGCCATACTGGGCCACCATCTTCTCGACCTCGGCTGTGTCTGGGCAGTACACCGCGATCGTGAGCCCGTAGCGCGTGCAGGTCTGGTCGAGCAGGTCGTAGGCCTCGGGGACGAGCCGGCCCGTGTCGATCGTGAAGACCGGGATATCGAGGCCCGCGGCGGCGATCATGTGGGTGAGGACCTGGTCCTCGGCGTTCAGGCTGCTCGCAAGAGCGACGCGACCGGGGTACCTGGAGGCCGCGTCGGTGAGGATCTCCTCCGCACTCAGGCGCCGGACGCGGTCCAGCACGTCGGCTACGGGCTCGTCGATCATCTGGTCCTCTCCCTCAGGCCGGCTGCGTACACTATGCAAAGGACTAAGTGCACGAATAACGTTTGCGCATAATAGGCTCGATTCCTGCCGGGCGCAAGCCCGACGCCGTGCTCGTGTTGCGGGCGCGGCCCGGCGGCCCTGAAGGACACGGCCGTCGCCTAGGCGCCGGACCCTGCGCCACCGTCATGGCCGGCGAGGCGGATGCCCTCGAGTTCCAACAGCCGCAGCTTGCGCCAGAGACCTCCGCCGTAGCCACCCAGACCGCCGTCGGCGCCGATCACCCGGTGGCAGGGGATGACGATGGCGATGCGGTTGGCGCCGTTGGCGCCGCCGACGGCGCGCGCCGCCCCCGGCGCGCCGATCTCTCTCGCGAGTGCCGCGTAGGTGCGCGTCTCGCCATACGGGATGCGCAGGAGCGCGTCCCACACGCGGCGCTGGAACGGGCTGCCCGGGTAATCGAGCGGCAGGTCGAACGTCGTGCGCCGCCCGTCGAAGTACTCGCCGAGCTGCGTGCGGAGCCGGTCGAGGATCGGGCTGTGGCCGGGTGCGAGCGGGCGTCCCAGGCGTCGCCGCAGCGTCTCAAGCTGGCTCTCCATCATCCTGCGATCCGGATACTCGAGCAGGCAGAGGGCCTCGTCGGTGGCGCCGGCGACCAGCGGGCCGACGGGTGTCTCCAGCCAGTCAAGGCGGACGAGAGCGGCGCCGGGAGCGGCCCAGGCCGCTCCCGGCGCCGCTCCTGCGAGCTTCCCGAACGCCGTCCTGAAACCGGAGTGCGAGCCCCAGCCGTGGTCGAAGACGACCTCGTCGATCGCGCGCCCGGAGCGGAGCGCCGCGAAGGCGTCGCCCAGCCGGCGGGCGCGGCAGTAGGCCTGGAACGTCATCCCATGCGTCTTCTTGAACCAGCGCCGCACGGCGGCGGGATCGAGTCCATCGGCGCGCAGATCCGCGTCCGAGACGCGGGCCGCGGGGTCGGCCTCGACGCGCGCGATGAGGCTCGCCGCCCACGCGGGGGTGCCGTCGCCCGTCTCGAGCGGCCGGCATCGCTTGCAGGGCCTGAAGCCCGCCACGAGCGCCTCCCTCGCGCTCGGGTAGAACTCGATGTGCTCCGGCCTGGGGTCGCGCGCCGGGCAGGAGGGACGGCAGAACACGCCGGTCGTCGTCACGGCGGTGTAGAACAGCCCGTCGTAGGAGCGGTCCCGCCGGCGCAGTGCCGCGAGCATCTCGTCCCGCCGGAGCGGGACGGTGACGGGGCGGGTCTCCTGTCGTGGGGGAGTTGCCATGCCACTGAGAGTAGACCGGCCGCGGGCGCCTCGCCACCGAGAACTGGACGGCGAACTCGCGGGGCACGCCGGTCTTCAGTCGGCCGGCCCGCCCTCGGGCAGAAGGGTCACGCTTGACGCCGTGATCTCCGGGCCGGCCATCCTGACCGAGACGTCACCGGCGCGCTCACCCCGTACCTCGAACAACCCTTCCGGATACGCCCGGAACTGCGCCGCGAACTCCTCGCCGTTGGCGAGCACGGCAACGGTCTCCGCGGCGTCCCCCGGAGCCCCGGTCGCAGCGACGACGACCCAGAAGCCGCCCTCGAGGTCGCGGTACTCCACGGCGCCGACGGCTGCCACCGTGCCGTCCGCCAACTCGTAGAGTCCCGGCGCCGGCCGCGTACCGCCTGCGGGGCTCGTCGCGGGCGGCGAGGCGGACGGTGTCGCCGAGGAGTCGTCGTCCGCGCCGCCGCAGCCGGCGAGCAAGACCGCCGTCGCGAGCGCCGCGGTCAGGACAGCGGTGAGGAGCGCCGGCGGCGTTCGTGAGTGTCCGTCCCTGTGCGGCATGCGTTGCATCATCTCTTCAGACGCGCGAGGAGGTCACATGGTGCGCGTTGTCGCTGCGCGGTGGCGGCCTGGGCCGGGATGGCGGCCGCCGCGGTCACCGCCGTTGCCGTACGGACGAGTGCAGCAGGTCGTTGTCTCCGATGGGATCGCCTTGTACTTCACCAGGCGTTCTCGCCGGATGACCCTCTCGGGTCGCTCGGGGCGGTGCGGTCGATCGTGCGAATCGTCCCTGAGCTGCGTGCCTGCTGCACATCTTGAGTGTTCCCGGCAGAGCCCGGCGGCATGCCGTTCCGGCATGTCGGCCGGGCGGCGTATCCGGCCGTGTGCCCCGGCGCGCCCTCAGAGGCTGGTCTCAGTTCTTGCGCTTCTTGCCTCGCTTGCCGCCCTTCTTGCGCTTGCCGCCCTTCTTGCCGCCGTCAGGCTCTCCGGCCTCCTCGTCTTCCTCGTGCGGTGCCTCCTCATCGGGGTCGGCGGAGACCTTCGGCGGCCCCTCGGCCTCGAGTTCCTTCTTGACGACGGCCAGCTCCTCGAGTTCCTTCTCGGGCAGCGTGGGGTAGCGGGGATCGATGGTCATGAGCGTGTCGACGAGCACCGCGGCCGCGGCGATGCGTGCGAACCACTTGTGGTCGGCGGGAATGACGTACCACGGTGCCCACTCCGTGCTCGTGGCCGACAGCATCTCGGAGAAGGCCTTCTGATAGGCATCCCAGTGCCGACGCTCGCGTGCGTCCCCGGCGGAGAACTTCCAGTTCTTCTCGGGGACGTCGATGCGGGCGAGGAAGCGCTTGCGCTGCTCGTCCTTGCTCAGGTTCAGGAAGAGCTTGACGACCTTGTAGCCGTTCTCGACGAGGTACCGCTCCCAGTCGTTGATCTGCCGATAGCGGCGCTTCCACACGCCGGGGCGCCGCGCGCCGCGCGGCAGCTTCTCGCGCGCGAAGACGTCCTCGTGGACGCGCACCACGAGCACCTCCTCGTAGTGCGAGCGGTTGAAGATGCCGATGTGGCCGCGCTCGGGCAGGCGCTGCTGGTAGCGCCACAGGTAGTCGTGATCGAGTTCTTCAGTGGACGGCGCCTTGAAGCCGTGCACTTCGACCCCCTGGGGGTTGACGCCGCTCATGACGTGACGGATCGTCCCGTCCTTGCCGGCGGCGTCGAGCGCCTGCAGACACAGGAGCACGGCCCAGGTGTCCTGCGCCGCGAGCCTCGCCTGGTAGTCGGCGAGGAGCTCGATGCCCTGTGCCAGCAGCTCCTCGCCTCGTTCCCTGGTGAGACCGCCGTCCACGTACTCGGGATCGAAGTCGCGGGCCAGCGTGACCTTCTTGCCCGGAGTGACGCGGAATGGCTCGATGAACCTGCTGATGTTCCTGCGCTGCGCTGCTGCCATGAGTCGACCTCCCGTCCTGTGTCCGGCGTCCGTCTCCGGCGACGCGCCGTCCGGCTTGGTCTCGGCTTGGTGGATATCCTCCCGGCGGCGCGCCGTCAAGGCGCCGCCGCCGTTCACGGCCTCGACTGTTATGGTCGCCGGAGGGCGGGAACCCCGAGAGTGCCACCCGCTCGGACGAGAGAGGAGGAGCACACTGTGGGACTCGGCATCAGCATCTTCCTCATCGCGGTAGGAGCGATCCTGCGCTTCGCGGTCACCGCTACGGTCGCCGGAGTGAACATCCAGACGGTCGGCGTGATCCTCATGATCGTCGGCGTCATCGGGCTCGTCCTGTCGTTCATCTTCTGGGCCTCGTGGGGTCTGGGGCGGCGCGAGACGATCGTCGATCGCAGGGATGAGACGGTGATCCGCGACGACAGGCGGCGCAGCCGCGACGACTACGACGATATCGACCGCGCCGCTTGACCGTCGCTAGGCGGCGCGCTCGAGCGCCTCGTCGAGCGCCTCGTCGAGCGTCTGGTGGATGGCGAAGACCTCATCGAGCCCGGTGAGGTGCAGCAGTCTGCGCTGGTGTCGCTGTCCGATCACGAGGTGGAGCGGCTCTTTGACCTGACGCTGGGTGACGACGAGCACTCCCAGGGCAGTCGAGTCGATGTAGGTGACTTCGGTCAGGTCGAAGATGAGGTGCCTCGGCTTCCCGCGGCGCGCCTCGTCGAGAGTGGTCCTGAACGCCTCGCAGGTGTGGAGATCGAGCTCTCCGCTCACCGAGATGAGCGCGCCGGAGCCCTCGAGGGAACTGGCGCGGCAGGAGAAGTCTTCCATGACGGCACCGTCCTTACCGCCGGGATTGCTGGGGCTCTTTGAGGTTCCGCCACCCGGGACGGCCGGTCAAGACAAGTGCCGTCTACCTGTATCGATTTGCAGTGCAAGGCGGCGTCGGGGGGCGTGGCTACCTCGCCTGCTCCACGTCCTCAAAGCCGAGCTGGCCGGCGGGCTGGCCGGCGGCGGGCTGCTGCTCGGGACGTCCCAGCCACTCACGACCGTCGAGCGTGCGCCCGGTCTCCTTGCGGCGCACGCCGCCCCACTGCTTGAACCAGAAGGGCACGCCGGCGGCGAGGCACTGGTCGCGCGCGGCTCGCACCCAGTCCGGGTCCAGCGGTCGCGCGCCCGGGCCCGACTCGCCGCCGACGATCACCCAGCCGATGCCGGTGAGGTCGAGGCGGCCCACGGGGGCGAGCAGCGGCTCGAGGACGAGGAACTTGAGGGACGCGGGCGTCTGGCGGAGCCAGTCCCCGCGTCCCGCGTTCGCCTCGTCCTCCACGCTGACACCGGCCCACACGTTGGCCGGCCAGGGAAGACCGGAGCTCAGGCGCGCCATGCGCTCCGGCCGCTTGGTGAGCAGATGGAATCGGTGCTGCGGCGCGCGCGTCATGACGTCGAACACGCGCCCGACGAACTCGTCGGGCACCTCGTCATGGAAGAGGTCGCCCATGAAGCTCACGTACACGAGCCGCGGCTTGACCCAGTGCAGCGGCCGCTCCAGCAGGTCCTCGTGCGTCGTCACACGAAAGCCGTCGGCGTACCGCTCGCGTCCCATACCCCGGAGCCGCCGCGCCATACGCTCGGCCCAGCAGTGCGCGCACCCGGGGCTGATCTTGGTACAGCCGGTGGTGGGATTCCAGCTCTCTTCAGCCCACTCGATCCCGCGGCTCATGCCGGTCCTTCCCACTCATGGCCTCCGCCCGGGGCCTCGATGACAACCTGCTCCGGCACGGAAGACCTCCGCGACACGTCTGGACCGTCGGACGGTCGCAGACTCCACCGGTCCACTTCTCCACTGTACCGCAGCCCTGACGGAGGGTTGTCGGATCGTCGCGGTGGGCATGCGCAGTCCATCGCCGAGGCGGGCCTCGAGAAGTGCATCGAGGCGGTCGAGCGAGACTACCGCAGGCTCGTCCTCACAGTGACTCGATGGGACTGTGCGCAATGCTCCCGGACTGCCAATCACAAGAAGGGCACCAACGAGCTCGCACGCATACGTTCTGGCTCAACGTGGATCGCACTCCACGTTCCGCATCACGGAAGCTGAAGTGACGACATCATCTTCCTGATCAGGCCGGAGGTCTCGTAGGTCGTGTAGTCACGTTCGGGAAACGACATGTCGAGTATCACGGTGCATCGAGAGCACTGGATGATGTACAGGTCGCGGCGAACGTTCTGCGGGTACATCTCGCGGGAGCGAGTCACGATGTGAAGAGCCGGCCGGCCGTCGAGGATCACCGCCTCGGCGCTCTGCACCAGATCCTCTGTTCCGGGTAGCGGCTGACCCTTCTGACCGTCGAGGTAGGCCGCGCCCGCGGCGGCATCTTCACGAGCCTGCCGCTTCGGCACTGGCGCGCCCTTCTTCCTGGAGAGCGTGATGAGAATCGGATGCTCGTCGTGGGACTCAGCGTCCGCATCCGTCACCCATGAGAACGTGACAGCCTGTCCAGGGGCAGCGGCACGAACGTCTGCGAGGTCGGCAGCGTTCAATTCGAGGCAGCCGGGGTAGTCGAATGACACGCCCCAGCTCATGCGGCTGAAGCGGGTCAGCGGCGAAGCGATGACTGGTTGGATTGCTGTGGCTGTCGTCTTCTCGGCATGCGCGTGAGCGAACCATGCAAGGCTGACGAAGAAGGCCACGCCTAGCACCGCGGTGCCCACGACTGCAATGGTGAGCAGTCTGCTGGAACCTGGATGTCTTGGCTCGGCATCAGGCGATGGCTCGGCGGTCGATGGACTGGACACAGTCTCCGGCATCGCTCGGCGGCTCCATCGCCAAAGCCACCAAGGCACAGCCACCATGGCCGTCAGTGCGGCAATGCACGCAAGCCTCCCAAGTGAGGGCTCGGCATCGGGTTGTTGTGACGCCGGCCAGAACGCTCCGACCACGTAGGAAGCGAGGAGGAGTATGGCTACGGTGAGAATGATGTAGCCGGCGATTGTGCGCCCGGTTATCGGATGGGCCTCTGATTCGGGGATGGCCACGGCTGGAGTACCGGGAACGGGTTTCTCAAGTCCCTCGCCCGTTCGCGGCCCATGATCAGCCGGCTCCTCGGTCGTACCTCTCTTGGCAGCTTGGGTCTCGTCTGCACCATCCTCACGAACGTCACTCGCGCACAAGGAAGCCCCCCTTAGACGAACGACTTGGCGAATGCTCAATGTGGGCCAGCCCCCGACCCCTGATGGTCATCCTATAGGCATAGGGGCAACACCCAGCTCTACGCCCGCTACGGCAGCGCCGGCACCGAGTACCGCAACATCGGCCCGTAAGGAAGGGACCCCATGGCAGACGCGCAGACCGTCATCCGCGACCTCGGCCAGCAGGTCGCGCAGCTCACCGTCGACAAGGCCATCCTGCAGGCCGACCTCGCCGAGGCCCGCGAGCGCATCGCCGACTTCGAGGCCACCTACTGCACGGGCGAGGCCGTGGCGCTCGGTGCGGACGTGGAGGAGGCGGAGTGAACATCACCTACACCTGCCCGGTCTGCGGCACCGCGCAGCAGGCGGCGGCCAGCCCCGGCGAGGGCGCCGAGGTGCCCGAGTGCAGCAACCCGGCCTGTACCGCGGAGCCGGCGTGGGGCGCGATCACGCTCACGATGATGAAGCAGGCGGTGGTGACCGTGGCCCAGACGCATCCGCAGAACACGGCCGCCTACACGGCCGGGTTCATCCTGCGTCTGCTCAGCCGGGTGCGGAAGGTGCCGGCCGTCAGCGATCCCGAGAGCGTGGACGCCTGGGCTGCGGCGCTCGATGCCCTCGCGAGGCGCTGAGATGGACCTCACGGCGATCGGGACGGCGGCGGTCGGCGCCATCGTGGGCATCGGCGGCACGTGGGCGGCGCTCAGGCGCGACCGTCGTGAGGAGCGCACGCAGGCCATCGCGGAGGCCAAGGAGACGATCGAGCTCCTCAAGGAGCAGACCGACCTCATGCGCAAGCAGGGGGAGACGCGCGAGGGGGAGTGGCGCCGGCTCGAGCAGACCTGGCACGAGCGCGAGGCGCGCCTCGAGAAGCGCATCGAGGCGGTCGAGGGGGACTACCGGCGGCTCGTCCTCACGGTGACGTCCATGGGGCTCTGCGCCAATGCTCCGGACTGTGCCAACTACAACCCGGGCGAGCGCCGCCGGCGGCCCAAGGCGCAGCCCTAACGCACCGCGGATAAGCTGCGAGCGCGCCGGCCTCCCGTGAGGCCGCCGGCGCCTCGGCGAGCCAGCTTGATCCGCTTGTTAGTCTGCTTCACCCTCCGCATCCCTCTCGGCGAGGATCGCCTCGCACTCCGCGCGGAGCACGGGTACCTCTTTGGTCGCGATCGACCAGACGACTGCGTGGTCCACTGCGGCGTAGTCGTGCGCGAGTTGGTTGCGGAAGTCGACGATGCGACGGGCGTGCGAGATGCGATCTGCGAGTGTCGGCTCGAGTCGCAGCAGCGCGTTCACGGCCTCGCCGATCACGATGAGCTGGCGCTCGACGGCCGAGCGCGTGAGCTCGGCGTTGCGGTAGGCGGCGTAGTCGGAGCCGGCGAGGAAGCGCGTGATCGCATCGCAGGCGCCGGTGACGTCGGCGAGGTAGACGAGGGCGCTACGCGGCATAGAGGAGCTGCTTGGTGCGCTCGATCTCGCGGACCATGTAGCGGTTGGTGACGGCGTCCGCCATGACGAGATCGACCTCGCCGCCGAGCAGCTCCCGCAGCGCATCGAGCAGACCGAAGTAGGCGTCGGCCAGTTCGTGGGGGTCCATCGGCGCAAACGCGACAAGCAGGTCGACGTCGCTCTCGCCCGGGCGGAAGTCATCGCGCAGGGCGGAGCCGAACACGTCGAGCCGGACCACGCCGTAGCGGGCGCAGAGCTCGGCAATCGCTTGCTGTTTGTCGTGCAGGACGCGGACCATGAGCACCTCCGACGACATGCTACCCTGCGGGCGGCGCGGCTGACCACAGTCGGGAACCGCGAACGGTCGCCTGAAGACAGACTAACGCACCGCGCGTAACCTGCGCGGGCAGCGGCTCCAAGTTACTACAGAAACCGTTGGTCGCGTCAGGTTGACGCGCTTGTTGGGCGGGCCACACCTACTCATGCGACAAGCCCGCGAACTGGGGACCCATGACCTCCTGCAGCGCCGCCAGGATGAGGCGATCACGCCGGGTCGGGGCTTGGACATCGCCGCTCTCGCAGAACAGGGCGATCAATCTGCCCTGACGGAAGAAGTGTGGCCGGCCGGTCCAGGAGACGCTGGCAAGACCACCGTCCATGGGTACCTGCATACCGTCTTCGCTGACGCCGCCGGCGCCGGCGGCGGCCGTCTGCTCGTCGGGGAAGCGGTACAGGTTGACCAGGGTGCCTGCGTCACCGTCGATCTGCAGCGTCGCTCGGCGCACACGGGAGTCGAAGAAGTCAGGGCGCTGCGACGTGGTCAGCCAGGCAACGTCGAGCCCGTCGGCCGCAAGCTTCGAGCGAAGTGACTCGGCGGCGCTCTCCCTGGGAATGGGGACGGCCTCGGTCTGCGAACCACACCCTGCCACGAGGAGCAGCGCAGCTACGACCGCGAAGCCTGCTGCCGTACATGCCAGGGGATGCCTCATGCCACCTCCTGCTTCAGTGCTCCGCCCAACGCACCGCGGATAAGCTGCGAGCGCGCCGATTCCTGGTGACACAATCGGCGCTGCTGCGAGTCAGCTTGATCCGCTTGTTGGGCAGATCACCACGCCACACCTCCCCGCCGCCTGACGCTGGGCCCTTGGACTGGATGGCGGCCTGCCCCGTCACGATCGAGCAGGCCCGGCTTCCGCGCTGAGCGAGGAGTAGCTGCTGCCCCCCAGGCCCAGCACGAGGAAAGCGATCCAGGGGACGAGGAAGAGGGCGAGCGTCATGCCGAGGCCGTGACCGAAGGCATCGGCGAGGTCCTGGCAGACGGCCAGCCAGACGAAGATGTTGACGATGGGGACGAACAACCACAGCACCCACCAGCGCGAGCGGCCGAGGACGTCCATGAGCACGACGAGGTCGTAGACGGGGATGAGGGCCGGCCAGCCCGGACGACCGGCCTTGCGGAAGACGAGCCACATGCCGGCCACCTGCAGCAGCACGAGCGCGAGCCAGAGGCAGCTCGTCTCGAGCGGCATCACCATCGCATTGCCCCCTGCTGTGGGCGGGCCTCACACCCGACCGACACCGGACACCTCCCGCCTAGATGCTGCCCAACGCACCGCGGATAAGCTGCGAGCGCCGCGGCCGCGTCTTGCCGCTACGCTTTG